>NZ_BAAATK010000023.1:0-111031 GCF_039533365.1 Streptomyces glaucus
GGCCGGGGGGCCGCCCGCCGCGGTCGCCGCCGACCTGGTGGCCGCCCGCCGCCTGCGCCGCCGCGGGGACGCCTGGCCCCGCGCGCGCGACGCGTCCTTCGCCGCCGGCGGCCTCGCGGTGGCCTGGGCGGTGCTGGGCGAACCGCCGGGCGGGCCGTTCACCGCGCACACGGCCCGGCACCTGGCCGCCGGCATGGCGGCCCCGCTGCTCCTCGTGCTCGCCCGCCCCCTCACCCTGGCCCTGCGGAGCCTGCCGCCCGGCCGGCCGCGCCGCGCCCTGCTCGCGGCGGCGCACACCCGGTACGCCGCCGTCCTGCTGTTCCCGCCGGTGGCGGCGCTGGTGGACGCCGGCGGCCTGTGGCTGCTGTACCGCACCGGACTCCTCGCCGCCACCCACCACCGGCCCCTGCTGCACGCGGCCGTGCACCTGCACGTGTTCGCGGCCGGCCTGCTGTTCGCCTTCGCCGTCTGCCGGCTCGACCCGGTGCGCCGCCGCAGCGGCACCGCCGTGCGCGGCGCCGCCCTGCTGGCCGCCGGCGCCGCGCACGCCGTGCTCGCCAAGAGCCTGTACGCGGCGCCCCCGCCCGGCACCGCCTTCACCGCGACCGACCTGCACACCGGCGCCCGGCTGATGTACTACGGCGGCGACCTGGCCGAGACCGCCCTCGCCGTCACGCTGGCCGTCCAGTGGTACGCCGCCACCGGCCGCGCCCACGCCCGCCGTCGGCGCCGGGCGGCCGCTCCGGTCGCCCGCGGGCCCCGACAGCGGCAGGCTGGGATTGCGGCCGTCCGGTGGGTACCCGGCCCCCACCGGGAAGCCGGACCATGACTCCCGGACGCAGGAGGCGATCATGACCGAACGCACACACACCACCATGGAGTCGCATCCGGACATCGTGGAGATGCGGGAGCGCCACGCCCGGGCCGAGCGGGCGGTGTCGAGCCAGCGGGGGCAGGCCGTCGAGACGCTGGCCCTGCTCACCGGCCTCTACCTGGCCGCGTCGCCCTGGATCGCCGGCTTCAACGGCTTCACCACCCTGGCCGTGAACAACCTGATCACCGGCATCGCCTACACGCTGCTGCTGAGCGGCTTCGGCCACGCCTACGAGCGCACCCACTCCCGGGCGTGGGCGGCCGCTCTGCTGGGCCTGTGGACCATCATCTCGCCCTGGGTGGTGGCGGGAAACGTGGACACAGCCCGCACGGAGATCAACAACATCATCGTCGGCGCCGTCGCCCTGCTGCTCGCGCTCGCAGCCGCCGCGGCGGTCCGCGCCGCCCACCGGAGCGGCCGCGGCCACTCCGGCCCGGCGGTCCGCTGACCCGGCGCCCGCGGGCGGTCCACGCCCCGGCGGTGACGGCGGCCGCGCCCCCCGCGGCCGCCGCCACCGCCCGACGACCCACCGACAGCGGAGGTGCCGGCCCATGGCCGCTGTTCTCCCGGACGACGCCGTGGAGATCTCTTTCATCGGCAACGCGACGACGCTCATCCGCTACGGCGAGCTGACGCTGCTGACGGACCCGAACTTCCTGCACCGCGGCGACCACGCGTACCTCGGCCACGGCCTGTTCGCCCGCCGCCTGACCGAACCGGCCCTCGACGTCCGCGACTTGCCCGGCGACCTGGACGCGGTCGTCCTGTCCCATCTGCACGGCGACCACTGGGACCGGGTCGCCCGGCGGCACCTGGACCGGTCCCTGCCCGTCCTGACCACCCCGCACGCCGCGCGCCGGCTGCGGGTGCGCGACGGTTTCCGCCGGGCGGGCGGCCTGCCGACCTGGCACAGCCACACCCTCGTCCGGGGCGCCGGCCAGGTCAGGGTGACCGCCCTGCCGGGACGGCACGCGCTCGGCCCGCTGCGCCGGCTGCTGCCGCCCGTCATGGGCAGCCTCCTGGAGTTCGGTCCGGTCCGCGGCCCCGTCCGGCTGCGGCTGTACGTCTCCGGCGACACCCTGCTGTTCGACGGGCTCGACGAGATCGCCCGCCGGTACCCGGACATCACCCTGGCGGTGCTGCACCTCGGCGGCACCACGCTGCCCGGCGGCTGGATGGTGACCATGGACGGCGCGCAGGGCGCCGAACTGGTGGACCGTCTGCGCCCGCGCCTGACGCTCCCGGTCCACTACGACGACTACTCGGTGTTCCGCTCGCCCCTGTCCGCGTTCCTGACCGAGGCGCAGCGGCGCGGCTGGGCCCGCACGGTCGTGCGCTGCGAGCGCGGCCGGCGGGCCCGGGTGACCGCCGGAGCCGAGGTCCACGTCGGGTGAGCCCCGCCCGGCGGGACGGGGGCGGCCGGGCGGGGAGGTAGCGCGGCGGCGTTCCGGGTACTCGCCGCGCACCGGCGCTCACGCGGAAGCGCCCCGAACGACAAGGCCGATCGCCATGACCACGCACGCGACGAGAAGTGCCCGCAGTCCGGTCCAGCAGGCGGCACTGCTGGTCGGAGCAGTCTTCCTGCTGGTGGGAATCCTCGGCTTCATCCCGGGGATCACCACCGACTACGACACGATGAAGTTCGCCTCGCACGACTCCGACGCCAAGCTGCTGGGCGTCTTCCAGGTGTCCATCCTGCACAACCTGGTCCACCTGGCGTTCGGCGTCGCCGGTCTCGCGATGGCCCGGGCCGCCGCCACCGCCCGTACGTACCTGCTGGCGGGAGGCGCCGTCTACCTGGTGCTGTGGCTGTACGGCCTGATCGTCGGCCACGACAGCGCCGCCAACTTCGTACCGCTGAACACGGCCGACGACTGGCTGCACTTCGTCCTCGGCATCGGCATGATCGCCCTGGGCGCGCTGCTGGGCCGCCGGTCCGCTCCTGGCTACCCGAGGGTCTGACCGCCGATGACTTCAGGGAAAACGCTGCTGGCCGCGGCCGCCGGGCTCGCCGCCGGGGCCGTCGTCGTCACGCGCCGCCGGCAGGCGGCCCCGACGGCCCCGTCCGCCTTCGACCGGTGGCTGACGGTGACCGTCAACTGCGCACCGGCCGACCTCCAGCCCGGGAAACTGCCGGCGCCGCTCCAGGAGTACGGCGACCGGATCGAGACCCGGATCCGCCCGGCGCCCGGGGACCGCGGGACGGAACTGGCGGTGCGGCTGAAGGAGAACCCGCCCGAGGCCGCGTCCTCCCTGCCCGCACGGCTCGCCGGCGCGGACCCGCGCCAGGACCTGCGCCGCGCCCTGCGCGAGGCCAAGGCGCTGCTGGAGACGGGCGAGGTCATGCTGCCCGACACGCCGCCGACGACGCACGACACCCCCGGCGGGAGGCTCGTCGGCCTGCTGAGCCGCCGCGCGAGCGGGGAGGGAGTGCTGTGAAGGCCCTGTGCTGGGAAGGCGTCAACAAGCTCGCCGTGGAGGACGTGCCCGATCCCGTCCTGCGCAACGACCAGGACATGATCGTCCGGCTGATCGCGGGCACCACCTGCGGCTCCGACCTCCATCTCATCGGCGGCTACATCCCGTTCATGCGGTCCGGGGACGTCATCGGCCACGAGTTCCTCGGCGAGGTCGTCGAGGTCGGCGCCGGGGTGCGCCGGCACAAGGTGGGCGACCGGGTGGTGGTGTCCTCGTTCGTCGGGTGCGGGCGCTGCTGGTACTGCACCCACGACCTGTGGTCCCTGTGCGACAACACCAACACCAACCCCGGTGTCGGGCAGGCCCTGTTCGGCGCCGACACCGGCGGCATCTTCGGCTACTCGCACGCCATGGGCGGCCTGCGCGGCAGTCACGCCGAGTACGTGCGCGTGCCGTTCGCCGACTACGGCGCCTTCCCCGTCCCGGAGGGCGTCGACGACACCAGCGCCCTGTTCGTGTCCGACTCGGTGCCGACCGGCTGGATGGGCGCCGACCTGGGAGGCGTCAAGCCCGGCGACGTGGTCGCCGTGTGGGGCTGCGGGGCCGTCGGCCAGATGGCGGCGCGCGCCGCGATCCTGCTCGGCGCGGAACGCGTCATCTCCATCGACCGGCTCCCCGAACGGCTGGAGATGACCGAGCGGCACATCGGCAGCGAGGTCATCGACTACACGGCCACCGACGTCGGCGCCGAACTGCGCGAACGCACCGGCGGCCGGGGGCCGGACGTGTGCATCGAGGCGGTCGGCATGGAGGCGCACAGCGACAGCCCCGTCCACCTCTACGACCAGGTCAAGCAGCAGCTGCGGCTGCAGAGCGACCGCCCCACCGCCGTCCGGCAGGCCATCCACGCCTGCCGCAAGGGCGGCACGGTCTTCGTCCTGGGCGTCTTCGGCGGCTTCGTCGACAAGTTCCCCCTGGGCGCGGTGGTCAACAAGGGCCTCACAGTCCGGGGCGCCCAGCAGCACGGCCAGCGCTACATCCCGATGCTGCTGGACCGGCTGGCGGCCGGGGAGATCAGCACGTCCCACCTGGCGACCCACACCGTGTCCCTGGACGAGGCGCCGCGGGCGTACGAGATGTTCAAGGACAAGACGGACGGCTGCGTCCGCGCGGTCATCCGGCCGGGCGGCTGAGCCGGCGCGGCCCGCCGCCCCCGGCGGGCCGTTTGCCGTGCGCGCCGGTGGAAACCCGGCGCGCATGAGCGCGAAGCCCCGCCGCCGAACGCGGCAGAACCGGACTCTGTGGCTGCTGGACCGCCTGGAACGCGACACCCGGGCCGACGCGGTGATCGACGTGCTGCGCAAGGGCGTGTGGGCCCTGCCGCTGGGACGCGGCCGGGACCTGCTGCACGGCCGATGGCTGGGACACCCGGTCCATCCGCTGATGGTGCAGGTGCCCATCGGCAGCTGGATGTCCGCGGCCGTCCTGGACCTGCGTCCGGGCCGCTCCCGCGAGGCCGACCTGCTGATCGGCCTCGGCCTCGCCGCCGCGGCCCCCGCGGCGCTCGCGGGCGCCGCCGACTGGGCGGAACTGCACCAGGAGCAGCAGCGCGTCGGATTCGTGCACGCCCTCGCCAACACGGTCGCCGTCGGCCTGTACGGGGCCTCGCTCGTCTGCCGCGTCAAGGGCCGCACCGGGCCGGGCCGCGCGTTCGGCTTCCTGGGCCTGACGGCGGTCGGCATCGGCGGCATGCTGGGCGGCCACCTGGCCTACCGGCAGGCGTCCGGCGCCAACCACGCCGAGGAGGTCCCGCACGTCGTCACCGAGGGCTGGCACCGCGTCGGCGGCGTGGACGAGTTCCCGGCCGGGCAGCCCGTGCGGCGCAGCGTGGACGACGTGCCGGTGCTCGTGGTGCGCGAGACCGGCGGGCAGATCCACGCGCTGGCCGAGCGGTGCAGCCACCTCGCGGGCCCGCTGTCGGAGGGCACGGTCGCCGACGGATGCGTCACCTGCCCCTGGCACGGCAGCGTCTTCCGCCTCTCGGACGGCTGGAACGTGCGCGGCCCCGCCATCGCCCCCCAGCCCGCCTTCGACACCCGCGTCGTCGACGGCCACGTCGAGGTGCGCCTGCGCGGGCCGGACCGGGAGGCGGACCGGCAGCCGGCCGGGACGGGAGCGGAGCAATGATCAAGCGTGCGCTGTGGCAGGGCCTGCTCGCCGGCGCCGCCGGAGGCGTCGTGATGACCCTCGGCGAGAAGGTCGAGCAGGCCCTCACGGGCCGGCCCGACTCCCATGTGCCCGCGCGGGTCCTCCAGCGCCTGACCGGCCTGCCCGAACACCCCGGCAAGCAGCCGCTGCCGGTCAACTGGGCCATGCACTACGGCCAGGCCGCCCTCCTCGGCGTGGTGCGCTCGGTCATGGCCCAGGCCGGGCTGCGCGGACCGTTCGCCTCCGCCAAGTTCGCCGTCGTCCGCCTCACCAACGACCAGATCCTCGAGAACGCCACCGGCGTCGGCGCCCCGCCTCCCACCTGGCCGCGCCGGGAACTCGTCGTGGACGTCCTGCACAAGACCGTCTACGCCTTCGTCACCGGCCTGGTCGCCGACGCCCTCGCCGCCCGCGGCGGCCCCGGCCCCGGCGAGCGGCACGCGGCGCTGCGTCCCGGCCGCCGCGCCGGAGTCGGACCGCTGCCCCGCGAGGACGCCCACGGCCGGTGAGGACGGCTGAAGGCGCCTGGTGAAGGCGCCCGGAGACGCCCGGTGGTGGCGCTCGGGGACACCTGGCGCAGGCGCTCGGAGACCCCGGCCGCAGGCGGCCGGGGACGCCTACGGCCGGCGGGCCCGGCCGCCCTTGCGGCCCGCCCGCGAGCCCCGGTAGGCGGCGCGGCGGGTCGCGGCCAGGGCGCGGCCCGGGGCGAAGCCGGGGACGCTGTGCTCGTAGATGTCGAAGTCCAGGCTCTCCCGCTGCGGCACCGGCAGGGGAGCGCCCACCGTGAGCACGGCGAACACCCGCCAGGTCCGGCCGTCGGCCGTGCGCCGGGGCCGGCCCGCGGTGCCGGCGGCCTCCGCGGTGCCGGCGGCCTCCGCGGTCTCGGCGCACAGGTCGAGGACGAGCGGCCCGGCCGCCAGGGCGTCGGCCAGGTCCGCCGGGTCGCCGTGCACCGGGCCCGGCCGGGTGCGGCGGGGGAAGGCGGCCAGCAGGCCGCGCCGTCCGCCGATCCGGTAGGAGAGCATGCTGGAGTACGGGCCGGCCAGCGCGTCGGCGCGCGGCAGCGGCAGGTGCCGGGTGATCCGGCCCTGGCCGCTGCTGGTGAGGAGCAGGTCGAGGGCGCGGTCCGGTCCGTCGGCCTGTGCCACGCGCACGGCCAGCCCCAGCCCGTCGGGCCAGCGCCGGGGCAGGCCGGCCGCCCGGGAGAGGCGGACCGTGGCGGCGTACCGCCCGGGAGCGTCCAGCCAGGGCACCCCCCAGGATCCGCGCCCGTCGGCGACGACCTCCAGCTCGGCCGAGCACGTCAGTCCTACGGGATGCAGCGCCGGGGCCCGGCGCAGCCGGGCCAGCAGCCGGAAGGCCGCTTCGACGGCGCCGGCCGGCCAGGCGCGCGCCGGCTGCGGCGTCACCCCGCTGCCGGACGGCGCGGTGCGGCTCCTGTCACTCATCGGCGGCCTCCAGGCGGGTGTCGTGCCGGGCGCCGCGCGCGACCGTGTTCGCGGGCTCCCGGACTCCGGTGCTGCTCACAGGGCTTCCCTCCGTAGGGTCGGCCGGGTACCCCGGGCCGGGTGCGCCTATCCGGCGAGCGCCGCCGGCCCGCGCGCGGGGGCGTGCTAGACGGCGAGGTCGCTGGTGCTCTCGGCGCCGATCAGGCCGGTGACCGCCCGCAGACCGCCGCGGGCCAGGGCGGCGCGCTGCCGGTCCGCGCCGGTCCCGTGCTGCAGCAGCCGGTGGACCAGGGCCGTCACCTGCCGGGTGTCGCCGGACGCCTCCAACGCGGGAGCGACGTACCGCAGGAGCTCGTACAGCACGTCGCCGGCCCGGCGGACCCGGCCGTCCGGATCGATCAGGGTGTCGCTCAGCCCGTGGCGGGCGGCGTGCCACATGGCGGCCTGCAGCAGCTCCGGGGCGGGGCGGGGCTCGGGCGCGTCCGCGGCCGCCTCCGCGAGGAGGGTCTCCACCAGGGCCCGGACGATCCCCGCGAGCATGACCGCGTCGTCCGCGCGCAGCTGGACGTCGAAGCAGCGCACCTCGATGGTGGGGTAGCGGGCCGAGAGGCGGGCCTGCCAGTACAGCTGGCCGGTGTCCGAGATCAGGCCGCACTCCAGCAGGTGCTGCACGCGCCGGTCGTAGTCGGCCGCGTCCGCGAAGTGCGGGGGCAGCCCGCTGACCGGCCAGCGGCCGAAGATCATGGTGCGCCAGCTGGCGAAGCCGGTGTCGTGGCCGTCCCACAGCGGGGAGTTCGCCGACATGGCCGTCAGCGTCGGCAGCCAGGCCCGGATCCGGTTCAGCACCCGCACGCCCGCCTCCCGGCCGGGCACGGCCACGTGCACGTGCATGCCGTTGACCAGCTGCTCCGCCACCAGCTGGGGCGCCTGCACGACCATGGCCCGGTACCGGGCCTGGTCGGTGACGGCCACGGGACGGCCGTGGCGCAGCGGCGGCGTGCCGCAGGCGGATATCCGGCAGCCGTACGCCTCGGCGGCCGCCCCGACGGCGTGCCGCAGCCGCAGCAGATGCCCCCCGACCTCCTCCAGCGTGCCGCACACCTGGGTGGCCACCTCCACCTGTGCCTGCAGCAGCTCGGGCTGCACCTCCTGGTCGGCCACCAGACGCCCCAGGCCCGCCGCGGCACGCACCTTGTCCGCCTGGGGCACCGGCAGGCCCGTGACCGGGTCGACCAGCAGGTACTCCTCTTCCACGCCGATCGTCGTCATCGATCGCCCTCTGTCCGGCACGCGTCACACGGCGACGGCCCCGGAAGGGTGCCCGTACGCGCAGTGACCCGAGCGTCTCGGTCCTTGCACGGCAAACCGGCACATGGTGCGCGCCCGCGGAACGCCGGACGCGCTATTCGTACGGTACGCCGCACCGCGCCGGGGTACCCACCCCGCGTTCCGGCGGCCGCCGGCGCCCGGGGCCGGTCTCGTCGCCGGTGTGCGAGAGGAGCCAGTCATGACCAGGAGCATCGCCGAACAGACCGTCGAGGAGCTCGGCGGCCCGGACAGCGTCCTGGCGCGGCAACGCCGCGACCACGTCGAGATGGACCGGCTGATGGACCGCTACCGGGCCCTGGAGGACGGCGAGGAGCGGGAGCGGGTGCTGAAGGAGACCGTGCAGCTGGTCTTCAGCCACGCCTTCGCGGAGGAGACCGTGCTGTGGCCGGCCGTGCGGCGCTCCGTCCCGGACGGGGAGGAGCTGACCTCCCGGGTGGAGGAGGAGCACCAGCAGATCAACGACCTCGTCGCCGGCATCGAACGCCTCGCTCCCGGCGAACCGGAGCGCGAGGAGAAGGTGCGGCGCGCCTTCGCCCTCGTCCAGGAGGACATCAGGGACGAGGAGGACCTGCTCCTGCCCCGGCTGCAGGAGGCCGTGGACACCGCGCAGCTGCGCCGCCTCGGCGCGGCCTGGGAGACGGTGCGCCGCACCGCCCCCACCCACCCCCACCCCGTCGTGCCCCGCCGCCCGCCCGGCAACGCCCTCCTGGGCGTGCCGCTGAGCCTGTACGACCGGATACGCGACGCCCTCGGACGCAGGGGCTCCAAAGCGGCCTAGGGTCCGTCTTCAAGGATCACCCGGTCGTGGATCGTGGCGGGGTGGTACGCCGTCATGAACTCACCGGCGAGGAGTGGGAGTTGCTCGCTCCGTCGATACCGCGGGCCGCGACGGGCCGGCCACGCCGCCGACCCGACCGGGTCGTCCCGAGAAGGCCGACCAGCGGCGGCACCGTCTGCGGCGCGGAAGCCGCGGCGGTCGACCGCCGGGGTTCGGCCGGGAGACCCACCGCCGACGCCACCTCGTCGAGCGCTGCTTCAACCGGCTCAAGGGCTTCCGCGCCATTGCGACCGGATACGAAAAGACCGCCACCTCATACGAGGCAGCGGTCGGTCCCGCGTCGCTCCTGCTCCGGGCAAGATCCGTTTGAAGACGGACCCTGGCACCCAGCGCCTTCTGGAACTGTCCGCGGCCGCACCAGCCGCCGACGGCGAGGACCTCCTGGACCTGCTGCGCGAAGGCGACGTCCTCCACCACCAGGGCCTGCGGGAGACGCACCAGGCCACTGCGGCCCGCCTGCAGGAACTGTCCACCACCGACCTCGCGGCCGCAGCCGATGCAGCCGAAGTCCCCTACGACGCCACACGGGACCATGAGGGGATGGTGCTGCTCCTCGCCCTGGCCGAGTGGGACATGACCCCCGCGGCACTCGCCTGCTCCGCCATGGTGGAAGACGCCGCCCGCCGAGGGATCAGCCTCCTCCCCGAGGAGTAATGGCTCGTCCACGACCTCGCCCCGGGTCAAACGACGGGCATACGGTCCTTTGGCATCCGCCCGTGCCCACGCCGTCCAAGGTGGGGCTTTTCGGGATCGAGATCCTGACCGCCTCGGGAAGTCGATCAGGCTGTGCTCCACTGCCCTCACCGTGCGATGTCTGTCGACGCTCACGTGATCCCCCACTTCCGACGGCCCGAGCGTCACGTATCCGGTTCGCCGGGGTCGTCGACGGGAGTGGGTCCGGTGCCTAGCGGCCGGCGGTCGGTCCTCTACCCCGGCCGGGCGGTCCTCGGTCCGGTCCGGCCCAAGGTGCACGCGTGAACTCGCATGCGAGGCAGGCAAGCCTCGCCTCCCGGCGGTCCTGGCGGGGCGGGCGGGGCGGGCGGTTGAGGGGTCCGGTCAGCCAATCGGCTCAGCCCCCGCAGCCACCGTACTCGAGGGAGCTCACTGCGTTGTCGAAGAGGAACAGAAGTTCCTGCTTCTCACCCGGCATGATGGTGTAGTGGTAGCCGCGGTAGTCGGCATCGGTGTAGATGCAGACAGGCCCCACGGCACGGTTCCACACCGAGCCGGCTCGGTCGTTCCACGCCCAGCCGAGGTTGGGGATGTCCACCCGATACTGGAGCTGCAGGTTGCTCCCGGTGAGGTTGTGGCCGTCATAGAGGCAGATCTGGCCTTCTTCGCAGCGGGTCACGGGTTCATCAGCCGATGCGGTTCCCGGAGCCGCCAGTACGGCGGTGGAGGCGAGGACTGCTCCTACTGCCGAGGTCTTGAATGTCAGCTTCATGACTGCCCTTTCCCATTGCTGCGCGTTGGTATCTGTGGAAGCGCGGCCATGGTCCCGCCTCCTGCTGCCCGGGGCTTGACCCGAAATCGTGAACACCGGTTCATGCGGCGGCAGTCAGCGTAACTGATCGTTGTTCGAGGGAATTTGGGCTGATCCGGCCGATGCTGGAGTGCCTCCTCCCGGTGTTGTGGCGGGTGGCCCATCGGAAGGGGCCGCTCGGGCGTCGGGCCGGCGCTTCCTTCCCTGAAGCGTTTCGCGTTTCATGGTTGCGTTGAACGACTCGGCGGCGGCGTTGTCCGCCCTCGTGTCCACCGCGCCGCGCGAATCTGACCAGGCCGAGGTCGGTGCAGACCGTCTGCCACGGTCCGTAGCGTTCGGGCAGGTCACGCCAGGAGATCCCGGTGCGGGTCTTGTGGACCATCCCGTCGATGACCTGCCGGTCCGACACCCGCGGCCGGCCCGTCGCGGCCCGCGGTATCAGCGGAGCGAGCAACTCCCACTCCTGGTCGGTGAGTTCATGACGGCGTACCACCCCGCCGTGATCCACGACCGGGTGATCCTTGAAGACGGATCCCAGTACTCCAGTCCGGTTTCGCGATCTGTTCAGCGGGCTCGTCGGCGGCTCGTCGCCGGTAGTGGCTGTGCCGGGCTGTTGCCCGGTGGCGTCTGCGCCGGGTGGACCGGTGCAGACGCCTGGCCGCTGACTGAGCCGGAGGGCTGAAGGAGGCGGCGAACAGGTGCCGTGTCTCCGGGACGGTCAACGGGATCGGAGCGAGGCTGCGGGCGGGAGGGTGTGGTCCGGCCCGCCGGTCCGATGCCGTGCCGGCGGCGACGGCGGTCGGGAAGGCCAGGGCGAGCATGGCGAGCGTGATGTGCCGGTGCCATGAGGTCCGGTGTCCGACCTGGTAGTGATCGAGTCCGGCCTGGCCCTCGGCGACCTGGAAGCACTCCTCACCGGCCCGCGATCCGGGCCATGACCTGGTCGGCCATCACCCGCCGGCGGGCAGGGTCCACGCCATGGCCCGCGGCCACCGCACGGTCTTCGTTCGTCCACGCACCAACCGGTGATCACGCGGTGGCCGTACTCGTTCCCAGCCGGGTCCGCGACAGGATCGCGAAACCGGACTGGAGTGTCAGCCCTTATGGCGAGCGGCCCCGCACCCGTCCCGGTCACGGGTCCGAATAGTCGCGGTACAGGATGCAGCGCTGAGATTGATCATGGTCGCTACCACAGTGGCCAGCCCGGGTGGGGGGCTTCCGGGAAAGATCGTTGAGCGGGTGCGGGGGCTGCATACGGTCCGGCTGTGCCGGTGGAATTTCTGACTGATGAGCAAGCCGCTACCTACGGGACGTTCGGTGAGATGCCCACGCGCCCGGAGCTGGAGCGGTTCTTCTTCCTGGACGACGACCGCGACCTGATCGCGCTGCGGCGGTCGGACGGGCATCGTCTGGGGATGGCGTTGCAGATCTGCACCGTCCGCTACATCGGCACGTTCCTGGGCGACGATCCCCTCGCGGTGCCGTGGGAGGTCGTGGACTACCTGGCCGGGCAGCTCGGCATCAAGGACGCGTCGTGTGTGAAGTCGTACGCGGAGCGGCGGATGACGCCGTACAACCACGCGCAGGAGATCCGGGAGCGGTTCGGGTACCACGACTACGGCGATCGGAAGTGGTTGCGGGAGTTCCGGACGTTCCTGTATGGGCGGGCGTGGACGCACGCCGAGGGGCCGGTGGCGCTGTTCAACCACGCGGTGACGTGGCTGCGCCGGCACCGGGTGCTGCTGCCGGGTGTGTCGGTGCTGGCCCGGCAGGTGTCGGAGGCCCGCACGGTGGCGGAGCGGCGGCTGTACGAGTCGGTGGCCAGGGCCACGCACAAGGCGGACCGGACGCTGGCGCCGGCGCTGGTGGGGCTGCTGGAGCGTCCGGAGGGCAAGCGGGTCTCGGAGCTGGAGCGGCTGCGTACCCCGCCGACGAAGTCGACGGGGACGGCGATGGTCCGCGCGATGGAGCGGGTGGAGGAGATCTCGGCGTTCGCGCTGGGCCGGGTGAACCTGTCCAGGGTGCCGGTGAAGCGGCTGAACACGCTGGCCAGGTACGGGCAGCTGAGCAAGGCGCAGACGATTGAGCGGGCGCCGGAGCCGCGCCGGACGGCCCTGCTGACGGCGGTGGTGCGTCAGCTGGAGGCGCAGGCGGTCGACGACGCGCTGGACCTGTTCGCGGTGCTGATGGCGAACCGGCTGATCAGCCCGGCGCGCAAGGCGTCGGAGAGGGAGCGCCTGGCGATGCTGCCGCAACTGGAGAAGGCGGCCCGCATCCTGGCGAAGGCGTCGAAGATCCTCACTCAGGAGCTGGACCTGGTCGCCGAGCACGACGCGGACCTGGACGTGGCCGCGCTGTGGGCGGCGGTCGAGGAGGCGGTGCCGCGTACGGCCGTGGCCGTCGCGGTCGCGACCGTCGAGGCCCTGGTGCCCGAGGACGACGGCGCGGCCGAGGCAGCGATGCGCGAGAAGCTGGCCCTGCGCTACAACACCGTGCGCCCGTTCCTGGCGCTGCTGGGCGAGTCGGACGCGCTGAGCGCGGCCCAGGGCGGCAAGCGCATCTTGAAGGCGGTGCGGCGGCTGCCGGCGCTGTCGCGGCGGCGGGTCAAGGAGCGGCCGCCGCTGCCCCGCGAGGTCGACGCCGAGCTGGTGCCCGCGATGTGGCGGCGGGCGGTGTTCTCCAACGCCAAGCTGCCGCAGGGCGCGGTCGACCGGGACGCGACGGGGACGAGGACTGATCCGCGCGTACCGGCCGCGCTGCGCCCGAGGGCCGGGTCAGGCCGTGCAGCGGCGCCACGGCTTGTCGTACTGTGCGACATCCCGTGAGTTCTCCTGAGCGGCGAACAGCTGCCGTTCCTCAGCATCGAGTTCGTGGACAGGCGTACCCGCAGGTGCCGGTGCCGGCTGGAACCTCGCGTGCCCTTCTCGATGTCCTGGTGCATATGAACGATGCACTTCGTAACGTGGTGCCGGTCGGGGTTGTTGCCGTGGTTTTCCTGCCCCTCGGAGCGTTGGTCTCCCGCTTGATCTACTTCGTGACCTTGATCCCCTCCAACTCGGTGGACTTCGGCGCCAGGATGGCGAACCAGTCGTAGGGGGAGTGCTTGAGGCTGTGGATGACCGGAACGCCGGCGTTCGCCTCGGTGTCCGCGGACGTACGGCCGACCTTGGTAGACGTGCCGTCCTTCCAGGTGCAGGTGACCTCCCGGGCGGTCTTGGCGACCTGGCCAAACACCAGGCGCGGGGTGGCCGTGCCGTTCCCTGGGAGCAGCGGGAGCGAGACGGTCCCGTGCTCGCCGCCGGTCAGGACGTCGTCCTCGGGTAGCACCAAGTCCCCGATCTGAGTGGTCTTCGCCTCTTCACCGGTGACCCGGTGCACGAAGTGCGCGACCTTGCCCACCAGTTCGGAGGCTGTGGAGACGTCCTGCGGGTGCTCGCCGAACTTCGCCATGGCCGCCAGGGTGGCCTGGGCCTCCGCCGTGTCCGCCGGAGCTTTCCACACGTCGATGTACACCCTCCACGGCACTCCCGCGTCGGTGCCGCTCGCCAGGGTCGTCCGCATGTGCGGCTCGGATGCCTCCGCGCTGGCGACCGGCTGGCTCGCCGACGACACCCCCCGTTCCCCGTCACCGGACAGCCCGTTCAGTGCCAGAGCCCCCGTGGAGCCGGCCACGACCAGGGTGGTGGTCGCCACGACCGCCCAGCGACGGGCCCTGCGGCGGCGGCCGCCGCGAATCAGCGCCTGGGCGGGGGCTGTGCCGATCCTCACCTCGTCGGCGGCTTCGGCCAGCAGGAAGGCGATGTCGTGCTGTGTCATGTTGTGGCTCGTCTCCCGGTCCGCGCTCTTCACGTCCGTCCTCCCTGCGTCACTTTCTCCGCCAGTCCCGAAACGGCGCGCAGCTTCGCGATCCCCTTGGCTGCGTTGCTCTTCACCGTGCCGACCGAACAGCCCATCGCCTCGGCCGTCTGTGTCTCAGTGAGGTCCTCCCAGTAACGTAGGACCACTGCTTCCCGCTGCCGTGCCGGCAATTGGGCCAGCGCCTTCAGCAGCGTGTGACGGTCGTCGGCCTGGGCGATCCGGTCACCGGTGTCGGCCACCTCGTGTGTCAGGCCCGCGTCTCCGCTCCTGGGCAACAGGAACTCCCGCAGCTTCCTTCGATATCTGCGGGCATGCGCGTTGATCATCACTCGTCGCACATACGCCTCAGGGGCGTCGGCCAAGGCGACCCTGTGCCAGGCCACATAGACCTGCTCCAGCGTCGACTGGACCAGATCCTCCGCAGCGTGCTGCTCACCCGTGAGCAGAAATGCCGTGCGCATCAGGCGCGGCCAGCAACCGACGACGAAATCGTGGAACTCTCGGTCCCCGACCTGCTTTCGAACCACCATGAGCACCTCCCTCCTAGATGTTCAAAAGAGTCCATACGAAGCCGAGACCGTTGCCTCACCACGGAATCTTCTTCCGCTTCGCACAAACGACCCTTTCCGAAAGCAAGATCAATGATGGGCCGCCGGATCGCCGCCGGACCCGGATTCGCTCTCGCAACCCGTTCTCACTCAAAAGCGGCACGGATCCCGTTCTGAGACTTGCATTGTGCGAAGATTCGGGGCCATCACGAGCCCTCAGCACCCCTCCCCCCGCACCGGTCGATCCGGCCCTGCCGAGCGCGGACATCCGCATCGGCTACGCCCGCTGCTCCCCCCTCGGCCAGGAACTCGACTCCCAGCTCGACGCCCTCGCCGGGCACGGCATCCCCCGGGACAAGATCTTCGCCGAGAAGATCAGCACCCGCATCCGCGTACGCCCGAAGTTCGAGGAGGTCCTCCGTACGGCGCGGGAGGTCAAGGCCCACGCCCCGCACTGCCGGGTCATCTTCACCGCGTACGAGATGAAGCGGCTCGGCCGCGACGCCGCCGAACTCACCGCGCTCGCCGACCACCTCACCGCCCACGGCCTGGTCCTGGAGATGCTCGCCGGGCCCCTGCCCGGCGCCTACGGCCCCACCGGCCCCGGCAAGCTGCTGTTCGCGTTCTTCGCGGCGATGGCGGAGACCGAACGGGAGAACATCCGGGAGTCGACGCTGGAGGGGCTCGACACCGCGGCCCGCAAGGGCAAGCACGGCGGCCGGCCCCCGGTCATCACCGCCGACATGCTCCACACCGTGCTCCGCCGCCGCGCGGGCGGCGAGTCCGTCGAGCAGATCCAGCCCGACCTGATCATCCCCACCGGCAAGCGCAAGGGACACAACCCCTCGGCGGCCAGCATCTACCGGGCGCTCGCCGAGCACGCCAAGCGCGAGGCATACCCCGAAGCCGCCGAACAGGCCCACGCCGACTTCGCCGCCAGCCGGACCGCGACGGTCCCCGAGCCCCGCCCCGACACCCCTGACCGAGCGTCACTCCGATCACAGAGAGCTACTTGTCACTTCGCGGCAGCTTCGGGAGGACAGGACCGAGAACCCCAGCCCAGGGCCATGATCAATCTCAGCGCTACATCCTGTACCGCAACTACTCGGACCCGGGTCACGTCGACGGCGACAAGGCGTACAGCTCTCGCCGCAGCGGGCGCTGGCTACGCGAAGACGCCGGGTGAGACACCCGATCCCGGAGCCGGGGGAGAAGGGAAACACCGGGCGGGCGAACACTGCGACTGCCAGCGCCCCGGAGCCGCGGTACACGTGCAGGGCTTGCCGCCGACCTGCTCCCGATGTCGAAGGATCCGACCTCGCAAGCGTGGAAAAGCCATCACCACTGGGCTGTTCCGTCTCGCTGGTGACGGGCGGGGATCCCCTGTGGAGTCCGCGTGAGTGGCTGGCCGGATGATGGGGCAGGCACGGTGACCAACCACGATGAGGCGGCGACTGTCCGCCGTCGGTCCTGGCATGGTCGAGCCGGCACCTTGAGGCCGTCGAACGAACGGTCGGAACCGGGGCGCTGTCCGGCGCCAGTGGACCTCGGGGCCGCTCCGAAGACAGAGCCCGGGTACGCAGTGCTCGGCCGCGCCCACACCGCCGGGGCCGTGACGAACGGGGATGCCGGTCACCGTCGACGAGGCCGGTCGAGCCCCGACGGACGGTCCTGAACGGAGAGGTCACGCGCCGTCGATGATGTCGAGAACGGCGTGCACCGGGTCCGCGGACCGGTACTCCGCGCTCAGGTCTTGCGCCCGGCGTCGGAACGCCGGCTCGTCGAGCACCCGCCGGACGGCCTGGCCGACCGTGGCGGCTTCCGGTCGTCCGGTGCGCAGGTCGACACCGACTCCGAAGTCCGCGACCCGGGCGGCCACGGCGGGCTTGTCCTCGCTGCCGCCTGCCACGACGAGCGGCACGCCGTGGTGCAGGGCGAGCTGCACGCCGCCGTATCCGCCGTTGGTGACCACGATGTCGGCCAGGGGGAACAGCGCGTCGAACGGGATGAACGACTCGACGCGCGCGTTCGACGGCACGCGCAGGTCACCGGGGGCGATCCCGCGGCCGCCGAGCCCGGCTACGACGAGCGCGTCCTCGTCGGCGAGCGCGTCGAGTGTCGGTTGGACGAGATCGGTCAGGTCGTGGTTGGCCACCGTGCCCTGGGTGAGCGCGACGACTCGGCGCTGCGACAGCTCGGGCCACCAGGAGGGTGGTTGCCATGCGGTGGGCGGTTCGGGCGGCAGGGCCCCGATGAGCCGCAGCGTCGGCGGCGCATCGATCCGGGGGTACTCGAAGGACGGGACGGTGAGCTGAGCGAACACGTCGGGCAGCAGGATCTGTGCGTCGCTGATCACGGGCAGGGTGGCCGTCGCGCCCAGCCCCGCCATGACTTGCTGGGCGTGCGCGGTGGCGCCGGCGAGCTGGGCGGCGAGTTCGGCGTTGAACGCCGCAGCCGCTTCCCGCACGTCGAGCCCGGCGCGCGGGGGAGGAGGCCCCATCATGGTCAGCTCGGCCCCGCTGAGGGTCAAAGGGAAGATCCCGAGGCCGACGGTGCGCCGTGGCCGGATCCCGGGTGCGCCCAGCAGCTGCGGCCACGTTCCGTAGAAGGCGGCCTCGTGGATGACGGCGGCGTCCGGCTGCTGTGCCAGCACCTCCTGCAGCACGGCGTTCTGCGTCGGTGCCATGTCGGTGAACCAGCCGAACATGGCCTCCAAGAAGGCCGGGCCCGGCGGCAGCTCGTGCAGCCACGGCTGCAGCTCACCGAGGCGGCGGTCGTCGAAGTCGGCCGGTCCGGCCAGCGGGACGAACGCCGCCCCCGCTGCGTCGGCCTGCCGCGCGAACCGGCTGCCGCTGACGACCGTGACCTGTCGTCCGGCCGCGACGAGGTGGCGGGCGAGGTTCAGGACCGGCCGGACGTGACCGGTGAGCGGGGTCGCGGCGAGCACGACGGGGGTGGCTGTCATGGGGGGCTTCCTCGGGGTCGACGCAGGTCGGCCGCAGGGGCGGCCGACCCGATGAACCCGATCCTGGCCCCCTCGCCCGGGGGAGACCACCGGACATCGACCGGACAGCGCCGGTACGGGCGGACGGCCGGGCTCAGTCCCGCCCGGAAACGGTCCCGGCACGCCGGACAAGTTCCCGGAACCGTTCGTCGAGCCGGGCGGAGTCCGGCGCTGGTTCCGAGCCTGCCACTCCCTCCCACCACTGCGCTGATGCCACGTCACCGAGGTCGGCGGCCACGGCGGCGGCCACGCCCGCCAAGTGTGTCCGCAGCCGCTCGTCCTGCCGGGGGGAGAGTTCGGCGGCGGCGGCGAGCATCACGGCGGCGTCGTCCAGGCGTCCTTCACCGCGGGCGGCCTGCGCGCACTCCGCGAGGACCGCTGGGACCGAGAACTCGCTGCCCAGCTTCTGCGCCGTGTCCGCGGCGGCCCGCCAGTGCCGCACCGCCGCGGCCCGGTCGCCGCGCAACAGCGCACCGTCGCCGTAGCCGATCGGCACGTGCACGGCCGCCCACACGTCGCGCTCCACATCGAGGCGCTTCTTCATCAGGACCTCTGCCCTGGCCAGCAGAGTCTGTGAACCGTCGAAGTCCTCCAGGCGCAGCGCCGCCGCCGACGCGAAGATCGCTGCTTCCGCGGCCAGCGAGGCGTCGTCGACCCGCTCGGCAAGGCGCATCGCCCGCTCCGCGGTGGTGAACAGATCCGCGGCGACGCGATTGGACCCGGCGCGCGCCACCAGCCAGCGGGCCCGCCCGTGTTCGCTCAGGTCGTTCTCGTGCAGGCGGTCGGTCCAGGCGAGGGCTTCGTGGGTGTGCCCGGTCATCCACAGCGGCAGCCACACCGACCACAGCAGCTCGGCGGCGTCGTCGTACCGGCCGGTGTCGACGAGGTGGTCGAAGCCGAGCCGCAGCACATGGCGGTCGGTCTCGACCTGCTCGACCGCCGTCATGTCGCCGCGGCCCCGGATCCGCGCACCGTGTTCGCGTCCCGCCCGCAGGGCCCATCGGGCCACGCCCCGACGGACGTGTTCCCGGTCGGCCGGTTCGAGGGTCTCGACGGCGTGCCGGCGGACCGGTTCCAGCAGCCGGTACCGCGTGACCGGCCCCGTGTCGTCGGCGCGAGCCACCAGGGAGTGTTCGATCAGCTCGGCGAGTGCCCCCACCGCATCCGCCGTGTCCGGCGCGGCGATCGCGTCGACGGTGTCGAGGGAGAAGCTGCCCGGCACCATGGAGAGCCGGGGGAGCAGGCGCCGGGCCGCGGGGCCGAGCATCCGGCGGCTCCACTCGATGGTGGCCGCCATGGTGCGTTGCCGCGCCGGCAGGTCCTGTGGGCCGGCCACGGGCAGTTCCCTGAGTGCGTCGATTCGTTCGAGCAGTGCCCGCGGCCCCAGCCGGGCCGCTGCGGCGGCCAGAAGTTCGATGGCCAGGGGCAGCCCGTCGGCCTGCCGGCACAGCTGCGCGACGGCCCTGTCGTCCGCCCTCCCCCTGGGCGGTGCCCCGGCGGCGGCCAGCCGCTCGCCGAAGAGCCGCTCCGCCGCGCCCGGACCGAGCGGGGCGATACGCACCTCACGTTCCCGGCGTACGCGCAGCGGGACGCGGCTGGTGGCCAGGATCACCGTGTCGGGGGAGGCCGTGAGCAGCTCGGCCAGGTGGGGGCCGCAGGCCGTGACGCGCTCCAGGTTGTCGAGTACGAGCAGGGCCGACGTCCCGGCGAGATGCTCCGCGAGTCCGGTCACGGTGCCGGCGGCGCAGGCCGCCGCGTGGGCCACGGCCGCGAGGGCGTCGTCGGGTTCGGTGACGTCGGTGAGGTCGGCGAAGTACACGGCGCCCGGGCGCTCGGCGGCCATCACAGCAGCGGCTGCGAGGGCGACGGTGGTCTTGCCCACCCCGCCCGGACCGGTGAGCGTCACCAGCCGGCCCGGCGTGGTGCCCAGGGCGGCGACGATCTCCGCGACCTCGTCGTCACGCCCGACCACCTCGACGCTCGGCGGCGACGGCGTGCGGGGCGTCAGCTTGCGGGACGGCATCTCGAGCGCCGCGTCCCCGGCCCGGCCCAGGGTGGACAGCAGCGCCATGCGGTCGGCGTCGCGGAGCTGCAGCGCCGTGGCCAGTGCCCGCACGGTGTGCGGCTGGGGCTGGGTCCGTCGCCCGCGTTCCAGCGCGCTGACCGCGTCGACGGACACCCCGGCGGCGGCGGCCAGCTCCTGCTGGGTCAGCGACCTGGCCTCCCGTAAGTCCCGTAAGAGCGCCGCGAAGCTGATCGTCTTTCGTGCCGGTTCCGCGGAATCGTTCACGATGCCGATTATGCCCGCCGGGTCCGGACGGCTGTCCGGGCGGTGTCCCGGCAGTGTCCGGTTGTCGGGCAGCACCTCCGATGTTCATGATCGGCATGACAGGACGGACCACCGTTAGGAGATCCACGCCATGCTCCCCGAGGCCCTTCGATCACTGCGCGACGCGATCAACTCCCATGTCCCGGAACGGATCGCCGGCTGTTTCACCGAGGACTACGTCGCCGAACGGCCGCTGCGACCGGCCGAGGGGTTCATCGGTTCCGGCAAGGTCGCCGCGAACTGGACGAAGATCCTGGCCGGGCTGCCCGACCTCCACGTCGAGATCCTGCGCCACGCCCGGAACGGCGACGAATTATGGTCGGAGTGGGAGTATCGGGGCACCGCCCCGACCGGGGCGACGGTCCTGCTGCGCGGCCCGGTCATCCTCACCACCCGCGACGGACGGATCGCCTGGGCCCGGTTCTACCCCGACCCGGTCACCATGGAGGGCCCGACCCGCACCACCGTCTCCCAGGTACTGGACGCACCGGCCGAACGGATCTTCGCCGTTCTCCGCGACCCCCGCCGCCACCCCGAACTCGACGCCACCGGCCGACTGCGGCACGCCGAGACCTCCCAGCCGCTCGCCGCCGTCGGCGACACCTTCATCATGGCCATGCACAGCGAGGAGGACGGCGACTACCGGATCGAGAACCGCGTCGTCGCCTTCACCGAGAACCAGCTCATCGGCTGGGCCCCCGGACAGCCCGGACAGCGCCCGCCCGGGCACCGCTTCACCTGGAAGCTCACCCCGACCGACGACGGCCGCACCGAGGTGACCCAGACCTACGACTGGGCGGCGGTCACCCACCCGGCACACCTGGTGCGACTGCCGGTCGTCGCCGCCGACGAACTCGACGCATCGCTGACCCGCCTGGCCGCGGCGCTGGCCTAGGAGGGCTTGGCCGGCCGCACCAGTGTGGCCAGGGGCATGCCCGGGGGCAGGTTCGACAGCCGGAACTGCACGCGAGTACATGCGCTGCGGCCGGTGCCCGGCCCGGGCGGAGGCCGCCGGCCGGACCCCGGCGGGGCCGCCGCCCGCGGCCGGCCCGGGCCGGGCCCCGGCCGCGGTCAGCCGGCCGTGGCGTCCGGACCGTCCACGACGTGGAAGACCGCCGTCCAGCGGTCGTCGTGCAGACAGGCGTTCATCGGCTCGACCAGCGCGGTGTGACCGGGGTCGGCGCGCCACCGCTTGAGGGATTCGAGGTTCTGCCACTCGCTGGTGAGCAGCCAGCGGCCGGGCTCGTCGACCGAGCGGCACAGCTGTTCGCCGAGGTGGCCCGGGAAGCGCACGGCGCGTTCGAGCACACCGCGGTAGGACCGTACGAAGTCCTCCTCCCTGCCCTCCCGCACCCGCAGCAGCCGCAGGACGCGCACCCGCGCCGGAGCCGCGGTCCCGCCCCCCGCAGGGCCGGTCACGACGACGGGTCGAGGACGACGGGAAGTTCCGCCAGCCCGCGGAAGGCGGGGAACGGCACGGTCAGCCAGCGCGCGTCCTCCGGCGCCATGCCCAGGGCCAGGCGCGGGTAGCGCCCGAAGAGCGTGGTGAGGGCGGTCTGCATCTCCAGGCGGGCCAGCGGGGCGCCGATGCAGTAGTGCGGGCCGAAGCCGAAGGTGAGGTGCGCCGCCTGGACGTTGGGGCGCGTGACGTCCAGGCGGTCGGGGTCGGCGAAGGCCTCCGGGTCGCGGTTGGCCCCGGCGATCGAGATCTGGACGAGCGCCCCCTTGGGGATGAGCGTGTCCCGGACGACGATGTCCTCCTTGGCGTAGCGGAACGTCGAGTTCTCCACGGACGGCTCGAACCGGAAGATCTCCTCCACGGCCGCGGCCGTCGCGCCCGCGTCCCGGAACGCCAGCCGCCGCTGCTCCGGCCGGCTGAGCAGGTGGTAGACGGCGTTGCCGGTCTGGTACGCGGTCGTCTTGTGGCCCGCGAACAGCAGCACCCACGCCGTCGAGACCAGTTCGTGGTCGGTGAGCGCGCCCTCCTGGTCCTGGGCGGTGACGAGCGCGCTGAGCAGGCCCTCGTCCGGCTCCCGCCGCTTGCGCGCGATCAGGTCGACCAGGTAGTCGCGCAGGTTGCCCTCGGCCACCTCCAGCGCCTTCCTCGCCTCGGGCCCGAACCCGGTCTGCGCGACGGTGCTGGACCACTCCTGGGCCTGCCTGCGCTCGTTCTCCGGGACGCCCAGCAGCTCGCAGATCACCTGGAGCGGCAGCGGGAAGCAGAACTCCGGGAGCAGGTCGAAGGGTTCGGCGGCCGGGCAGCGCTCCAGCAGGTCGTCGACGATCTTCTGGACGCGCGGGCGCAGCGACTCCACCCGCTTCGGGGTGAACGTGTTGCCGACGATCCTCCTGAGCCTGGTGTGCTTCGGCGGGTCCGAGAACAGCATGTTGTCGTCCAGGGCGATCGACGAGTCGCCGAAGATGCGGTGGTAGGCGTCGAGGGCGCCGTACATGTCCTTGCTCAGCCGGGGATCGGCCAGGGCGGCACGGGCGTCGTCGTACCGGGTGATGAGGTACGTGTCCACACCGTGGGGAGGGGACAGCGGGCACACGGGTGCCGTCTTCCGGAGCGTGGCGTACACGGGGTGCGGATCGGCGCGGAACTCCCGGCTGCAGGACGAGGCCGCGGCCGCGGCCTCGTCGGACGACAGTTCCTCGGATGCGAACGCTTGCGACATGACTGGTCCCGGGGGGCGAGCTGCCGGTGGCAGCGGTGCGGTGTGGTCAGTGGCCACGGTTCCCCGGGCGGTACCGCGCGGCAAACGGTGCTGGGCCATACGGGTCGGATCCCCTCCGGGAGCGCGGACCGGCGACTTCCGCTTGGTAAAGACTGACTGTCAGGCCGGTCCACGACGCCCCGGAGCGGGCACCGCCGGATGGGGGTAGGAAACCAGTGAGCGGACGCGCAGCGGAATCCGTACCAGTTCTCGTCGTAGGCGGATCCCTGGTGGGTCTGTCCACCTCCGTCTTCCTGGGGCGCCTCGGGATCGAGCACCTGCTCGTGGAGCGGCACGCCGGGACGTCGACGCACCCGCGCGGCCGCGGGAACAACGTGCGCACCATGGAGATCTTCCGGACCGCCGGACTGGAGGCGCGGATCCGGACGGCCGCCCGCACCCTCGCCGGCAACGACGGCGTGCTCCAGGTGGACACCCTCACCGGCGGTGAGCGCCGCTGGATCATCCGGGACATCTCCGGGGGCGTCGACATGGCCGAGGTCAGCTCCTCCGACTGGTGCCTGTGCAGCCAGAACGATCTCGAACCGGTGCTGCTGAGCCAGGCCCGCCGGGGCGGGGACATCCGCTTCGGCACCGAGATGCTGTCCTTCACGCAGGACCGGACGGGGGTCCGGGCCCGGCTCGTGCACCGGGACACCGGTGAGACCTACACCGTGAACGCCGACTTCCTGGTGGCGGCCGACGGGCCCAGGAGCCCGGTGCGCAAGAGCCTGGGCATCGGCGTGTCGGGACCCGGCGACCTCTTCCACAACGTCAGCGTCACCTTCCGCAGCAAGCGGCTGAAGGACTGCGTCGGGCCGAAGCGGTTCGTCGTCTGCTACGTCACCGACCCGCGGGGCGAGGGGGCGCTGCTGCCGGTGGACAACGAGGAGCGGTGGGTGTTCCACCTCCCGTGGTTCCCGGACCGCGGGGAGACCCTGGAGGACTTCGGCGACGACCGCTGCGCGGCGCACATCCGGGCGGCCGCCGGCGTTCCCGACCTCGACGTGGAGATCACGGGGAAGGCGCCCTGGCACGCCTCGAAGCGGGTCGCGGACCACTACGGGCAGGGCCGGGTCTTCCTGGTCGGCGACTCGGCGCACGAGATGCCGCCCACCGGCGCGTTCGGTTCCAACACCGGGATCCAGGACGCCCACAACCTCGCCTGGAAACTGGCCGCGGTGCTCCGCGGGTGGGCGGGCCCGCCCCTGCTGGACACCTACGAGCGGGAACGCCGGCCCGTCGCCGTCGCCACCGGCGCCCGGGCGTCCCAGCAGGCCGTCGAGGAGCAGCACCCGGGGTTCACCCCCGCCCTGGGCCGCAACGACGACCCGGCCGACCTCATGACCGTCGCGCTCTGCTACCGCTACGCGTCGCCCGCCGTCATGGGCGCCCTCCCGGAGCAGCCCGTCGTCCCGGACACCTTCCAGCTCGGCGGCGACCCGGGCAGCCGCGCACCCCACATGTGGGTCACCCGACGGGGCGTCAGGATCTCCACGCTGGACCTGTACGAGCGCTCCTTCGTGCTCCTGTGCGGGCCCGAGGGCCAGGCGTGGCGGGCCGCGGCGGTGCGGGCCGCGCAGCGGACGGGCGTTCCCGTCCAGGCCTACCTGGTGGGCGGCGGCCGGGACGGCGACCTGGTCCCCGAGCCGGACGCCGACTGGGCGAAGCTGCACGGCGCGGCCGAGGAGGGCGCCGTCCTGGTGCGCCCGGACGGGTTCGTCGCGTGGCGGGCGCACGCCGACATGCCGTACCCGGACCGCGTACTGACGAACGTGCTGCAGACGATTCTCTGCCGCGACTGAGAAAGAGGACAGGGCGATGACATCAGCAGAGCACGACGGCCCCGCCGCGGGCCGGGTGGACGTCCACCACCATTTCACCGCGCCGGCCTGGCTGGACTGGGCGGAGGAGCGGGGCGTCGTCAGCCGCGAGAGGCTGCCCTGGTGGACGCGCTGGGACCTGGACGCGGCCCTGGAGCTCATGGACAAGACGGGCATCGGCACGTCCGTGATGACCGTGGCGATGCTCGGCCGGCTCCGCGGGCACGCCGAGCGCCGGGAGAGCGCGCGGGTCGCCCTGCAGGCCGCGGCCGAGGTCGTCGAGAGCCACCCCGCACGCTTCGCGTTCTTCACGCCGGTCTTCCTCGACGACCTGGAACTCTCCCGGTGGAGCCTGGAGTACGGCCTCGACGAGCTCGGCGCCGTCGGGGTGAGCACGCGGACCAGCATGGACGGCGTCTACCTCGGCGACGACTCGCACGACCGCCTGCTGGCCGAACTGAACGAACGGTCCGCGGTCGTCAGCACGCACCCCATGGACGTGCCGGCCGGAGCGGGCGGCGCCGGGGCGGCGCTGCCGGGAGTGCCGCCCTTCGTGTGCGACTTCCTCGTCGACACCACGCGCGCCGCCGTCAACCTCATCAAGGGCGGCGTCCTGGACCGCTACCCGAACCTCACCTTCGTCCTCCCGCACGGGGGAGGGTTCCTGCCCTACATGGCCGGCCGGCTCGAACTCTTCGGCGACCGCCTCACCCCCGGGATCGAGCCGGGCCGCGTCCGCGACTACCTGCACCGCTTCTACTACGACACCGCGGGCCCCATGTCCCCCTCGGCCACGCCCACCCTGCTGGCCACCGTCGACCCCGGCCGCATCCTCTTCGGCACGGACTGGCCGCCCACGCCGGCGCACGTCGTCGCCGACGTCACGACGCCGGCGCTGGACGGCGACCCGGCGCTCTCGGAGCGGCACCTGCGCGGGATCAACCGGGACAACGCCCTGCGCCTGATGCCCGCGCTCGCCCGCTGAGACGGCGCCCGGAACGACGGAAGGCCGCTGCCCGCACGGGCAGCGGCCTTCCGTCGTTCAGCGGGCGACCCGGTCCCGCTCCCAGTGGTAGAAGCACTGCGCCATCGCGTCCTTCGGACCGCGCCAGGTCTGCGGGTCGTACGGGCTGACGTACGCTTCGAGCTTCCTGCTGATGTCCCGGAACTCCGGGTGCTCGGCCACCCGGGCGACGGCGGGCCCCGGGTCCTGGTCGGCTTCGATGAAGTGCATGTACACGTCGCCGAACTGGAAGAGGGAGCGCTGGGTCACCCCCACGAGGCGGGGGAGTTCGCCTCGGTCGGAGGCCGCGAAGACCTCGGCGATGCGCGGGGCCGACCGCGGGTCCATCCGGGCGACGATCAGGGCGTGGTGCATGGGATCTCCTTCCGCGACCGTGTCGCGCTCAGGCGGGGGTGCCGGGTGCGGTCCGCCGCTCGGCGGCCGCCTGCTCGACGCGGTCGCGGATGAGGGCCAGCTGCACGGCCGAGTTGCGGTTGATGATGTCCGTCATCCCGGCGTCGTCCACGGGGGCGTCGGGCCGCATGGCGAAGTCCTGCGTCCAGCGCATCCGCGTGCCGTCGGCGGTCTCCTCGTACTCCCACCGGATGTCCATGTACGCGAACGGCCCGGGCTCCACGCGGCGCGCGCGGACGGTGAGCTTGTCGCGGTCGGTGGTCCGCTCCGACACCCAGCTCCACACCTTGCCGTTCTCGTCGGGGTGCATCGTCAGGCGGAAGGTCACCGTGTCGCCCTCGCGGGAGAGGATCTCGACGGACGCGTACTCGCTGAACAACTGCGGCCACTTCTCCAGGTCGTTGGTCATGTCCCAGACCAGGTCGACGGGCGCGGCGATGGTGATCTCGTTCTCCGTGTGTCCTGCCACTTCAGGCTCCAGTCGTGAGGGTGCCGTTGACGAGGTCGAGGAAGGCGCGGGGGCTCCTGCACCGCTCCGCGTCGGTGGGCAGCGACCAGCCGTGCCGGTTCTCCAGCTCGCCCACGATGCCGAGAAGGCCGAGGGAGTCCAGCCCGAACTCGGCGAACGGGCTGTCCAGCCGGCTCTGGAGGTCCTGCGGGTCGACGGTGACGCCGGCGGCCTTCTTCATCAAGGCGGCCAGTTCCTCCACGGTGAGCGGGGTCGCTTCGGCGGTCATGCGTGTTCTCCTTGTCGTACCGGGTGCTGAGGGGGGGCCGCAGGGGGCGGGGCGGTGCTGCCGCAGAGGGCTACGCGGCGGTCTCCGGTCCGCGGCGCAGGACCAGTGCCGCGTTGGAGCCCATGAGCCCCCGGCTGAGGACCAGGGCCGTGCGGAGCTCGGCCGGGCGCGCCGAGGCGGTCACCAGGTCGATCTCGTGGCAGACGTCGCGGACGCCCGGCGTCGGCGGTATCTGGCCGTGCTCCATGGCGAGCACCGCGGCCGCGACGTCCAGCAGGGGTGCTCCGCAGTACGACCGTCCGATGCCGGCCTTGGGGGCCGTGACGGGCACGCGGGTGCCGTGCGGGCCGAGGGCGTCGGCCAGGGCGAGGGCCTCGGCGCGGTCCGCCTCCGGGGTGCCCATCGCGTCGGCGAAGACCACGTCGATCTCCTCCGGTGCGCAGCCGGCCTCGTCGAGGGCGCCGCGTATGGCGCGGGCGAGCCCCTCCCGGGAGCGGTCCCAGCGCGAGGCGCCGGTGAACGTGGCGGCGTGCCCCGCCACGGTGGCGCGGACGGCCGCGCCGCGGCGGCGTGCCCGGTCCGCGTCCTCGACGACCAGCACGGCCCCGCCCTCGGCGGGCACGAAGCCGCAGGCCTGCGGGGTGAAGGGGCGGTAGGCGGCCGCCGGGTCCTCGACGGTGCTGAGCTCGGGGTAGGCGAGCTGGCAGACCACCGAGTACGGGGCGAGCGGCGCCTCGGCCGCCCCGACCACGACCACGTCGGTGCCCCGCCGCACGGTCCGGGCGGCGTGCGCGACGGCGTCCAGGCCGCCCGCCTCGTCGCTGGCCACCACCCCGCAGGGGCCCTTGAAGCCGCCGCGGATGGAGATCTGCCCGGTGCTGGCCGCGTAGAACCAGGCGATGGACTGGTAGGGGCCGACGAACCGGGACCCCTGCCCCCACAGCTTCTGCAGTTCCCGCTGGCCGAACTCGCCGCCGCCGGACCCGGCGGCGGTGACCACCCCGATGGAGTACGGCGAGTCGGTGGCGGCCTCGTCCAGCCCCGCGTCTCCCAGGGCGGCGCCCGCGGCGGCCATCGCGAAGTGGGTGAACCGGTCGGTCTGGACGAGGAACGTCTCCTCGACGAGCGTCGCGGGATCGAAGCCCCGCACCTCGCCGGCGACGCGGAGCGGCAGGTGCCCGCATCCCTCCCGGGTGACCCGGTCCAGTACGCTCACGCCCTCCTTGACGGACTTCCAGTACACGTCCGTGCTCAGTCCGTTGGGCGCGATCACCCCGATCCCGGTGATCGCGGTGCGCCGGGTCCGCTGCCCGCTCATGCTTTCCTCCCGCCCGGCCCCGTCAGGAGCACCGCGGACTGGAACCCGCCGAAGCCGCTGCCCACCGAGAGCACGTTGCCGAGCCTGCGGGGGCGTGCGGTGCGGGGCACGTAGTCCAGATCGCACTCGGGGTCCGGGGTCTCGTAGTTCGCCGTCGGCGGCACCACCTGGTGGGCGATGGCCAGGACGCAGGCGACGAGCTCGATCGCGCCGATCGCGCCCAGCGAGTGGCCCACCATGGACTTGATCGAGCTCATGGGCGTGTCGTAGGCGTGGGCGCCCAGGGACCGCTTGACCGCGGCGGTCTCGTGGCGGTCGTTCTGGCGGGTGCCCGAGCCGTGCGCGTTGACGTAGTCGATCTCCGAGGGGTCCACCCGCGCGTGGTCGAGCGCGGCGTCGATGGCCCGGGCCATCTCCAGGCCCTCACTGGTCAGCCCGGTCATATGGTACGCGTTGCCGAACGTGGCGTAGCCGCCGATCTCGCAGTACACGGGCGCGCCGCGGGCCCGGGCGTGTTCGAGTTCCTCCAGGACGAGCGCCGCGGCGCCCTCGCCCATGACGAATCCGTCGCGGTGGGCGTCGAAGGGCCGCGAGGCGTGCGCCGGGTCGTCGTTGTTCGGCGACGTCGCCTTGATGGCGTCGAAACAGGCCATGGTGATCGGGGAGATGGGGGAGTCCGACGCCCCGGTGATGCAGACGTCCGCGCGGCCCTCCTCGATGGTGTGGAAGGCGTAGCCCACCGCGTCGAGTCCGGAGGTGCAGCCGGTCGAGACGGTCTGCACCGGGCCGAGGACGCCGAATCGCTCCGCGACGACCGAGGCCAGCGTGCTGGGCGAGAACGCCAGGTGCAGTTGCGGCTCGGCGGCGCGGTGGTCGACGTCCCAGCGCCGTCCCCGCTCGCTGACCAGGACGTAGTCGTGCTCCAGGCGGGTCGTGCCGCCCACCGCGCTGCCGAGGGAGACGGCCACGCGCCACGGGTCCTCCCTGCCGAAGTCGATGCCGCAGTCGGTCACCGCCTCCGCCGCGGCGGCCAGGGCGAACTGGATGTAGCGGTCGGTGCTGCGCACCAGCTCGGGGTCGATTCCCTGCGCGAGCGGGTCGAAGTCGCACTCGGCCGCGATACGGGACCGCAGCCCCTCGGGGTCGAACAGGGTGATGCCGCGGGTCGCCGTACGGCCGTTGGACAGCAGGTCCCAGAACGCCGGCGTCCCGATCCCGCCGGGTGCGACGACGCCGATGCCGGTGACCGCCACCCGCCGGGTCACGAGGGCACCCCGGGGCGTTCGGGCCGGGTGCCCTCCCCGTGGACGAGCGGGTACGGCTTGAGGCTCTCGCCCTCGGCCGTGGCCTCCGTGTCGACGTGGCCGAGGCGCGGCTCCGGCGCCAGCGGACCGAGGTGGAAGACCATCCGGGCCTCCTCGTCGCCGACGTTGCGGAAGCGGTGCCGCATGTCGATGGGGATCATGAGGCCCTGGTCGGAGCGGAGAGGAAACGTTTCGCCGTCCAGGTCGACCTCCAGCCGGCCCTGGACGAGGTACACGAACTCCTCGGAGTACGGGTGGTAGTGCTCGCTGATGCGTTCGCCGGGCTGCATGATCGCCAGGCCCATGAAGCCGCTGGTGGAGCCGACGGTGAGGGGGGTGAGCAAGGTGCGCAGATCGCCGCCGCGCTTGCGGTTGGGCTCGATCTCGTCGAGGTCCACGATGCGCGGGCTTGTCTTGTGCATGGTCCGTCTCCAGGTGGGGCGGTGAGGATGGCCCGGGCTCGCCCGTGCCGGTCGGTGCGGTGACGGCCGGAACGGCCGGTGATGACTTGCGGTGGTGCGCGCCGGTCGGCGGCGCGCCGTCAGGGCCGGGGAGCCGTGCGGTCGGTGATCAGCGTCATGCCGGCGTGTGCCAGGAGACGGGTCGCGTCCCGTTCCCCCGCGAGGGGACCCCGGATGCCGAGCGCGGCGCCGTCGAGCAGACGGGCCAGCACGGCGGCCTTCTTCTCGCCGTGGACGCCCAGGACCCGGACCGGGTCGGCCTCGGGATCGCCCGACACGTCGACGAGCCGGACGACGAGGTCCTCCCGGTGGAAGACGGTGCTGCGGTACACCGGGCCGGCGGGATCGTCCGCGGCCGTCTCGTCCTGCTGGGCCAGCAGCCGGGCCAGCATCAGCCCGCAGCCCTCGCGGGCCGGGTAGTACAGCGCGTGGCGCCGCAGACCGGCCGGTTCCGGGCCGCCCCGTGTCACGTGGTGCACGGCCGGCATGGCCGCGCGGGTGAAGAAGGCCCGGGCGGACTCGGGGTCGTTCAGGTCCCTGCTCTGCTCCAGGTGCGGGTTGAGGGCTTCCTCGACGGCCCGCACCTCCGGCTGGCGGGAGACGTGGCGCAGCGCGGCGACCAGGTCGCCCTGGACCTCGACGGTGCGTACGACCCGGTTGCCGTGCATGAACAGGGTGGTGCGGCACAGGCGCGTGGTGTCGTCGACGCGGGACTTCGGCGGGGCGTAGTCGGCGAGGATCTCGGCGACCTTCGACTCGGAACCGGGCTTGACGGTGAAGGTCAGCGCGTGCCGGATCAGGCCGTCGCCCACGCGCGGGGGTGCGTGGACGCCACCGGCTGCGCCGGCGGTCTTCGCCGCCGCGGCGGCCTGGTGGACTCCGCGGGCGGTCGGGGCGGGGGGCGGAGCGGCGCCGCCGGTCTCGCGGACGATGTGGTACCGCATCGACCGCAGGTCGCGGACGCAGCTCTGCATGGGTCTGACTGTCTCGATGTGCGCTTCACTGTTCACCCATGCCAGATATGGTGGGGCGCTCTCCCACTCGCTTGTGATGAGCCATTGGGACGGGTTCTCCGCGGACTGGCACAGCTGGTCGCCGAGGTGGCCGGGCACCGAAGCGACGTGATGGCGCATGTGCTCGTACGCGTCGAGGAACTCCTGCTGGGCGCCCTCGTTGAGGTCGACGAGCAGGAGGACGCGCAGCCTGGAGCCGTCGAACGCGGACTGGGTTATCGACTTGGCACTGGTCATCAGACAGGCCCTTCCTTCGCGGGAGCAAGTGGCGGTCGCCGCGTCCGACGTGCGAACGACGCTCGGCCCTGAGCCTTCAGCGTGAGTCGGTACGACGGACTTTGCGAGCGCTGCGGGCCAATGGGGGGAACCGGGCGGGGAAGGGCCGGCGGATCCTCCCGGCGGCCGGAGGGGAGGCCTGCGGAGCGCGGGGACGCGCGGCGCGGCGGCGGTGCGGTCGCGGTGCGGCGGCGGTGCGGTCGCGGTGCGGCGGCGGGACCGGGCCGCGCCGGGAACGCCCGCCTGCGGAACGGCACGGAGGCGGTCGTTCGCGGACACGCTCGCAACGGCGCCGAGCCGGTCGCCCGCCGGCCTCCGGAACGGCACGGAGGCGGCCGCTCACGGACAGGCTCGGACCGCCCCTGCCGGAACCGCCGCGGGCGGCCCCCGGCGGGTCCTCGCAGGACCCGGGGGAGCGGTTCCGTAAGCCGGGCGAGGACGTCCCGGCCCGCGTACGGCCGGACGGGCAGGGACCGGGGGAGGAGCGGCTCGGCCGCCGGGCGCTTCCGAGCGCGCCGGACACGCCGCCCGCCCGCGGGGAGCGCGGACCGGAGCCCGGACGCCCCGCCGCCCGCCCGTGCTCCCAGGGCGGGCGGCGGCACGTCCGAAACCGGCGTCCTTCTCCCCGGCCGGCTCACCGGGATCGGCGGAACGGGGCCGTGACCGGCTCGCCGGATCGGCGGGGCGGGGCCGTGGCCGGGGAGGAGCGGAGGCCGGGCGCGCCGCACGGGGAGCCGTCGTGACGCCGTCCGCTCCGGGGGCGCACGACGGCGCCGGGAGGGCCCGCGGACCGCGGGGAACGCATGGAAAGGGGGCGTTGCGGGCCGCTCGTGGTGGCCCGCAACGCCCCCTGGTTCTTCACCTGAGGGGTGCTCAGGAAACTTCTGGAGGTTACGAGTTGACCTGGGCGGTCACCAGGCTGGAGAAGGTGGTCAGCCGGGTGTACACACCCGGGTAACCGGCCTGGGCGCAGCCCTCGCCCCAGGAGGTGATCCCTGCCAGGACGCCCCCGACGAGCAGGGGACCGCCGCTGTCGCCCTGGCAGGTGTCCACGCCGCCGGAGCTGTAACCGGCGCACACCATCTCGTTCGCGACGAAGTCGGAGCCGTAGGAGGTGCGGCAGCTGGAGTCGGAGACGATCGGCACGGTCGCGGTCCGCAGCTGGTTGGAGGAGCTGCCGTTCGAGGAGGTGGTGCCCCAGCCGAGGATGCGGGCGGTGGTGCCGGCCGCGTACACGGAGGTGTCGGTGGACGAGACGTACTTGGCCGTCGCGTACGGCATCGCCGTCGACAGCGTCAGCACGGCCACGTCCTCGCCTCTGGTGGCGGTGGTGTAACTCGGGTGTATCCAGATCCTGCTGACCCGGCTCACCGTGCCGTTCGTGCCGTTGAGGTAGGTGCGGCCGCCGACCACCCGGACGCTGCTCGTGGTCTCGCCGACCATGCAGTGGGCCGCGGTGACCACCTTGGTCGGGGACACCAGGGTGCCGCCGCAGAACTGGTTCTGCGAGGCGTCCGTGATCTGCATGACGAACGGGTACGCGGTCGTCGTGGTCGTCGTGCCGCCGACGATGGGCTGGGGGGCGGCGGCCGCGCTCGGGGCGCTGAGCAGGGCGGTCGCGGCGGCGGCAGCGGCCGCGGCGGCGAGAGCGGCGGCCTTCTTGACACGGGTGAGCCCGAACATGAGTCTCCTCGTCGGATTGCCGGTGGGGGTCGCGCGGGTGGGGGTGGTGCACCAGGGGTCTCGGGACCGACCCCCGTGTGTCCGGCGAGCGGCACGCCCTTACGCTAGGAGCCGGGCCGTGACGGCCCAATGAGGGAACGCCCTAGGGGAGTTGGGCAGGGAAAACCCTCGGTCGCCCGGCCGCGGCCCTCCCCGGCGGATCCCTTCCGCGGCCCTTCGGACCTTTTCGGCGGATCCCTCCCGCGCTCCCTCCGGGCTTCCCCGGCGGATTCTTTCCGCCTCCCCTCCGGGCCTCCCCGGCGGCCCCCGGCGGACGGTCCTCAGCGGTCCGCGGACCACCCCCGGCGGCCCCCGGACGACCGCCGCGCCCCCGCGCGGCTCAGTCCGTCCGCCGTTCCGCGGCCAGCCGGACGATGTCCACCCGCGAACGGATCCCCAGCTTGCGGTAGACCCGGGTCAGGGTCGCCTCGACGGTCTTGACGCTGATGAACAGCCGTGCGGCGATCTCCCGGTTGGTCGCGCCCTCCATCACCAGCGAGGCGACCTGACGCTCCATCGAGGCCAGCCCGTCGAGACCGGCGGGGACGGCGGCGGGCGCGGGCGCCGGCTCCGGCGGGCGCGTCGCGGCCGCCGCGTCCACCTGCCGCAGCCACGGCAGCGCCCGGCAGCGCCGGAACAGCCGCGCCGCCTCGTCGTACGACGTCGGTCCGGGCCCGGAGGCGTCGCCCGCCCGGGCGAGGCCGGGGGAGCGGGGCAGGGTGCGCAGCCGGGCCAGTTCGAAGGCGGCCCGCGCCTCCTCCAGGCCGTGGCCCAGCTTGGCGAGCCGTTCCTGCACCGAGGTCAACTGGGCGACGGCGGCCTCGTGTTCGCCGCGCGCCGCCCGCACCAGCGCCTCGGCCCGGTCCAGGACGGCGAGCACGCTCTCCCGGCCCAGCCGCAGCGCCTGCACCCGCGTGACGTCGATGAGGTCCTGCGCCTCGGCCATCTCGCCGGTCCTCACCAGGGCCTCGGCGAGGTCGCCGTGCCAGCGCCCGCGCGCCGGGTCGGTGATGCCGATGCCCTGTTCCAGCTCGCGCACCCGGCGCAGGGCGTGGACGGCGGCCCGGGCGTCGCCCGCGACCAGACAGGCGTGGCCGAGGGCGGCCAGGGCGCGCGAGAGGTAGACCACGTCCCCGTCCTCCTCCGCCCGGTCCACCGCCTCCCGCGCGAGGGACAGCGCCCGGCCGACGTCGCCGCCCGCGGCCTCGGCCAGCGAGGTGAGCATCGCGCTCGCCGCCTCCCCGATCCCGGCGTCCCGCGCCAGCCGCAGGCTCTCCCGGGCGAGGTCGAGGGCCCGGCCGCAGTGCCCGGAGCGCAGTTCGGTCTCGGCGAGGAAGCGCAGGTAGTGCACCTCGCTCTCGGCCATGCCGCGCCGGCGCACCTCGCGCAGCAGCGCGGTCAGGGTGGTCCGGGCCTCGGGCAGCCGGTCGCTCATGATCAGCCAGCGGAACCGGGCCGAGCCCGCGCCGTTGTGGTGGCAGGCGACCCGCGGGTCCTGCGGCTCCTCCAGCGCCCGCTTGATGGTGGCGGGGGCGTCCGGGTGGCCCATCAGGGTCTCGGCCTGCGCCTGGAAGGCGAGGGCGAGGAGTTCGGTGCGCCGGTCGCCGGCGCGGGCGGCCAGCTCCGCGGCGTGCGCGGCCTCCTCGCGGCCCTGCGCGAAGTCGCCCTGGACGACCAGGCCGCGCCAGGCCAGCTGGTAGTGGACCAGGGCCAGCAGCCGCGGGTCGTCGCCCGCGTCGGCCAGCGCCTGCGGGAAGGCGGCGTCGACCTCCCCGAGCGCCTGCCCGGCCGACTCGATCACCACCATCCAGGCCCGCACCCGCTCCGCCGGCGCGCTCGCCCGGGCCAGCACCTCGCGGGCGATGTCCCGGGCGAGGTCCACCTCCCCGGCGGTCAGCGCGTCCTCGGCGGCCTGCAGCCTGCGCTCGTCCGGGCCGGGATCGCTGCCGGGCGGGGTGTGCCGGGCCGCGAGCAGCCCCAGCGACGCGGCGACCGACGGCGCTCCGCGGTCCCGGGCCAGCGCGGCGGCCTCCGCCAGGCGGGCCGCGACCTCCGGGTCGGCGCCGCTGGTCGCCAGCGCCAGGTGCCGGGCGCGTTCGATCGGGTCGGACGCGGCCGTGGACAGCGCGGCGTGCGCGGCCCGCCGCTCGTGCGCCGGGGCCTCCGCGTACAGCGCGGCCGAGATCAGCGGGTGCGCGAACCGTACGGCCGGCCCCTCCGGCTCCGTCGCCAGCAGTCCCAGCTCGGCCGCCCGGGCGGTCTCGGCCTCGGCGTTCTGCCGGCCGGCCGCGTGCAGCAGCGCCAGGGTGGGGCGGGCGCCGGCGCTGGCCACCAAGAGGGTGCGGCGGGCCTCGTCCGGGAGCATCTCCAGCCGGCTGAGCACCAGGGCCCTCAGCGAGGTCGGCACCGGCAGCGGCTCGCCCGGCCGGGGCGGGGCGGGGTTCTCGGCGAGCGCGCGGCCGAGCTCCAGGGCGAACAGCGGGTTGCCGCCGCTGGTGCGGTGGATGTCGCGGACCGTGGAGCGGGACAGGCCGGTGTAGCCGCGGTGGTCGAGGAGCGCGGAGACCTGGGCGCGGGAGAGCGGGCCGAGCCGCACGGCGAGGGTGTCCGGCGGCAACGCGCGTAGATGACGGTCGTACTCCTGGCCCTCGGTGCGGACCGCGCACAACAGCCGCACCGGGGTGCCGCCCAGGCGGCGGGCGGCGAAGCCGAGGAGTTCGGCGCTGGCCGGATCCAGCCACTGCAGGTCGTCGGCGACGACGAGGACGGGGCCCTCGGCGGCGAGCGCGCGCAGCGTGGACAGCACCGCCAGGCGCAGCGCCAGCCCGTCGCGCTGGAGGGTGGACTCGCCGCGGCCGGTGAGCGCCGATTCCAGGGCGGTGCGCTGGGCGGCGGGCAGCAGGTCGGACACCTGGTCCAGGACCGGGCCGAGGAGGTCGGCCAGGGCGAGGAAGGGGAGATGGGATTCGGACTCGGTGGCCGAGCAGCGCAACACGGTCCGGGCCTCGCCGGCGTATTCCGCCGCCAGCGCGCGCAGGACGGTCGACTTTCCTATTCCGGCGGGGCCGTGGAGCAGCACACTGCCGCCCGAGGCGAGCCGCTCACGCGCCGTCGTGAACAGCTCCTCCCGGCCGATGACCAGGTCGGGGCGGCATCTGGCAGGCTCCTTGAAGTCCCGTCGCACGGTCACCGCTCCCCTCCGTGTGTCGTGTCCTGGCCAATATTAGGCAACGGCCCATTGAATTTCGGACGGATGGAGTGGTGAGGGAAATAACAGAGGAGGGGCCTGGAGAAATACAAAGCGCGCCCGAATGGGCGGCGTCCCGGCCCGGAAACCGTGACGAGCACGGGCGAAAACCCCGCGGCCCCGCGGCAACCGTCCCGTCCGGCGGGCGGCGGCCGCGTTCGGCCGGCCCTCCGGGCGGGTCCGTGTCCGCGGCCGGTCCGCGGGGAGGCGGAGCGGCCCGGCACCGGCATCCGGCCGCGCGGGCGCCGCCTCGCCGCCCGGGCCGTCGCCGAAGGCCGCGGCGGGCACGCGGAGCGCGGGCGGCACGGCACCGCCGGGCTCGCCGGCTCCGCTCCCTTCTGCGCCTGCCCGCACCACCCGAACCTGCCCGAACCGCCTGAATCCGCCCGAGTCCGCCCAAACCGTTCCGTGCCCGCCCGAGCCGTTCGAGTCCGCGTCCGGAGACACCCGGGCGCCCGGCCGGGCGCCGGGGCGCCCCTCCCGTTCCGGGGTGGTGGAATCCACGTCGGGGATCGGACGATGGCGGGAGCCGCCCGACAACGGCCCGGTACGAACGAGGAGGACGGATGACGACGGCGACGGACAGCTTCCGCAGGGCGCGGGACTTCCTGCTGCGGCACCGCGAGGACTACACCACCGCCTACGAGGGCTTCGACTGGCCCCGCCCCGAACACTTCAACTGGGCGCTGGACTGGTTCGACGTCATCGCGGACGGCAACGACCGCACCGCGCTGCACATCGTGGAGGAGGACGGCTCCGAGACCCGCCTCACCTTCGCCGAGCTGTCCGCCCGCTCGGACCGGGTCGCGAACTGGCTGCGCGCGCGGGGCGTCGGCGCCGGGGACCGCGTCCTGGTCATGCTCGGCAACCAGGCGGAGCTGTGGGAGACGGCCCTCGCGGCGATGAAGCTGCGCGCCGTCGTCATCCCGGCCACCCCGCTGCTCGGCCCCGCCGACCTGCGCGACCGCGTCGACCGCGGCCGGGTGCGGCACGTGATCGCGCGCGCCGAGGACACCGGCAAGTTCGACGGCGTGCCCGGCGGCTACACCCGCGTCGCGGTCGGCGGCGCGGGCGCGGGCTGGCAGCCGTACGAGGACGCCCACACCGCCCCCGACGGCTTCACCCCCGACGGCCCCACCCGGGCCGACGACCCGCTGATGCTGTACTTCACCTCGGGGACGACCGCCCGCCCCAAGCTGGTCGAGCACACCCACACCTCGTACCCGATCGGGCACCTGGCGACCATGTACTGGATCGGCCTGACCCCCGGCGACGTGCACCTGAACATCTCCTCGCCGGGCTGGGCCAAGCACGCCTGGTCGAACCTGTTCGCGCCGTGGAACGCCGAGGCGACCGTCTTCCTGTACAACTACACCCGCTTCGACGCCGCCCGGCTGATGGCGGAGATGGACCGTGCGGGCGTCACCACCTTCTGCGCCCCGCCCACGGTGTGGCGCATGCTCATCCAGGCCGACCTGACCCGGCTGCGCACCCCGCCGCGGGAGGCGGTCGCCGCAGGCGAACCGCTCAACCCCGAGGTCGTCGAGCAGGTCCGCCGCGCCTGGGGGGTGACCGTCCGGGACGGCTTCGGCCAGACCGAGACCGCCGTACAGGTCGCCAACACCCCCGGCCAGCCCCTCAGGACCGGATCCATGGGCCGCCCCAGCCCCGGCTACCGCGTCGAACTGCTCGACCCGGTCAGCGGCGCGCCCGGCGCCGCCGAGGGCGAGATCGCCCTGGACCTGTCGGCCCGGCCCGTCGGCCTGATGGCCGGCTACCACGGCGACGCGGACCGCACGGCTCAGGCGATGGCGGGCGGCTACTACCGCACCGGCGACATCGCCGCACGGGACGAGGACGGATACCTGACCTACGTCGGGCGCGCCGACGACGTCTTCAAGGCCAGCGACTACAAGATCAGCCCCTTCGAGCTGGAGAGCGCGCTGCTGGAGCACGAGGCGGTCGCCGAGGCCGCCGTCGTGCCCGCCCCGGACGAGCTGCGCCTGGCCGTGCCCAAGGCGTACGTCGTGCTGGCGGAGGGCTGGGAGCCGGGCCCCGACACCGCGAAGGTGCTGTTCGAGCACTCCCGTGAGGTGCTCGCCCCCTACAAGCGGATCCGCCGCCTGGAGTTCGGCGCCCTGCCCAAGACGGTCTCCGGGAAGATCCGCCGCGTCGAGCTGCGCGAGGCCACGGCCGCGGGCTCGGCCGCCGAGTACCGGGAGGAGGACTTCCGGTGACTCCGCACACGCGGGGGCGGCCGGACCCCGCTGACGCGCTCCCGGCGGCCGCGCCGGGGACGGCGCGCGGGGCGGAGCCCCGGCAGACGGCCGTCCGGGAGGGCTGACGCGGGGCAGGGCCGGCGCGGGCAGGGCGGGGCCGGCTCGGGGGCGTCCCGGGCCCGGCGCGGCGAGTCTCGCGGCGAGGGCGTCACGGACGCGTTCGGGTTCGGGACGCCGGGCCCGGCGGTCCGCCCCTCCGCCGGGCGTTGAAGGCCTTCGGGCGGCGTCACCCGCGCCCTCGCCCGGCGGACCGGTGCGGCCCCGCCATGGCCGGGGCCGCACCCGGAGCGCTCGGCCCGTGCCGTCCCGTGGAGTGCTCAGCCCACGCCGCCGCCGCAGGAGTACCCGCCGTTGCAGGAGTAGCCCCCGATGCCCGAACCCGCGGAACGGGAGTGCTTCGGCAGCCCCTTGTCGGCCAGGTCGACCCGCTCGGTCAGCCCCGCCCGCAGGGCGAAGCGCGGCGCGAGCACCCGCAGGGCCGCCTCGCCGTGCAGCGCGGCGGCGAGCAGCTTGTCGTCCTCCGTCAGGCCGAGCCGGCTCGCGGGCAGCGGATGCCGCTCGCCCAGCTCCCGCACCCGGCGGCGGGCGGCGCGCGTCGGGCCGGGCAGCCGACGCCTCAGCAGCCCGGCCTCCGCGAGGCCGGCGCGCAGTGCGGCGACCGCCGCGCGCACCTTTGGCCGCTTCGCCAGCTCGCGCAGCGCGGCGGGTTCGGCGAGGGAGGCGAGCACCGCTTCCGCCAGCGGCGGGAGCGGCGGGGACTGCCCCGCCGCGGTGTCCGGCTCCGTCGCCCGGATCGTGCCCGGCCGGCCCGCGTCGGCCGCGCCCCGCAGGTGCAGGGCGAGGACGGCGACCGTGACGGCGGCGTCGGGGCCGCCCCGCACCAGCGCGATCTCGTACGGACCGAATCCGGCTGTCGTACCCCTGTTCATGGCACCTCCCCCGTGCCGGGGCCCGCCGCCCCCGTGCCGGCGGGTCCCGTGTGCCGGGAATGTGCCCGCGGACGGGGGCGGCCGAAGCCTCCGGAAGCCGGTTCAGAGGTTGATTTGAGGGTGCCGTAGCCGGAGTACGACCGGTGGCGTAGCCGGGCTCAGGGCTCGTGGTGCTCCGACAGTCCCGGCCAGTCGTCGGGGCCGCCGCCCTGCCACTCGACGAGGTCGCTCGCCGCGACGTCGGTGACGTACAGGTCGGCCAGCCGCAGGATCTCGCCCACGTCGTCGGCGTGCGAGGCGACGCCGAGGGTCTCGTCGCCCGAGGTGACCCGCCGGGATCCGTCCAGACCCGGGGCGTGCACCACGATGTGCGGATGGTCCGCGGGATGCGCTGCCATGCCTTCAGGCTCCTGCGGGCGGGGCGGATCCGCACCCCGGGCGGGGTCCTCCCGCCCGTCGCCGCCGGGGCCGCGACGGGCGCGGAGCGCCCCTGCCCGGTGGCCGCCCCGCCCGCGGGACGGGGTCCGTTAGGGTCTCCCCAGGCGGCCGGGCGCCGGTCCCGGTCGCGGACCGGGCGGCCCGCGCGGGCCGGAGCAGAGCCATGGGGACACAGTGCGACTGAGAGTGGAGTTCACGACCGAGCCCTTCGACCTCGACGAGACGCCCGCGCACGCGCTGGTGGCCCGCGAGGTCGTCGAGGCGGCCGAACTGGACGCGGTGGACGTCGGCCCGTTCGGCAACACCGCCGAGGGCTCCGCCGACGCGGTCCTCACCGCCGTCGGCGCCCTGCTGCGCGAGACCCTGGCGGCCGGCGCCACCCGGATCTCGTTCCAGGTCAACGTGGTCGGGGAGGGCGACCGGTGACCGGCACCGGCGACAAGCCGTTCATCGCGGCCGTGAAACCGCTGGTCGACGCGATCGGCGGCGAGCTGCTCCCGCCGGACGAGGCCGGCCCCGACGACGTCGTGCTCTCCTGGGAGGGCGCGGACGTCGTCGCCGTGCGCCTGCCGCAGCTCGCGGACTCCCTCGACCACATCCTGGCCGCCCTGGAGCGCAAGCAGGGCAAGCCGCTCGCCGAGCTGGACCGCAGGGCCAAGCAGGAGATCGTGCGGAACCTGGAGGCGCGCGGCGCCTTCTCCGTGCGGCACGGCGTGGAGACCGTGGCGAGCGCGCTCGGGGTGAGCCGCTTCACCGTCTACAACTACCTCAACCGGGAGAAGGGCGCCTGAGCGGGCCCTCCGGGGCCGGCCGGGCGGTCCGGGCCGACGGGGCCTCCCGGGATCTGTAACCCCGAATTTTCAACAAAGTGTTGACGCGGTGTTTTCGGGGGGCGTTAGCTGGCGGCACGCCTGTCCAGCACGAAGGCCGTTCGCGGCCACGGAGGCTCCCGTGACGCCCACTCCCACGCCGCCGGGCCTGGCCCGTCTCAACGCCCTGGAGGAGACCGCGGCCCTCGCCGCGCTCCGCGCGGTGTGCGCCTCCACGGCGTGGGCCCGGCGCCTGCTCGCCGCCCGTCCCTACGCCACCCCCGAGGACCTCTACGCCGCCGGCGACGCCGCCACGGCCGGGCTGTCGGCCGGGGACCTCGCGGAGGCGATGGCCGGGCACCCGCCGATCGGCCGCCCCGCGCCCGGCGACCCCGCCTCGGCCCGGGAACAGCGCGGCATGGCCGGAGCCTCCGCCGCGCTCCGGGCGGAGATGCTGGAACTGAACCTGGCCTACCAGGAGAAGTTCGGCCATGTGTTCCTGATCTGCGCCACCGGCCGGACCGGCGAGCAGATGCGCGACGCGCTCGAGGAGCGGATCGGGAACCCGCCGGAGCGGGAGCGCGAGATCGCCCGCACCGAGCTGGGCAGGATCAACCGTATCCGCCTGGCCCGACTCGTCGAGGAGGACTGACCGCGCCATGAGCACCCGCACCACCGCCTCGGTGTCCACCCACGTCCTGGACACCAGCCTCGGCCGCCCCGCCGGGGGCGTCGCCGTCCGCCTCCTCGCCCGCTCGGGACGGGAGGCGGCCTGGCGGGCGCTCGGCGGCTCCGCGACCGACGCGGACGGGCGGTGCGCGGACCTCCCGGCGCCGCCGGAGGGGACCACCCACGTACGGCTGGACTTCGCCGTCGAGCCGTACTTCGAGAAGAGGCAAGCCGACGCGCAGCGGGACGCCCCCGCGAACCGGGACGGCGGCGCGTTCTTCCCGGAAGTCACCGTCGCCTTCGCCGTGACGCCTGGCGAGCACCACCACGTACCGCTGCTGCTCAGCCCGTTCGGCTACTCCGTATACCGAGGGAGCTAGCTGAGATGACAGACCTTCCCCGCCCGGCCCGCCCCGTCCTCCTGGGGCAGAACCAGTACGGCAAGGCCGAGACCCGGGTCGTCAGGATCACGCGGGACGGCGCCACCCACCACATCAAGGACCTGAACGTCTCCGTCGCGCTCTCCGGCGACATGGACGAGGTCCACCGCTCCGGCTCCAACGCCCACGTCCTGCCGACCGACACCGCCAAGAACACGGTGTACGCGTTCGCCAAGGAGTACGGCGTCGAGTCCGCCGAGCAGTTCGCCGTCCACCTCGCCCGCCACTTCGTCACCAGCCAGGAGCCCATCCACCGGGCCCGCGTCCGCGTCGAGGAGTACGCCTGGGAACGGATCGGGACCTCCGGGACCGGCCCGCAGGCCGCCGGCGCCGCCGGAACCGGGCACTCCTTCGTCCGCAAGGGCCAGGAGACGCGGCTCGCCCAGGTCACCTACGACGGCGCGTCGTGGGAGGTCGTCTCCGGCCTGACCGGCCTGACCGTGCTGAACTCGACCGGCTCCGAGTTCCGGGGCTACGCCCGGGACCGCTACACGACCCTGGAGGAGACCCGCGACCGCGTCCTGGCCACCTCCGTCTCCGGCCGCTGGCGGTTCAACTGGACCGACGACGCGCAGGAGATGCCCGACTGGGACGAGTCCTACGAGCAGACCAGGAAGCACCTGCTCCAGGCCTTCGCCGAGACGTACTCGCTCTCGCTCCAGCAGACGCTGTACCAGATGGGCGCGCGCATCATCGGCCACCGCGGCGAGATAGACGAGGTCCGCTTCTCCCTCCCCAACAAGCACCACTTCCTGGTGGACCTGGAGCCGTTCGGGCTGAGCAACGACACCGCCGACGCGGCCGTGTACGTCGCCGCCGACCGCCCCTACGGCCTGATCGAGGCGACCGTCCTGCGGGACGGCTGCGAGCCGCGCATCCCGGTGGACCTCACCGACCCGTGACCTGCCCCGGCACCCGCGGCCGGGACCCGGCCGGCTCGTTCTCCCGGCCGCGGCACCCGGCACCCCGCCGTGCCCCCTCCCCATGAGCGAAAAGGACCGACCATGGCGGCAGCCCAGCGCATCGTCATCGAGAACTGCGCGATCGCGACGGTCGACGCGCACGACACCGAGTACGCCCGCGGACACGTCGTCCTGGCCGGCGACCGCATCGAGTCGCTCGGCGCCGGCGAGGCCCCCGAGGGCCTGCGGGACGTCGTCCGCCGGATCGACGCCACCGGGCACCTGGCGACCCCCGGCCTGGTCAACACCCACCACCACTTCTACCAGTGGCTCACCCGGGGCCTGGCCACCGACCACAACCTGTTCGACTGGCTCGCCGCGCTCTACCCGGTCTGGGCGCGCATCGACGAGCCGATGGTGTACGCGGCGGCCCGGGGGTCGCTGGCGATGATGGCCCGCGGCGGCGTCACCACCGCCATGGACCACCACTACGTCTTCCCGCGCGGCTGCGGCGACCTGTCCGGCGCCGTCGTCCGCGCCGCCCGCGAGACGGGGGTGCGCTTCACCCTCGCCCGCGGCTCCATGGACCTGGGCGAGTCGGACGGCGGACTGCCGCCGGACTTCGCCGTCGAGACGCTGGACGGCGCGCTCGCCGCCACCGAGGAGACCGTCCGGCAGCACCACGACGCCTCCTTCGGCGCGATGACCCAGGTCGCCGTCGCGCCCTGCTCCCCCTTCTCCGTCTCCACCGAACTCCTGCGCCAGGGCGCCGAGCTGGCGCGCCGCCTCGGCGTACGGCTGCACACCCACGGCTCGGAGACCGTGGAGGAGGAGAAGTTCTGCCACGAGCGGTTCGGCATGGGCCCGACCGACTACTTCGAGTCCACCGGCTGGCTCGGCGCGGACGTGTGGATGGCGCACTGCGTCCACATGAACGACTCCGACATCGCCGCCTTCGCCCGCACCGGGACGGGCGTGGCCCACTGCCCCTCCTCCAACGCCCGCCTGGCCGCGGGCATCGCCCGGGTCCCCGACCTGCTGGCGGCCGGCGTCCCGGTCGGCCTCGGCGTCGACGGCACCGCCTCCAACGAGTCCGGCGAACTGCACACCGAACTGCGCAACGCCCTGCTCGTCAACCGCCTCGGCGCCCACCGCGAGGCCGCGCTGACCACCCGCCAGGCGCTGCGCCTGGGCACCTACGGCGGCGCCCGGGTCCTCGGCCGCGCCGCCGAGACCGGCTCCCTGGAGCCGGGCAAGCTGGCCGACCTGGTGCTGTGGCGGCTGGACACGCTGGCCCACTCCTCGATCGCCGACCCGGTGGCCGCGCTGGTCCTCGGCGCGGCGGCCCCGGTCACCGCCTCCTTCGTCGGCGGCCGCCAGATCGTCGAGGACGGACGGCTGCTGACCGTCGACGAGGACGCCGTCGCCCGCGCGACGCGCGCCGAGGCCCGGCGGCTGGCGCGGCTCGCGACGCGGTGCTGACGCCCGGGCGGCCTTTGCCGCGGAACGGCGGCCGCCTCCCCGGGCGGCCGCGGGGGTCGCCGCCGCCGTGGCCCGCCTCGCCTCCGGGCGGAGCAGCCTCCTCACCGGTCCGGGCCCGTACGCCGGCGGCGGCCCGAACCGGGTCCGAGTTCCGGGGCCGCGCGTCCGGCGGGGCCGGTGGCGGTCAGGGCGTCAGCGGGCCGGCGAGAACCGCCGCTCCCGCCGCGCGGTCCCCGGACCACGAGAACGACGCGGCGTCGGCGGGCAGCCGGCCCCAGAGCATGAGCAGCAGCCGCTCCGCCGTTCCGGAGATCTCGGCCACGGGCTCGCCCGGACCGTAGGTCCAGGACCGGCCGGTGTCCGTGGCCCGCAGCCGGAGCGCACGGCGCGGCGGTTCGGCCCGTCCGCGCGCGATCTGACGCGGTGCCATGGTGTCGAAGACCTCCGCCACTCCGTCCGCCGCGAACTCCGGGCCGAAGGGGAGGGCGTCTCCCAGGGCGCTCTGCGCGTCCCAGCGATGGATCAGCGTCTCCTGGGCGCGCCGCCGCTGCCAGAAGCCCACGGTGTGCGGGGGGTGGAAGGTCCACGCCTCGTCGGCCGGATCAGTGTCCAGCACGGCCAGCAACTCGTCCACCGAAGCGTCGAACCAGTCCCGCACCTCGGCGTCCTCGCGCGGTGCGGGCGGCGGCTCGTGGTCGCCGCGCTTGTCGGTGACCGCCGCGACGACCCACCGGTTGCCCCGGCCCATGTGCTCGGCGAGGTCGCGCAGCGTCCAGTCCCCGCAGTGGGGGACCGGCGTGCTCAGGTCGTGCCGGAGGCAGGCGCTGAACGCGGCGGACTCCTGGCGCAGCATCTGGAGGTAGGGAAGCGGAACCATGGCACGGACCCTACTCGCCCCCGATCCGCGGGAGTTGTCCCACTGGAGCCGCCCTCGGCTTCCTGCGCTCCCGCGCCGTTCCGCCGAGGTGCCCGGCGCCGGCCGACACGCGGCCCGAACCGGAAGGCCCGGCCGCTCAGAGTCCGAACAGACCCGGGTCCGCGGCCAGGTCCTCGAAATACCGCCGCGGGTCCGCGACCAGCTTGCGGGCCTTGAGGTCCATCAGCCCGCCGACCGCCGTGATCTCGGCGGCGACCGTGCCGTCCGTCTTGCGCACGGTCTGGTGGATCCGGAACGTCTTGCCCTCGCCCCACTCGAAGCCGCACGTCACCTCGACCTCGTCGCCCGCCAGCAGCTCCCGCAGGTAGCGGATGGTCGTCTCCAGGGCCACCGGCCCGACGCCCCTGCCGACGAGGTCGGCCTGCCGGATCCCCGCGGCCTGAAGCAGCGACCAGCGGGCGTGCTCGGCGTAGTTGAGGTACACGGCCTGGTTCAGGTGCCCCTGGACGTCGGTCTCGTACCCGCGGACGGTCACACCGACGGAAAACGGCTCGCTCACGGACTCCCCTTCTCGCGCCACGGCTGCCGGGCCGGCCGGTCCGGCCGGCGAGTCGGACCGATCCTGGCACGCGGCTCCTACGACCGTCGCGGAGACGCCAGCAGATACCGTTTCCGCGTCCGCGGCTCCGTGTGCTCGCCGACCTGCCATCCGGCCCGCTCCAGCGTCGCCGCGCAGGCCCGCAGCGCGGCACCGTCCGGCGCGTGCACGGCGACGGCCTCGGGCTGCGGCGTGGCGCGCACCCGGTAGCCGTCGGCGTCCCGCCCGGCCGGCCGGTGGCCGTCCGCCTCCAGGGCGAGCGCGGCGGCCTGCACCAGGTGTCCGCGCTCCCAGGCGCACGGCCGGTCGGTGGCGCCGTCCGCGTGGGTCATCCGGCGCAGCTCCAGCAGGCCCTGCCAGGCGCTGCGCACCTCACGGGCCCGGGCCGGGCCGGTGTCCGGCACCTCGTCCTCGGCACCGGCGTACGCGGCGAACACACCGCCGCCGGACGCGGAAGCCTCCGGGGCCGGCTCGGGAGGAGCCTTCGGGGCGGGCTCGGCCTCGCGCAGGCGGCGTCCGGCCGGCGTCAGGAAGCAGTCGTGCGGCGGCCGCGGATGCCGGAAGGCGAGCCCCCGCTCCACCAGCGCCGCGAGCTGCGCCGGGGTGCCCTTCAAGCGCCCGGTGACGGGGTCGGCGGCCTCGATGACACGCCGCTGCGCGGCGGTCGGCGGTCGTGCCACGGCGTGCTCCTTTCCGGGGAAGCCCTGTCGGCCGGCTGCCCGCGAGACCCTCACGGGGCTGCGGCCGGCGCTTCAAAGGCTACGCCGAGGGTCCGACGACCCACCGGCGCCGCCGGGCGCCCCGGCCCCGGCGCGGTCACGGCGTACGGGCCCCGCCGCCCACCCGCGCCCCCGCACGCCGGCGCCCCGGCCCCGGCGCGGAACCGGACCCGGGGCGCGGCGGGACGTACGTCAGCGACCGGCGGCGTAGGAGACGAAAGCGGCCCACTCCCGCGGCCGGAAGGCGAGCCGGGGGCCCAGCCGGTTCTTCGAGTCCCGTACGTGGACGGTGCCGGGGGCGGTGGCGACCTCGACGCAGGCAGGACCGTCATCGGTGCTGTGACTGCTCTTGAACCACTTCAGCTCGGAGCCGTGACCGGCCGGGGGCTTTGTCGTCATGTCTCTCCAAGGAGTTTCTCGATGAAGGCCAGCGACTCTCGCGGGGGGAGGGCCTGAGCCCGGATGATCCCATAGCGCAGTTCGAGGATCTGGACCTCCTTGGGGCTCGAGATCAGTCGGCTGGTGAACTGGACCTCGTTGTAGCCCAACGTGTCTCCCTCCTTGAGCCGCAGCAGGTGGAAGGGGCCGCCGAGACCGGCATTGTCCTCACGGTCCAGGGGAAGCACCTGGATCTCCACGTTCCGCATGTGCCCGATCTCCAACAGCCGTTCGAGCTGTCGGCGCAGCATCATTTTGCCCCCCACCCGCCGACGCAGGACCGCCTCGTCGTGGACGAAGCTGAAAGCCGGGACCGTCCGAGTACCGTCGATGATCTCCTGCCTGGCCAGCCGGGCGGCGACGCGTTGCTCCAGCTCTTCCTCGGGGAACGCGGGGCGCCGTGAGCCGAACACCGCCCGCAGATATTCCTCGGTCTGCAACAGCCCGTTGACCACGGAGTTGTCGTACGCGCAGATCTCGACGGCCTCCGCCTCCAGCTTCGCCAGGTCCCGGACCTTCTTCGGGTACCGCGCCTCCGCCACGTCCTTGCTCAGCCCGGCGAGCATCCCGCCCGCCCCGAGCACCCGGTCCGCCGCGTCGAGGAGGGGCGCCTTCGGCGCCCGCCGCCCCCGTTCCACGGAGGACACCTGATCCTCGCTGTAACCGATCGCCGCGCCCAGCTCGGCCTGGGTCATCCCGGCCCGCTCGCGCCACATCTTGACGACCTTGCCGACCGTCCGCAGGACCGCCGCCGAGTCCCCGTCCCAGCCGTACGGCTCCGGCCCGTCCACGATCCGCTGCCCCTGCCCCGGCACGTCCATGTCCCGGCACCTCCCTTCGCACCCGGGTCAACTCCGCACCGGCGCACGGCGTCACGCGCGCCGCCCGGACGAACCCGGGCGGCGGCCGGTCAGTCGCACCGTGTACCGGTGACGGCGGTGGGCGCGGGGCCCGGCCGGCCGCTACTGCCGGTATCCGCTGAGGAACCGCCCGATCCGCCCGATCGCCGTCTCCAGGACGTCCGCGTGCGGCAGGGTCAGGATGCGGAAGTGGTCGGGGGAGGGCCAGTTGAACCCGGTGCCCTGGACCACCTGGATCTTCTCGCGCAGCAGCAGGTCCAGGACGAACCGCTCGTCGTCGTGGACGGGGTGCACCTTGGGGTCCAGGCGTGGGAACGCGTACAGCGCGCCCTTGGGCTTCACGCACGTCACGCCGGGGATCTCGTTGAGCTTCTCCCACGCCACGTCGCGCTGTTCGCGCAGCCGCCCGCCGGGCGCGGTCAGCTCGCGGATGGACTGGCGGCCCCCGAGGGCGGCCTGGATGGCGTACTGCGCGGGCGCGTTGGCGCACAGCCGCATGGAGGCCAGCATGGTCAGGCCCTCCAGGTAGTCCTTCGCGTGCTGCCGGGGGCCGGTGACCACCAGCCAGCCGGAGCGGAAGCCGGCCACCCGGTACGTCTTCGACAGGCCGCAGAAGGTGAGGACCACCAGATCGGGGGCGAGCGCGGCGGCCGAGTGGTGCACGGCGTCGTCGTAGAGGATCTGGTCGTAGATCTCGTCGGCGAACACCATCAGGCCGTGGCGGCGGGCGAGGTCGAGGATGCCCTCGACGATCTCCTTCGGGTAGACGGCGCCGGTGGGGTTGTTCGGGTTGATGATCACGACCGCCTTGGTGCGGTCGGTGATCTTCGCCGCCATGTCGTCCAGGTCCGGGTACCACTCGGCCTGCTCGTCGCACAGGTAGTGCACCGCCTTGCCGCCCGCCAGCGTCGTCACCGCCGTCCACAGCGGGAAGTCCGGGGCGGGGATCAGGATCTCGTCGCCGTCCTCCACCAGCGCCTGGACGGCCATCGACACCAGCTCCGAGACGCCGTTGCCGAGGTAGACGTCGTCGACGTCCACCTCCAGGCCGAGGGTCTGGTAGCGCTGGGCGACGGCCCGGCGGGCGGAGAGGATGCCGCGGGAGTCCGTGTAGCCGTGCGCCCGCGGCAGCATCCGGATCATGTCCTGGAGGATCTCCTCCGGCGCCTCGAAGCCGAACAGCGCGGGGTTGCCGGTGTTCAGCCGCAGCACGCTGTGGCCCGCCTCCTCCAGTGCGTTGGCGTGCTCTATCACCGGGCCGCGGATCTCGTAACAGACCTCGCTGAGCTTGTTGGACTGCCGGAACTCCATGCGCTCTCGCCCCTCCGGTACGTGGTGTTACTTGGTTTTACCAAGTACGAGCTTGGAAAGTCCAACAACACGTCTACACTGCGTCGCATGTCACCCCGCACTCGCCGTAGCTACGACCAGTTCTGTTCCGCCGCACGGGCGCTCGACGTCGTGGGCGACCGCTGGACCCTGCTGATCGTCCGTGAACTCCTGGCCGGCCCGCGCCGCTACACGGACCTGCACGCGGACCTGCCCGGCGTCAGCACCGACGTGCTCGCCTCGCGGCTGAGGGACATGGAGCGGGACGGCCTGGCGACCCGCCGCCGGCTGCCGCCGCCCGGCGCGGCCTACGTGTACGAACTCACGGCGCGCGGACGGGAGTTGCTGCCGGTGCTGGAGGCGCTCGGCGCGTGGGGCGCGGCCGAGCTGGGGGAGCGGCGGCCGACGGACGCGGTCCGGGCCCACTGGTTCGCGCTGCCGCTGCTGCGCGCCCTGAGGGAGGCGGGGACGGGACCGGGACTGGTCGAGGTGCGGCTGGCGGAAGGCCGCTTCCACCTGTACACCGGCGCCGGGGAGGGGCCGGTGTACGGCGACGGGCCCGCTCCCGGGGAGCCCGACGCCCGGCTGGCGCTGGACGCGGCGACGTGCACGGCGATCGGCCGCGGCGAGGTGAGCGTGGCCCAGGCGGTGCGCGACGGCCGTATCGAGGTGAGCGGGGACGGCGCCCTGGCCAAGGAGCTCAGGGAGGGCTGAGACGGCGGGGGCCCGCACCGGGCGGGCCCCCGACGGTCACCGACGGCGGGTCAGACCCCGGGCGGCACCCGGGAAGGACGCCCCCCGCCCCGGGTCAGCGCGTACCCGCCGACCCCCGCCAGCGCGGCCAGCGCGCCGCCGGCCGCGGTCCACACCCAGCGGTCGGACCACCGGCCCGACGCCCAGCCGTCCTCGGGTTCGAGGTCGGACAGCACCGCCGAATCCCCGTCCTCGGCGTGCCCGGTGTCCCGCTCGGGCCTCGACGCGATCCCCGGCACCAGCGGCTCGGCCAGCGAGCCGTCCACCGCCGCCGACCCGCCGACGTCCTCGGACCCGACCCGGACCTCCGCGTCCACCGGCAGGCCCAGGTCGGAGGTGGCGAGACCGGTGGCCGTCAGCCGGATGTAGTACGTGCCCGGCAGCGGGTCGTTCGCCCACGGCTCCGACCAGGCGCGGACCGTGCGCAGCACGCAGGCCAGCTCCACGGAGGAGGCGTCCCGCGGGGCGGTGCGGGTCTGCGCCCCGTACTGGCAGGCCTGGCGGCGGCGCAGCCCGTCGTACACGTCGAGCTGCCAGGTCTCGGCGGCGTGCGCCTCCGGCAGCTGCACCGTCGCCCGCACGGTGGGGCGCTGCCCGGTGTCCGCCGGGAACGACCAGTACAGGTAGTCGCCCGCGGAACCGCTCGCCGTGGCCCGCTGCCCCTGCCCGATCTCGGTCGCGGTGCGGAACGAGGTGCCGGCCTCGGTCGGCGCGTCCGGGTCGCCCGAGGGGTCCGCGGACGGCGTGGAGCCGGCCGCGGCGGGGGCCGCGGCGAGTCCGAGCAGCAGCAGCGCGGAACCGAGCACGGAACCGAGAAGACGTACAGAACGCATCAGTTGGTCCTCCAGACCGCGATCCGCCAGCGCGACAGCCAGCCCCACACCAGGCCCGCCAGGAAGCCGGCCAGGACCAGCACGCCCAGCAGCCACCAGCCGCGGCCGAGGCCGAAGGAGGCCACGTCGCCCGCCTCGTCGGGGCCGTCGACCACGTCCACGGTCAGCTCCAGCGGCAGGCCGGGCGTGGTCTTCACCCCGGCGGCCGCCGAGAAGGAGTGGGTCACCTGGAGGCACACGGTCTCGGCGGCGGCGTCCTCCTCGTCGCTCTCCGCCTTCGGGTAGCGCAGGCCCGTGGCGATCACGTCGGTGCGGCCGTTGCCCGCCGCCTCCCCGCGCACGATCTCCCGGCCGTGCGCCGTCACCGCCCGCAGCAGCACCCCGTAGGAGGGGGCCACGTCCCGGTCGGCGGCCACGCTCACCGAGGCCCGCAGCTCCTGGCCGGGCAGCACGTCCACGCGGTACCAGCGCTGCTGCCCGAACTCCTCGCGGTCGGTGTACAGACCCGACTTCAGCACCGGCGCCTTCGCGCACGTGCCCGCGCCCTCGGCGGCCACCGGCGTCACCACCGGATCGGCCGCGCGGTCCACCAACTGGTTCACCCGGTCGGTGAGTTCGTCGGCGTGCTCGACCGAGGTGTACGTCCCGCCGGTCGCCTCGGCGATGCAGCTGAGCTGCCGGCGCATCCTGGTGTTGGGGACCAGGCCGAGGGTGTCGATGGTCAGGCCGATGCCCTTGGCGGCGATCTCGCGGGCCACCTCGCACGGGTCGAGCGGGGCGCAGGTGTCCTCGCCGTCGCTGATCAGCACGATGCGCTTGGAGCCGGTGCCGCCGTCGAGGTCGTCGGCCGCCGCGAGCAGGGCCGGGCCGATCGGCGTCCAGCCGGTGGGCACCAGCGTCGCGACCGCCGTCTTGGCCTCGGTGCGGTCCAGCGGGCCGACCGGGTAGAGCTGCGCGGTGTCCTCGCAGCCGGTCCTGCGGTCGTCGCCGGGGTAGTTCGCGCCCAGGGTGCGGATGCCGAGCCGGACCCCCTCGGGCGTCGCGTCGAGCACCTCGTTGAACGCCTGCTTGGCCGCGGCCATCCGCGACTGCCCGTCGATGTCCCGGGCCCGCATCGAGCCGCTCACGTCCAGCACGAGGTCGACCTTCGGCGCGTCCTCGCCCGTGGGCTCACCGGCGGCCGCCCCGGCCGGGACGGCGATCCCGGCCGCCAGCGCGGCGAGCAGGGCGCCCACGCCCGCCGCCAGCCGTTTTCTTGTGATCATCGGCGGATCTTATTGACCGGCGGTTCCGTGCTCCAAAACGCGACCGCGGCGGCCGGCGCCGGCACGGACCGTCAACACGGCGGCCGGCGCAGCGGATTGGGCAGTTCGCCCCACAGGTCGCCGGTCCCGCCCGGCGACAGCCGCATCAGCGTCAGCGCCTTGACGGGCAGCGGCCCGTCCAGCAGCGCGGCGAGGTCCGGGGTGCGCGGCAGGTCCCGTACGGCCGTCTCCAGCGCGGCCCGCAGCGCCGGCCCGGAGCCCGCCGCGCCCGCCAGCGCCCCCGCCACCAGCGAGCCGAACAGCTTGCGGCGCAGCGCCACCGGGTCGTCCGTGACCATGCGGGCGGGCAGCTCGGGGACCGGGACGCCGTGCCGGGCCAGACGGGCCGGGCTGATGCGCAGGTCGGCCAGGTCGCGGTAGACCAGCCGCAGCGGGACGCCCGTCGCCGACAGCACCACCAGCAGGTTCTGCCCGTGCGCCTCCAGGGCCGCGCCCAGCTCCAGCAGCCGCAGGCCCACGGTGAGCGCCAGCCGCGCCAGACCGGCCAGCCGGGCGGGGTCCCGGACCAGCCCCGTCGGGGCCAGCGCGGCCACCGGCACCACCCGCTCGCCGCGCCCGGCCGCCGCGTACGCCTGCGGCGGCTCCCGCAGCACGGCCGCCAGCTCGGGGGAGCGGGCGGCCGCGCCCAGGGTGCGGGTGAGGTGCAGCAGCCCGTCCGTGCGCGCGGCCAGGGCCTCCCCGAACGCCGAGAGCGTCGCCGACGCGGCGACGGAGGCGACCGAGATGTCCCGCACCGAGGAGGTCAGCCGGGCGCTCAGCGCCGTCTTGACGTGCGGCCCGCCGGGCACGGCGAGGGTCCGCAGGGACATCAGCGGGTGCGCGCCGAGCCACGCCTCGCACGGCCGCCCGAGCACATGCGCCGCCTGCCACGGGTGCACCGGGACCAGCACCCGCCGCCCGTCCCGCAGCTCCTCGGGCCACACCCCCGTCACCAGGCACTCCGCCTCCGGGACGGGCACCAGCCCCAGCTGCACGACCGGCCGGTGCTCGGGCGCGCAGGCGAGCTGCTCGGCCACCGAGAAGCCGGGCCGGGACCGGCAGCTGGGGTGGAACGGATGCCCGTCGACCACGCGCTGCTCCCACTCCCAGTCGTGCGCGGGCCACTCGTCCGGGTGCTCCCCCTGCCCCGCCCGGGACAGCGCCAGCGACGCGACACTGTGCCCGAGCTCGGCGGCGAAGCCCGCCGAGCGGGGCACGGCGAGATCCGTCATCAGCCGCGCCGGGTCGTCGTACGGCGACTCGCCGAGCCGTACGACCGTGACGTACGCGGCGGTGGAGTACGGGTCGGGGCGCGGGCCGCGCAGCAGGCGGCCGTCGCGCAGGCGCAGCACCAGCTCCTCCCGGCCCCGCTCCCGGCCCGCGACCCAGGGCAGCGGCTCATGGGCCAGCGCACGCCACAGACGGGACAGCACGGCCGCGCGGGCGCCGGGCAGCTCGGCCGCGTACCGCGACACGAGGCCGGGCCGTACGGCGGCCAGCTCCTCGGCGACCTCGGCCTCGGCGGTGGGGGGACGGTGCACGGGCGGACTCCTCGGGTACGGACACGGCGTCGGACGGGCGACATACTGATGATCGTCCCCGCCCGGACGGACCGTAAGGAACGAGTGGATCCGTGAACCCCCTGCCCCCGCCCGCCGACGGCGGCACGGCCCGAGGCGACGTCGCGGACCGCGCCGACGCGTACGCGGCCGCGCCGCTGCTGAACTGCCTGCTGCGCGAGGTGGCCGAGCCCGTGCCGGGCCCCGGCGAACGGCGGGTGTACCGGCTGCCCGGCGGGGACCGGCTGCTGCGGGTGCGGGGCACGCGGCGGCCCGCCGAGCCCGAGGTCTACGCGGCGGGCCGCTGGCACCGCGTCGGCCACACCGAACTGGTGAAACTCGTCGCCGAGGAGCTGCGCCGGCACACCGGCCTGCCCAACCACGAGCTGCCCGCCGAGATGCTCGACAGCCGGGACGCGGTGGCCGCGCTGCTGACCGCACGCGCGCGGGCCGCCCCGCCCGACGACCCGTACCTGCTCTCCGAGCAGTCCCTGCTCACCGGACACCCCCACCACCCCGCGCCCAAGGCGCGCGGCGGCGGCCCGGCCGCGGGCTGGCTGCCGTACGCGCCCGAGGCGCACGCCCGCTTCCCGCTGGCACTGCTCGGCGTGCGCGAGGACGCGGTGACCGAGGAGGGCGACACCTCGGCCCTCGACGCCCTCGGCGAGGCCCCGCCCGGCTACCGGCTGCTGCCCGCCCACCCCTGGCAGCTCGACCTCGCCGCCCCGGAGCTGGCGAGCGCCTTCGCGGACGGCCGGCTGCTGCGGCTGGGCACCACCGCCTTCGACGTCTGGCCGACGGCCGCCGTCCGCACGGTGTACGCCCCGGGGCGCGACCTGTTCCTGAAGTTCAGCCTCGACGTGCGCATCACCAACGACGTCCGGCGGCTGTGGCGGCACGACCTGCTCGGGCTGCGCCGCACCGACGCGGCCGCGGCGGGCGCCCTCGCGGCGCTGGACGGCCCGGCGGTCTGGCTGAGCGACCGCGGCTACCGCACCGCCGCCTTCGCCTTCGAGGCCCTGGCCGTCGTCGTCCGCGAGGGCCTGCGCGGCCACCTCCTGCCCGGCGCGACCCCGCTGCTCGCCGCGGGACTCGTGGAGGGCTTCGACGGCAGCCCGCTGGCGGGCGCGGCCGACCCCGAGCGGTGGTGGGAGGCGTACCTGCGGCAGGTCGTGCCGCCCGCGCTGGCCGCCTTCGCCGAGCACGGCGTCGTCCTGGAGGCCCACCTGCAGAACACCCTGGTCGCCGTGGACGCCGCCGGCACCCCCGTGCAGGCGCTGTTCCGGGACGCCGAGGGCGTCAAGCTGCTGCCGGACACCTCCCGCGCGGCCGGCTGGGAACGGCTGGTGTACTGCCTGGTCGTCAACCACCTGTCGGAGATCGCCGGCGCCCTCGCCGAACACCGGCCCGGCCTCGACCCCTGGCCCGCCGTCCGCCGCGAACTGGCCCGCCACGACCTCCCGGAGGCCGCCGCGCTGCTCACCTCGCCCACCCTGCCCGGCAAGACCAACCTGCTGCTGCGCTGGACCGGCGCCGACGGCGCCGACGCCCGCTACCTGCCCCTGCCCAACCCGCTGGCCCGCCCCTGACCCGGACCGCGCCGGCCGGTGCGGCGCCACGCGGCCGCCGGCCGCCCCACGGCGCCCGGCCGGGCGTCACGCCTCTCGGCCCTCGCCCGGCCCGTCACCGCGACCGATCACACGCTTATGGGAACAGGCGTTGCTAGCATCGTCGGTTATGGAGCTGCGTCAGCTCGAATACTTCGTCGCGGTGGCCGAGGAAGCGAGCTTCACCAAGGCCGCCGCCCGGCTGTACGTGACCCAGCCCGGGGTGAGCGCGCAGATCCGGCGTCTGGAGCAGGAGCTGGGGCAGCAGCTGCTGGACCGCACGGGACGCACGGTCCAGCTGACGGAGGTGGGCGCCGCCGTCCTGTCCTACGCCCGCAGGGCGCTCGAAGGGGTCGCGGGAATGCGCCTCGTGGTCGACGATTTCACCGGGCTGATGCGGGGCCGCGTCTCCGTGGGGATGGTGCGCTCCTGCGCGTCGCTCGACCTCCCCCGACTGCTCGCCGACTTCCACAAGGACCACCCGGCGGTGGAGATCACCCTCGTCGAGGAGAACACGGACCGCCTGCTGGAAGACGTTCGAAGCGGCGCGCTCGACGCGGCGGTGGTCGCCCTGACGACGGTCACACCCCCGGGGATCGACCTCCACGTCGTCGCCGACGAGCCACTGGTCGTCGTGGTGAACCCCGGCGACCCGCTGGCCGAGCACGCCGCCATCGCCGTCGACGCGCTCCGCGAACGGGCCCTGATCAGCCTCCCGCGCGGGACCGGTATGCGCGCCTGCCTGGACGACGCCTGCGCCGACGCGGGCTTCGAACCCCGCGTCGCCTTCGAGGCGAGCGACCCCGACGTGCTCGCCCAGCTGGCGATGCGGGGCCTCGGGCCGGCCATCGTCCCGGAGTCGCTCGCCGCCGCGTACCCGGGGGAACTGCACGCTCTGACCGTGACCTGTCCGCGGTTCCGCGGCCGCATGGCGCTCGCCTGGCGGTCGGACGGCCCGGTCGGCCCGGCGGGCCGCGCGTTCGTCACGCACGCGAGGGCCGCCCTGCCGGCTCCCGCATAACCACGGCTTCCGGGAGCCAGAACGACCCGCTCTTGGACTTTCGCCCCGGACTGCTCCAGAGTCGATCACACAGCTCGGGCCCGGTGAGGCCCGCCGCTGCCGGGAGCGACCGGCTCCGCCGTCCACCGCGCTGACCGGGGGAACGGGCAAGCCGGGCGCCCCGCCGCTCCGGCGGGAACCGGACGCGGCACCACCCGGGCGAAAGCGTCCGGCCCCGCTCCGCGAGGTGCCGGGCGACCGGTGGCGGCGCACCCCGGCCGCCGACCCGGACACGAGCTGCCCCGGGCCACCGCTTCACGGGCGACGAGAACCCGATCCCGGACCCGGACCCGGCGGTGCCCAGGACGAGACAGGACGAGACGGCCACGTGGTCCGGACGGCCCACTGGCCCGGCGACGACCAAGAGGATCCCGTGAAGACGACCGACGACGTGCGAAACGACATCCCGGAGCTGGCGCGCAGGATCCGCGGCCCGGTTCTCCTGCCGGACCAGGACGGCTACCAGGAGGAGATCAGCGGCTTCCAGGCCGGATACCGGCACGCGCCGGCGGTGGTCGTCGGCGCGGAGACGGCCGAGGACGTGCAGGCGGCGGTGCGCTTCGCCGCGGCCCGCGGCATGGCGGTGGCCGTCCAGTCCACCGGCCACGGCGTCACGGTGCGGGACGAGGGCGGTGTGCTGATCTCCACCAGGCGGATGCGGGACGTGGTGGTGGACCCCGGGAGCCGGTCCGTGCGCGTCCAGGCCGGGGCCCGCTGGCAGCAGGTGGTCGAGGCCGCCGAGCCGCACGGACTGGTCCCGCCCAGCGGCTCCGCGGGACACGTGGGCGTGGCCGGCTACACCCTGGCGGGCGGCATGGGCCTGCTGGCGCGCCGGTTCGGTTACGCGGCCGACCACGTGCGGGCCCTCGACGTCGTCACCGCCGACGGCGAGCTGCGCCACGTGACGGCCGGCAGCGACCCCGACCTGTTCTGGGCCCTGCGCGGCGGACGGGACAACTTCGGAGTGGTCACCAGCCTGGAGATCGCCCTGCAGCCCGTCGGGCGCATCTACGGAGGCGGGGTGTTCTTCGACGTCGCACACGCCGAGGAGGTCCTCGGCTTCTTCCGGGAGTGGACGTCCCGGGCGCCGGAGACGACGACCTCCTCCGTGGGCATGATCGAGTACCCGCCGATCCCGGTGTTCCCCGAGCCGCTGCGCGGCCGGCACGTGGTGCACGTCCGCTTCGCCACCACCGACCTGGAGAACGGCCCGGACCTCGTACGGCCGTGGCCGGAGGTCGCTCCCACGCTCTGGGAGCACCTCGGCGAACTGCCGTACAGCGAGTCGGGCTCCATCTACCGGGAGCCGGACTTCGCCCACTCCTACGACGGCAACAGCGTGCTGCTGAGCGAACTCCACCCGCGGGTGCTGGAGGCCGTCCGGGAACTGGCGGGGCCCGGCGCGCCGGTGCCGTGCATCGTGGACCTGCGCCACCTCGGCGGCGCGCTCTCCCGTCCGCCCGAGGTGCCGAACGCGGTCTCCTTCCGCGAGGCGCAGTACATCCTGCGGGTGCTGTCCGCGCCCGACGGCGTCGGACTGTCCGAGGTGCGGGCCGCGCACGAACGGATCGACAAGGCCGTCGAACCGTGGACGATCGGACGGTCGCTGAACTTCGTGTACGGGATGCGGGCCGCCGGCGACCTCCGCTCCGAGCTCTACGAGGACGCCGTTCTGGCCAGGCTGTCCGCGCTGAAGGCGGTCTACGACCCGAACAACGTCTTCCGCCGCAACCAGAACATCGAACCGGCGGCCTGAGCGCCACCGCGCCCCCCGGCCCCCGCCGCGCGGAACGAGGCCGGCCACGAGACCCCCGCCCGGGCCGGGGGAGGCATCTCGTGGCCGTCCCCGCACCGCCGAGGAGGGCCCGCGCCGAGTGTCCCGGCCCCTCACCGCGCGCCCCGCGCGCCCGGCGGCGCCGGGGGACGGCTGCCGCGTGCCGCGGCGCCCGCGCCCCGGCCACGCCGGAAGCGGGGCCCGCGGCGGGCCGGGCACTCCCCGCCGGCGGTCACCCTCGGTTACTATGCACACTTCACGTCGGAGGCCGGAAGCAGGACGGACGGCCACCGGCGGACTGCCGGGAGGACGGGGAGGTCCACATGCCGGTCGAAACCCCCGGAAGATCCTCCCCAGGGCTGACGAGGGGCGCTCCCCGCTGGTGCGCGCCTTTGCGGCCGAGCGGGGACTTCACGGCTGAAGAGGCGGGTGACCTGGAAAAATGCTGAGAGAGGTCGGTGCGACCCGCTACGTCGAGCCCCTGCACTCCGGCGGTTCCGTCCCCGGCGTCGTCGAGGCCGACGACCTGGGCACCTACGTCGTGAAGTTCACCGGCTCCGCGCAGGGCCGCAAGGCGCTGGTCGCCGAGGTGATCGTCGGCGAGCTGGCCCGTGCCCTCGGGCTGCGCTTCCCCGAGCTGGTCCTGGTGCACTTCGACCCGGCGATCGCCGGTCACGAACCGCACCAGGAGGTGCGCGACCTGCACACGGCCAGCGCGGGCGTCAACCTCGGCATGGACTACCTGCCGGGCGCCCGGGACTTCACCCCGGAGCTCGCGGAGGCCTTCCCGGTCGATCCGCTGGAGGCGGGCCGGATCGTCTGGCTGGACGCGCTGACCGCGAACGTCGACCGCACGGTGCACAGCTCCAACCTCATGGTCTGGCCCACGCTCGGCGTCGCACCGCCGCGCCTGTGGCTGATCGACCACGGCGCCGCCCTGGTCTTCCACCACCGCTGGGACACCTCCGCCCCCGACAAGGCGTACGACTTCCGCCACCACGCCCTCGGCTCCTACGGGCCCGACGTACGGGCCGCCGACGCCGAGCTCGCGCCGAAGGTGACCGAGGAACTGCTGCGCCGGGTCACGGCCGCCGTGCCGGACGCCTGGCTGTCCGGCGAGCCCGGCTTCGGCACGCCCCGGGAGCTGCGGGAGGCGTACGTGGACTACCTGTACGCGCGTGTGCGGGCCTCGGCGGCGTGGCTGCCCACCGACTTCCCCACCCGGGAGGACCTGGCCGCCGAGGAGGCGCGCCGCGCGGAACGGACCCGGCGAGGCCGTCCGGACTGGCTCAAGCGGGTCCCCGACCTGCACGGCAAGCCGACGGCGGAACAGGATTGGTCGGTGCACCTGGGATGACGGACACCCCTTCGGCCCGGAGCCGGCGCGTGCAGATCGAGTACTGCACGCAGTGCCGCTGGCTGCCGCGCGCCGCCTGGCTGGCGCAGGAGCTGCTGACGACGTTCGAGACCGAGCTGACGGAGCTGTCGCTGAAACCCGGCACGGGCGGCGTCTTCGTGGTGCGGGTGGACGACGAGGTGGTGTGGGACCGCCGGGAGCAGGGCTTCCCGGAGCCCACGGCGGTGAAGCGGGCGGTACGCGACCGGGTGGCCCCGGGCAGGTCCCTGGGCCACTCGGACAGCTCCGCGTGAGCCTCGGCCCGTGAGCTGTCCGTACGGCGGCAGGGTCGGGAAGCCGGCGTGGTCCCCGTGCGGGCGCAGGGCGTGGGACCTGCCCGTGCGCTCGTCGGTGAAGTCGATGGTCCGGGCGGGGGCGTCGATCAGGTCGGGCCTGCCGAGGACGACGTTTTGCCAGGTCGGCGCCAGGGCGTCCGCGCAGTCGGCGAGCCGGGCCTTCGCCCCCGGGCCGAGGGCGTCGACCGTCGTCTTGCGGTCGGCGGGGCAGGGGATCCCGGCCCGGCGGTCCTCCGGCGCCTTCGGGACGGGCGGCGCCGGGTGCCGGTCCCCTCACTCCAGGCGGGCGAGATCGGCCTCGGTGTCGATGTCGTACGGCCGCGCCACGTCCCCGCACTCGACGAGCGCGACCGCCGCCGCGTGCTCCCGCAGATAGGCGCGCGCCCCCCGGTCGCCGGCCGCGGTCGCGGCGACGCCGGCCCAGTGGGCCGCGCCGAGCAGGACGGGGTGGCCGCGCACGCCGTCGTACGCGGCCGAGGCCAGGGACGTCTCGTCCCGGTACGCCGCGCGCACCCGGGCCGTCGCCGCCGCCCCGATGCCGGGCTGGTCGACGAGCGAGACCAGCGCGGCCCGCGCCCCCGTTCCGGCGAGCGAGGCCAGCCCGGCCCGCAGCGACGTCCCCATGCCCCGCTCCCAGTCGGGGTTGTCCACCAGCACGCAGCCGTCGAGCGCCGCCCGCTCGCGCACGGTGTCGGCGCGCGCCCCCAGCACGATGTGCACGCGGGCGCAGCCGGCCGCGCGCAGGACGCCGGCCGCGTGCTCGACGAGGGGGCGTCCCCGGTGGGCGAGCAGCGCCTTGGGCCGCCCGCCGAGCCGCCGCCCGCCCCCCGCCGCGAGGAGCAGCCCGGCGACCCGGTCATCGTTGTCCGTCATGCGTCCTGCATACCCGACGCTTGGGCGGGCGCCGGATTTCCGGGGGCTGAATTTCGGTCCCGACAGTGGCGCGCCCCGCGTGCGGTGGCGTTTACTACCCGCGTCCCCCGGCGCACGTTCCGTGCCGAAGGGGGCGCTCGGCGCGGCCACGACGAAGGGGCGCACAACGGCGTGCGGAGGGGGAGAGCTGTGTTGCGGAGCGTGGGACAGCGGCCGGTGACCGGCAGCGACGGGGATCCGAGGGTGGTGGAACTGCGGACCGCGGTGTCCCGGCTGCGCCGGGAACTCGCCGCGCATCCGGCCGAGTTCGCCGATCGCGCCATCGCCGAGGACAAACTCGCCGCCCTCGCGGCGATGGTGACCCGAGGCGCCGTGGAGGTGCCGCGGCTGCGCCGCTCGCTGCTGCTGATCGCCGGTGCGATCGGCTCGGTGAGCGCCTTGTCGCGCGGGGTGTCGGAGGTCCGGCGCGCAGTGGAGCTGTTCGGCGAGCCGCCGCGGGACTGAGGCCGGGCGTCCCGAGGCCGGGGCGTGCCCGCCGGCCGGGGCCCGGGAGACGCGGAGGCGGGGACCGGGCGTCCGGGCCAGGGGCTCAGGGCGTCGGCCCGCCGGAGCTCAGCAGCGTCTGCGACAGGTCCGCCGCGACCTGCCGCAGCACCGGCACGATCCTCTCCGTGGCCGCCTCCGTGACCCGGCCGGCCGGGCCGGAGACGGAGAGGGCCGCCGCGGTGGGGGAGCCGGGCACGGGGACGGCCAGGCAGCGGACGCCGATCTCCTGCTCGTTGTCGTCGATCGCGTAGCCCTGCCGGCGCACGTCGCGGAGCGCCGCGAGGAAGCCCTCCGGCGTGGTGATCGTCTTCTCCGTGGCGGCGGGCATCCCGGTGCGGGCGAGCAGGGCGCGCACCTCCTCGTCGGGAAAGGCCGCGAGCAGGGCCTTGCCGACCCCCGTGGAGTGCGGCAGCACGCGCCGGCCGACCTCGGTGAACATCCGCATCGAGTGCTTCGAGGGGACCTGCGCCACGTACACGACCTCGTCCCCGTCGAGCAGTGCCATGTTCGCCGTCTCGCCGGTCTCCTCGACCAGGCGGGCCAGGTGCGGGCGCGCCCAGGCGCCCAGCAGCCGGGACGCGGACTCGCCGAGACGGATCAGGCGCGGGCCGAGGGCGTAGCGGCGGTTGGCCTGCTGGCGTACGTAACCGCAGGTCACCAGGGTGCGCATCAGGCGGTGGATGGTGGGCAGCGGCAGCCCGCTGCTCGCGGACAGCTCGCTCAGGCCGACCTCGCCGCCCGCGTCCGCCATCCGTTCGAGCAGGTCGAAGGCGCGCTCCAGGGACTGGACGCCGCCGCTGGCGGACCTGGCGGAGCCGGTGGTGCTGGCGCTGGACGTCGGCACGGCACGTTCCTTTCGGGGCTGGCGGGAGGCAGAAGCCTACCGGCGGCCGGTCGGCGCCCCGCTCGCGCGCAGCCGTGTTCCGCTGTCGGGGATTCTAATTCCGCCTGGTGAAAACGCCCAGGGTGGGGCTGCTGAGCGCACGGGAAAGCGGTGCGCCCTTGACGGGGTGGGGGCGGGAGTGAAGACTCCTTCAACAGAACGTTGAATTCCGTTACGTGGGTGTAAATCCCGTTACGGCGAGGTGACGACGGCGGCAGGGAGAGGTCCGGGTGTCCGACGCTGAACTGGTGCTGCGCTCGACGCGCGTCATCACCCCCGAGGGGACGCGCGCCGCCTCCGTCGCGGTGTCCGGCGGAACCATCACGGACGTCCTGCCGTACGACGCCCCCGTCCCGCGGGGAGCCCGCCTGGAGGACGCCGGCGACCACGTCGTCCTGCCCGGCCTGGTCGACACCCACGTGCACGTCAACGACCCCGGCCGCACCGAGTGGGAGGGCTTCTGGACCGCCACGCGCGCGGCGGCGGCCGGCGGCATCACCACCCTCGTCGACATGCCGCTCAACTCCCTCCCGCCGACCACCACCGTCGAGAACCTGCGCGTCAAACAGGAGGCGGCCGCCGGCAGGGCGCACGTCGACGTCGGCTTCTGGGGCGGCGCCCTGCCCGGCAACACCGGGGACCTGCGCCCGCTGCACGAGGCCGGCGTCCTCGGCTTCAAGGCCTTCCTGTCGCCGTCGGGCGTGGCGGAGTTCCCGCACCTCGACCGGGAGCAGCTGGCCCGGTCCATGGCCGGGATCGCCGCGTTCGACGGCCTGCTCGTCGTGCACGCCGAGGACCCGCAGCGCCTCGCCGCCGCCCCCCGGCCCGGCGGCCCGGAGTACGCCCGCTTCCTGGCCAGCCGTCCGCGCGACGCCGAGAACGCCGCCGTCGCCCACCTCGTCGCCCAGGCGAGGCGCCTGCGGGCGCGCGTGCACGTGCTGCACCTGTCCTCCGGCGACGCGCTGCCGCTGCTCGCCGAGGCCAGGGCCGAGGGCGTGCGCGTCACCGTGGAGACCTGCCCGCACTACCTCACCCTGACCGCGGAGGAAGTCCCCGACGGTGCCAGCGAGTTCAAGTGCTGTCCGCCCATCCGGGAGGCCGCCAACCGGGACCTGCTGTGGCGGGCGCTGGCCGACGGCACCATCGACTGCGTGGTCACCGACCACTCGCCGGCCACGGCCGACCTCAAGACCGACGACTTCGCCACCGCCTGGGGCGGCATCTCCGGCCTCCAGCTGAGCCTGGCGGCCGTGTGGACCGAGGCGCGCGGGCGCGGCCACTCGCTGGAGGACGTCGCCCGCTGGATGTCGGCGCACCCGGCACGGCTGGTGGGGCTCGACGGACGCAAGGGCGCCATCGCGCCCGGCCGCGACGCCGACTTCGCGGTCCTCGACCCCGACGCGGCGTTCACCGTCGATCCGGCGGCCCTCCAGCACCGCAACCGCGTCACCGCCTACGCCGGCCGGACCCTCACCGGCGTCGTCCGGTCCACCTGGCTGCGCGGACAGCGCATCGCCGCGGACGGCGAGTTCACCGGGCCGAGGGGCCGCCTGCTCACCCGCGCCCGCTGACCCCGTTCCCCACCGGCCGGCTCCCGAAAGGCAGGACCAGACCACCGTGACGGCGATCGAGCGCTTCACCGGCGACGCGAACCCCTACGGCGGCGGCGACCCGTACGCGGACTACCGCACCGCCGACCTCCCCTTCACCCACCTCGTCGACCTCGCCGACCGCGGGCTCGGCGCCGGTGTCGTCGCCGCCGGCGACGAGTTCTTCGCCCCGCGGGAGAACCTGCTGCTGCCCGGACGCGCCGAGTTCGACCCGGAGCGCTTCGGACCCAAAGGCAAGATCATGGACGGCTGGGAGACCCGGCGCCGCCGCGGCGCCTCGGCCGACCACCCCTGGCCCGCGGCCGACGACCACGACTGGGCGCTGATCCGCCTGGGCGCGCCGGGGATCGTCCGGGGCGTCGTCGTCGACACCGCCCACTTCCGCGGCAACCACCCGCGGGCGGTGTCCGTCGAGGGCGCCGCGGTGCCGGGCACCCCGTCGCCGGAGGAACTGCTCGCGGCCGACGTGCGGTGGACGACGCTCGTCCCGCGCACGCCGGTGGGCGGCCACGCGGCGAACGGCTTCGCCGTGTCCCTCGAACGGCGCCTCACTCACCTGCGCCTCAACCAGCACCCCGACGGCGGCATCGCCCGCCTGCGGGTGTACGGCGAGGTGGTCCCCGACCCGCGGTGGCTGGCGGCGCTCGGCACCTTCGACGTCGTCGCCCTGGAGAACGGCGGCCGGGTGGAGGACGCCTCCGACTTCTTCTACTCGCCCGCCGCCCACACCATCCGGCCGGGCCGCTCCCGGCGGATGGACGACGGCTGGGAGACCCGGCGCCGCCGCGACCGGGGCCACGACTGGATCCGCTACCGGCTGGCCGCACAGGCGCGGATCCGCGCGATCGGGATCGACACGGCGTACCTGAAGGGCAACGCCGCCGGCTGGGCCGCGGTGTCCGTCCGGGACGGCGAGGACGGCGACTGGACGGAGATCCTGCCCCGCACCCGTCTCCAGCCCGACACCGACCACCGCTTCGTCCTGCCGGCCCCGGCCGCCGGCACACACGCGCGCCTGGACGTCTTCCCGGACGGGGGCGTCTCCCGGCTGCGCCTGTTCGGCTCCCTCACGCAGGAGGGCGCGCACCGGCTGGCCGCCCGCCACCGGGAAGCGGGCGGCTGAGCCCTCGGCCCGCGGGGCGCCCCGGCCGTGCGGCGCCGGCACGCCCCGCCCGCCTCACGCCGCGTGGCCGCCGTCCACGGCGAACTCCGCGCCCGTCACGTACGCCGCTGCGGCCAGGTGGACCACCGTCGACGCCACCTCCCCGGCCGTCCCGAAGCGGCCCAGCGCGGTCATGGCCGCCTGACCGGCCGCGTACGGGCCGTCCGCCGGGTTCATGTCGGTGTCGACGGGGCCCGGGTGGACGATGTTCGCGGTGACCCCGCGCGGGCCCAGCTCCCTGGCCAGAGCCTTCGTCAGGCCGATCAGCGCCGCCTTGCTCATCGCGTACAGCGTCCCGCCGGGGCCGGGCACGCGCCGGGCCAGGCAGCTGCCGACGGTGATGATCCGGCCCCCGTCCGTCATCCGGGCCGCCGCCGCCCGGCAGGCCAGGTAGACGCCCCGCACGTTCACCGCGAGGACCCGGTCGACGTCGGCGTCGGACAGGGTCTCCAGGGGACCCAGCATACCCACGCCCGCGTTGTTCACCAGCACGTCCAGCCCGCCCAGCGCGTCAGCCGCGCGTTCCACGGCCCCGGCCGCCTCCGCCGCGTCCCCCGCGTCCGCGCGCAGCGCCACCGCCCGCCGCCCCAGCGCCTCGACGGCCCGCACGACGTCCTCGGCCGCCTCTGCGGCGCTGACGTAGGTGAGGGCGACGTCCGCGCCCTCCCGGGCGAGCCGCAGGGCCGTCGCCGCGCCGATGCCGCGGCTCCCGCCGGTCACGAGGGCCGCCTTGCCGTGCAGGGCCCCCGGGGCCGGAGCCGTTTCCTGAGAAACCGGAGAAGTTCCTTGAGAAGCCATGCGTCCATCCCACCCGCCGCCGCGCCCGAGTACCGGCGGTGAACGGACGCCGACCTCGGCCCGCCGGGCACCCCGCCCCCGCCCGCCCCGCCGGGAGCGCCGACGCCGGCGGGGTCCGAACTGGTCCCGGACCGATGACGGCGGACCTCACCCGGGCCCGGAGGAAGGCATCCCCCGCGAGCCCGTCCGCACCGCCTTCGTCACCCCCGACGGCTTGTGTCGCGGACCCCGGGCGGTCCTCGGGAGGACGCGCGCGACGGCTTCGGGCAGGGCGGCACCGCTCAGCCGGACCCCCGGCCCCCGGCGGCGGCGCACAGGGCGAAGCCCAGCACCAGCAGGGCGACGCTCGCATGGACCGCGTAGCCGTCGAGCACGCCGAGCCGCTGCACGAGGGGGCGGGCGCTGACGGTCCCCGGGACCGCCCGCCCCCGCGCCCCTCACCCGGCGACGGACTCGGCGGCCCCCGCGATCTCCGCCAGGCGCACCGGCCTGCGCTCCCGCCTGGACAGCTCGCAGGCCTCGGCGATCCGCAGGGCCTGCAGCGCCTCGCGCCCGTCGCAGGGATTGGGCCGCTCGCCCCGGACGACCTCCACGAACGCGTTCAGCTCCGCCGCGTACGCCGGGCCGAAGCGCTCCAGGAACCCCGGCCACGGCTTGTCCGCGGCCGGCGGCCCGGTCGGCTCGGTGGACGCGATCGGCGTACGCTCGTCCAGCCCGACGACGATCTGGTCCAGCTCCCCGGCCAGCTCCATGCGGACGTCGTAGCCCGCGCCGTTCAGGCGGGTCGCGGTGATCGCGGCGAGCGTGCCGTCGTCCAGGGTGAGCAGGGCCGCGCCCGTGTCGACGTCCCCCGCCGCGCGGAACATCGCGGGCCCGGCGTCGGACCCGGCGGCGTACACGTCCACCACCTCGCGCCCCGTCACCCAGCGCAGGATGTCGAAGTCGTGGATCAGCGTGTCCCGGTACAGCCCGCCGGCCTGCGACAGCCGCGCGGCCGGCGGCGGCTCCCGTTCGCCGGTCACCGCCCGCACGGTGTGCAGCCGGCCGAGCCGCCCGGACCGCACCGCCTCGCGCGCCCCCGTGTAGCCGGTGTCGAAGCGGCGCTGGAATCCCGTCTGCAGGACCGTCCCGGCCGCCTCCACCTCGGCGAGGGCGTGCAACGTGGCCGCCAGGTCCAGCGCGACGGGCTTCTCGCAGAACACCGGAAGCCCCGAGCGGGCCGCCCGGCCGATCAGTTCGGCGTGGGCCGACGTCGCCGTCGTGATCACCACGGCGTCCACGCCCCAGCGGAAGATCTCGTCCACTCCCGGCGCCGCCGTCTCGCCCAGCCGGTGCGCCAGCTCCTGCGCCCGCGCCGGGTCCGCGTCGGTGAGGATCAGGGAGCCGACGTCCCGGTGGCGGCTGAGCGTGCGGGCGTGCAGGGTGCCGATGCGGCCCGTGCCGATGACCCCGATGCGCATGGAAACAAGGTGCGGGCCGGACCCGCGCACTGTCAATCCACATGTCAGGACAATCGGACTATACAACTTCCCGTCAACAACGCGCGGAGCTACGCTCGGGCCGTGCCGAAACCAGAAGTGGACCCGATCGTGTCACTCGACCTGAGTGTGGACCGCAGCAGTCCCGTGCCGCTGTACTTCCAGCTGGCGCAGCAGCTGGAGGCGGCGATCGAGCACGGCGTGCTGACCCCCGGCAGTCTGCTCGGCAACGAGATCGAGCTCGCCGCCCGGCTCGGCCTGTCCCGGCCCACCGTCCGCCAGGCCATCCAGTCGCTGGTCGACAAGGGACTGCTCGTGCGCCGCCGCGGGGTCGGCACCCAGGTCGTGCACAGCCAGGTCAAGCGTCCGCTGGAGCTCAGCAGCCTGTACGACGACCTGGAGGCGGCGGGCCAGCGCCCCGCCACGAAGGTGCTGGTCAACACGGTCGTCCCGGCGGCCGCCGAGGTCGCGGCCGCGCTCGGCGTGGCGGAGGGCGACGACGTGCACCGGGTCGAGCGGCTGCGGCTGGCGCACGGGGAGCCGATGGCGTACCTGTGCAACTACCTCCCGCTCGGCCTGATCGACCTGGGCACCGACCAGCTGGAGGCCACCGGCCTGTACCGGCTGATGCGCGCCGCCGGGATCACCCTGCACAGCGCCCGCCAGTGCATCGGCGCCCGCCCCGCCACCGCCGCCGAGGCCGAGCGGCTCGGCGAGCGGGAGGGCGCCCCGCTGCTCACCATGCAGCGCACCACCTTCGACGACACCGGCCGCGCGGTCGAGTTCGGCACCCACACCTACCGGCCGTCCCGCTACTCCTTCGAGTTCCAGCTGCTCGTGCGGTCCTGAGCCCGGCCCCGGGCGTCCCGGGCACCGTCCCGGACGGCCCCGGGCCGCCCCGACTTCGTCGCAATGTCCGGACAAGGCGACCGGCTGCTCCTCCCCGGCCGCCGGGTGCCCGGCCCCCGTGCCCGACAATGGGGCGTTTGGGACTGGTGAGGTCAACACCGTCATCAGTCCCTCGCACATGTCAGAACACGGCAGGACACGGCAAGAAGGGCACGGCCTCGTGGCACGGTTTCGGACCTGGGTAGGCATCGCGGTGGCGGGGGCGCTGACCGTCTCCCTCGCCGGGTGCAGCAGCACCGGCGGCAAGCGCGCCGAGGACGCCCGCAAGGCCGCGGCGGCCCAGGGGAGGGCGGCGGTGAACACGCCCCGCTGGACCTTCGCGATGATCACCCACTCGGGCGACGGCGACACCTTCTGGGACATCGTCCAGAGCGGCGCCGAGCAGGCCGCCGTGAAGGACAACGTCGACTTCCTCTACTCCCACGACGACGAGGCGCACCAGCAGGCGCAGCTGGTGGACGCGGCCGTCGACAAGAAGGTCGACGGGATCATCGTCACGCTCGCCAAGCCCGACGCCCTGCGGGCCGCGGTCGCCCGCGCCCGGAAGGCGGGCATCCCGGTGGTCACCGTGAACTCCGGCTCGGCCGAGTCCCGGGAGTTCGGCGCGCTCACGCACATCGGCCAGGACGAGACGATCGCCGGCGAGGCGGTCGGCGAGGAGCTGGACGAGCGGGGCCGCAAGAAGGCGCTCTGCGTCCTGCACGAGCAGGGCAACGTCGGCCACGAGCAGCGCTGCGACGGCGTGGCGAAGACCTTCGACGGCACGGTCGACCGGCTGTACGTCAACGGCACGAGCATGCCGGACGTGCAGTCCGCCATCGAGGCCAAGCTCCAGGCCGACAAGAGCGTCGACGCGGTCGTCACGCTCGGCGCCCCGTACGCCGACACCGCCGTACGGGCCCGGCGGGACGCGGGCAGCGACGCCGAGGTCGCCACCTTCGACCTCAACGCCAAGGTGGCCGCCGGCCTGCAGGACGGCACCCTCGCCTTCGCCGTCGACCAGCAGCCCTACCTCCAGGGCTACGAGGCGGTCGACCTGTTGTGGCTGTACAAGTACAACGCCGACGTCCTCGGCGGCGGCAAGCCGGTGCTGACCGGGCCGCAGATCATCACCAAGGACGACGCGGCCGCGCTGGCCGAGTACACGAAGCGGGGCACCCGATGAGCACCACGACCGGCACCACCCCTGAAGAAAGGTTCCTGCGCGCGCCTTTGCCGCGGCGGCTGCTCAGCCGCCCCGAACTGGGCGCGGTCGTCGGCGCGATCGCGGTCTTCCTGTTCTTCGCCCTGGCCGCCGACAGCTTCCTGCGCGCCTCCAGCATCAGCACGGTCCTGTACGCCTCCTCCACGATCGGCATCATGGCCGTCCCGGTGGCGCTGCTGATGATCGGCGGCGAGTTCGACCTGTCCGCGGGCGTCCTGGTCACCTCCTCGGCCCTGGTGTCGTCGATGTTCAGCTACCAGATGACCGCGAACGTCTGGGTCGGCGTCGGCGTCTCCCTGCTGGTCACCCTCGCGATCGGCGCCTTCAACGGCGTCATGCTCACCCGCACGAGGCTGCCGAGCTTCATCGTCACGCTCGGCACCTTCCTGATGCTGACCGGCATGAACCTCGGCTTCACCAAGCTGATCGACGACACCGTCTCCACCAAGACGATCGCCGACATGGAGGGCTTCCCCTCCGCGCACGACGTCTTCGCCGCCACGCTCACCGTCGGCGGCGTCGACTTCAAGATCACCATCGTGTGGTGGCTCGCCCTCGTCGCCGTCGCCAGCTGGATCCTGCTGCGCACCCGCGCCGGCAACTGGATCTTCGCGGTCGGCGGCAACCAGGACGCGGCCCGCGCGGTCGGCGTCCCCGTGCGCAGGACCAAGATCGGCCTCTACATGGGCGTGGCGTTCGGCGCCTGGATCTCCGGCCAGCACCTGCTCTTCAGCTACGACGTCGTCCAGTCCGGCGAGGGCGTCGGCAACGAGCTGATCTACATCATCGCGGCCGTCATCGGCGGCTGCCTGATCACCGGCGGCCACGGCAGCGCCGTCGGCTCGGCGGTCGGCGCGCTCCTGTTCGGCATGACCAGCAAGGGCATCGTCTTCGCCGAGTGGAACCCCGACTGGTTCAAGTTCTTCCTCGGAGCGATGCTGCTCCTCGCGACCCTGCTCAACGCCTGGGTCCGCAAGCGCGCGGAGGCCACCAAGTGACACAGACCGCACCGCGTACGGCGCTCGTCGAGCTGTCCGGCGTCGGCAAGTCCTACGGCACCGTCCGGGCCCTGGAGGGGGTGTCGCTGGAGGTCCACGCGGGGGAGATCACCTGCGTCCTCGGCGACAACGGCGCGGGCAAGTCCACCCTCATCAAGATCATCGCCGGTCTGCACCGGCACGACGCCGGCGTCCTGCGCATCGAGGGGGAGGAGACGCACCTGTCCTCCCCGCGCGAGGCCCTGGACCGCGGCATCGCCACGGTCCACCAGGACCTGGCCGTCGTACCGCTGATGCCGGTGTGGCGGAACTTCTTCCTCGGCTCCGAGCCCCGCAAGGGCGTCGGCCCCTTCCGGCGCCTGGACGTCGGCCTGATGCGCCGGACCACCCGCGCCGAACTGCTGCGCATGGGCATCGACCTGCCGGACGTGGACCGGCCCATCGGCACCCTCTCGGGCGGCCAGCGCCAGTGCGTGGCGATCGCGCGGGCGGTCCACTTCGGCGCGAAGGTCCTGGTCCTGGACGAGCCGACCGCGGCCCTGGGCGTGAAGCAGTCGGGAGTGGTGCTGAAGTACGTGACGGCGGCCCGGGAGCGGGGCCTGGGCGTCGTGCTGATCACCCACAATCCGCATCACGCGTATCTGGTGGGGGACCGGTTCGTGCTCCTGAAGAGGGGCACGATGGTGGGCAACCACACACGGGACGACATCACGCTGGACGAGCTGACCCGGCAGATGGCCGGCGGCAGCGAACTGGACGATCTGCGGCACGAGCTGGAACGCGCTCCGTAGAGGCGCGGCTCCGCCGGCGCGGGCGCGACCGGCCCCGGCGCGCCCGCACCGGCGGACATCACACGTCCCCGTCGCCGCCCCTCACGGTGTCCGCCGCGAGGGTGAGGCAGAATCGGCCCCGATGAGCACCTACCGCGACCTCACCGCCCCCATCGGCTCCCGCCGCGCCCCCGTCCTGCGCACGGTCGGCACGAGGGAACGCCGCTCCCATCTGACGGCGCCCCGCGTGCCGACCGTGGGCATCGACATCGGCGGCACCAAGGTGATGGCGGGCGTCGTCGACGCCGACGGCAACATCCTGGAGAAGCTCCGCACGGAGACCCCGGACAAGTCCAAGAGCCCGAAGGTCGTCGAGGACACCATCGTCGAGCTGGTCCTGGACCTGTCCGACCGGCACGACGTGCACGCGGTCGGCATCGGCGCGGCCGGCTGGGTGGACGCCGACCGCAACCGCGTCCTGTTCGCCCCCCACCTGTCGTGGCGCAACGAGCCGCTGCGGGACCGCCTCGCCAGCCGCCTGTCGGTGCCGGTGCTCGTCGACAACGACGCCAACACCGCCGCCTGGGCCGAGTGGCGCTTCGGCGCCGGCCGCGGCGAGGACCACCTCGTCATGATCACGCTGGGCACCGGCATCGGCGGCGCCATCCTGGAGGACGGCCAGGTCAAGCGGGGCAAGTACGGCGTCGCGGGCGAGTTCGGGCACATGCAGGTGGTGCCCGGCGGCCACCGCTGCCCGTGCGGCAACCGCGGCTGCTGGGAGCAGTACAGCTCCGGCAACGCCCTGGTGCGGGAGGCGCGCGAGCTGGCCGCGGCCGACTCCCCGGTGGCGTACGGGATCATCGAGCACGTCAAGGGCAACGTCTCCGACATCACCGGCCCGATGATCACCGAGCTGGCCCGCGAGGGCGACGCCATGTGCATCGAGCTGCTCCAGGACATCGGCCAGTGGCTCGGCGTCGGCATCGCCAACCTCGCCGCCGCGCTCGACCCGTCCTGCTTCGTCATCGGCGGCGGCGTCTCGGCCGCCGACGACCTGCTCATCGGCCCCGCCCGCGACGCCTTCCGCCGCCACCTCACCGGCCGCGGCTACCGCCCCGAGGCCCGCCTCGTGCGCGCCCAGCTCGGTCCCGAGGCCGGCATGGTCGGCGCCGCCGACCTGGCCCGCCTGGTCGCTCGCCGCTTCCGCCGCGCCAAGCGCCGCCGGGTGGAGCGCCACGAGCGCTACGAGCGGTACGCGAAGGCCCGCCGTACGATCCGGGAGTCGCTGTGACGGAGCCCCTGCCGCCCCGGCCCGCCCCCCCGAAGCCGCACCCGCCGGCCGAGGAACGCCGGCACATGATCCGCCGCAGGGCGCTCACCCTGCTCATCATCGTGCTGCTCATCGGCATCCCGGCGGGCTACCTGGTGATCTCCGCCAACCAGAGCCGCAGCAGCGGCAAGGACAAGGAGGAGAAGTACTCCGCGACCGGGCTGACCGCGGGCTGGCCGTCGAAGCTGCAGCGCCGCCTGTACCAGGTGCCGGTGCCGCACCCGTCCGGCAAGGTCGCCCACTACGAGACGAACAACTGGAAGACCAGCCGTCTCTACGTCCAGTTCGAGACCACCTCGGCCGGCCTGGACGCCTTCCTGGCGGGCGTCGGCGTCGACCGGGGGGACCTGAAGCGGGGCGCCGTCACCATCGGCGACCGCGACCAGCGGGTCACCGGCTGGCGGTTCACGGGCCCCGGCCCCTGGTGGGGCCTGGTCCACCGGCAGAAGAACCCGCTGCCCACGCGGGACATCGTGGTCAACCTGGCCGACCCGGCCTATCCGATGGTGTACGTCGTCTCGCGCACGGTGCCCTGACCGTCCCGCACGCGATGTCCTGACCGGGTCCTGACCGGGTCCGGTCCGGGACCGGTCCCTGACCGGACCCGGCCGGCTCCGCCCGGTCGCCTCCGCCGGACCGCCGGGACCGGTTGTCAGACCCCGCCCGTACAGTCGGAGACGTCTGATCCGGCACACGGGCGGGAGGGGTGACAAGGCGTATGAGCGGCACGGCCGCGGTGGACGAGCGCGTGAGGGGGGCGGGGGAGTCCGGGCCGGCCGTTCCGGTCCGGCTCGCGGCCGTCTTCCTGCCCGCGCCCCTCCCGCGCGAGGGCCGGATCGCCTTCTGGGACCCCGAGGGCGGTGAGCTGCCCGCCGAGGACACACAGCTCACCGTCGCACGACGGCACGGCACCGGAGCGCGGCGCAGGACGACCCCGGCGCTCACGCTCCCGCTCGGCGAGGCGCTGCCCCTGCTGGTGCGCGCCCGGCACGACCCGGCCGCCCACCCCGCCACCGCCTGCTGGGGCGCGGCCGCCCTGCACGCCCTGCGGCTCGCCGCGCGCGGACGGCTGCTGCCCGGCCTGACGGCCGACGGGTACGACGCCTGGCGCGCCGGCCCCCTGGACCCGGACGACGTGGCGCACCTGCGGGCGGTGGCCGCCGCCCTGCCGCCCGAGGGCCACGCGGTCCCGCTGCCCGGCGCGGGCCCGCTCCGGCTGCCGGAACCGGAGGCGCTGATGCGCTCCTTCCTGGACGCGGTCGCCGACACCCTGCCCCGCACCCCGGCCGCGCCGTACGCGGCGGGCAGGCCCTTCGCGGCCCCCGGACCGCAGCACCTGCCGGACGCCCGCGACTGGGCCGCGGAGGTCGCCGCCGGCATGGACGCGGGCGTGCGGATCTCGCTGCGCCTGGACCTGTCGGCGTACGACGTCTTCGACGGCGACGGCAGCGGCGTCCGCAGCGCGGGCGCGGCGATCGTGCAGGTGCACAGCCTCGCCGACCCCACCCTCGTCGCCGACGCGGCGGCCCTGTGGGCGGGGGAGGCGGACGCGGCCTTCGGCCCCCGCGCACGCGTGGACGCGGCCCTCGCGGTGCGGCGCGCGGCCCGGATCTGGCCGCCGCTGGAGCGGCTCGCCGAGCAGGACGCGCCGGACGCCTTGGCGCTGTCCGAGGCCGAGCTCGGCGATCTGCTCGGCGTCGCCGCCGCCCGGCTCGCCGCGGCCGGCGTCGCCGTGCACTGGCCCCGGGACCTGGCACGGGACCTCACCGCGACCGCGGTCGTGCGGCCCGCGCCCGGCTCGGCGACCGACGGCACCGGCTTCCTGGACAGCGGGGAGCTGCTCCGCTTCCACTGGCAGCTGGCGCTCGGCGGCGACCCGCTCACCGACGCCGAGATGGACGCGCTCGCCGAGGCCCACCGCCCGGTCGTACGGCTCCGGGACCGCTGGGTGCCGGTCGATCCCGCCCTCGTCCGCAAGGCCCGCAAGCGCGAACTCGGCCTGCTCGACCCGGTCGACGCGCTGTCCGTCGCGCTCACCGGCAGCGCCGAGGTCGACGGCGAGACGGTCCAGGCGGTGCCGGCCGGCGCGCTCGCCGCCCTGCGCGACCGGCTCACCGCCGGGGTACGGCCGGCCGAGCCGCCGCCCGGCCTGCACGCCACGCTCCGCGACTACCAGCTGCGCGGCCTCGCCTGGCTCGACCTCATGACCTCCCTCGGCCTCGGCGGCTGCCTCGCCGACGACATGGGCCTCGGCAAGACGATCACCGTCATCGCCCTGCACCTGAAACGGGCCCGCAGCGAGCCGACCCTGGTGGTCTGCCCGGCCTCGCTGCTGGGCAACTGGCAGCGGGAGATCGCCCGGTTCGCGCCCGGCGTCCCCGTCCGCCGCTTCCACGGCCCGGACCGCGCCCTGGGCGACCTGACCGGCGGCTTCGTCCTCACCACGTACGGCACCATGCGGTCGGCGGCGCCGGCGCTGGCCGGGCAGCGGTGGGGCCTGGTCGTCGCCGACGAGGCGCAGCACGTGAAGAACCCGTACTCGGCCACGGCGAAGGCGCTGCGCACGATCCCGTCCCCCGCGCGCGTCGCGCTCACCGGCACGCCGGTGGAGAACAACCTCTCGGAGCTGTGGGCCCTGCTCGACTGGACGACACCGGGCCTCCTCGGCCCCCTGAAGTCCTTCCGCGCCCGGCACGCGCGCGCGGCGGAGACCGGCGAGGACGAGGAGGCGGTGCGGCGCCTGGCCCGCCTGGTCCGCCCGTTCCTGCTGCGCCGCAGGAAGTCCGACCCCGGCATCGTCCCCGAACTGCCGCCCAAGACGGAGACGGACCACCCGGTGCCGCTCACCCGGGAACAGGCCGCGCTGTACGAGGCGGTGGTGCGCGAGTCGATGCTCGCCATCGAGGCCTCACGGGGCATGGCCCGCCGCGGCCTGGTGCTGAAGCTGCTGACCTCGCTGAAGCAGATCTGCGACCACCCGGCGCTGTACCTCAAGGAGGACCACCGCCGGGGAGGCGACCGGCTCGCCGCCCGCTCCGGGAAACTCGCCCTGCTGGACGAACTGCTGGACACGCTGCTCACGGAGGACGGCTCGGCGCTCGTCTTCACGCAGTACGTCGGGATGGCCCGCCTGATCACCTCCCATCTGGCCACCCGCGCCGTCCCGGTGGACCTGCTGCACGGCGGCACGCCGGTGCCGGAGCGCGAACGCATGGTGGACCGCTTCCAGAGCGGCGCGACCCCCGTCCTGGTGCTGTCCCTCAAGGCCGCCGGCACCGGCCTCAACCTCACCCGCGCGGGCCACGTCGTCCACTTCGACCGCTGGTGGAACCCGGCCGTCGAGGAACAGGCCACCGACCGCGCCCACCGCATCGGCCAGACCCAGCCGGTGCAGGTCCACCGCCTGATCGCCGAGGGCACCGTCGAGGACCGCATCGCCGAGATGCTCCAGTCCAAGCGCGCCCTGGCCGACGCGGTCCTCGGCTCCGGCGAGTCGGCCCTCACCGAACTGACCGACCGCGAACTGTCCGATCTGGTCTCCCTGCGGAGCACGTCATGACCCCCCGCCCCGCCGACGAGGCCCGCCGCGCCCTGCGGGAGGCACGCGCACGCCGGGAGGCGGCGTCGGAGGCGTCCCCCGAAGACCGGGAGCGGACGCCGGGAATGCCCGGGGACGGGGGACGGGCGCCGGCGGTGGCCGGGGACCGGGAGCGGGTGTCGCGGGCGGCCCCGGACCGGGAGCGGGCACCCGGCGGCCGTGCGTACGGTGGCGGTGAGCCGGCCCCCGGGACGGCCGCACGCGACGGCCGGGTCCCGCAGACGCCCGCGGCCCCGGGAGGACCCGCCGCGCCCGGACGCCCCGGGCCCCGCCCTGGTGACGCCGCCCGCGCGGCCCTGCGGCGCGCGGTGTCCGCCGGGCGCGCCTCGGCCGGGGGCGACGCCGACGCGGCCCGGGACACGGCCGCCGACGCCTCCGGGGGAACCGGCGGCACCGCGGGGGACACCCCCCGTGCCTCCGCGGACGTGGCCCGCGCCGACGACGTGACGGACCCCGCCTCCCGGCCCCGGCCGGCCACGGCCGGAACACCGGGCGCCCGCCCCGGGGACGCGGCGCGGGAGGCACTGCGGGCGGGCCGCCGCGCGGCCCGGCGGGACCGGACCGACGACGGGGACCGGGCCGACGACAGTGACCGGACCGACGACGGGGACCGGGCCGACGACGGGGACCGGGCCGCCGGGGCCGGGCGCCGCCCGGCCCGTCCCGCCCCGGCCGCCCCGCGGGTCCAGGATGCCGAGAGCCGCGCCCGTGATCTGCGGGAACTGCTCGCCGGCACCTTCCGGGCATCCTCCGACGACGCGGCCCCGGACCGGAGCGCCCCGGACACGCGTGACCGGCACCGCACGGCGACCCACGACCCCGGCACCGCCCTGCCCCGCGACGGCCGCGTCACCCCGCACCACCCCGACCGGGCCCACCCGGCACGCCCCCACCGGTCCCCCGCGGCACCCCCGTCCGCCGACGCCCCCGCCGCCCCGTCCACGCCTGCGCGCGTCCCCTCCTCCATGGCCGCCCCCGGGCGGGACGGCGAGCTGCGCAGGACCTTCCCGGCCTTCCCGCCCCGGGCGTCGGCCGGGCAGGGCTTCGCCGGGACGTGGTGGGGGAACGCGTGGGTGACCGCGCTGGAGGAGGGCGCCCTGGACCCCGGGCGGCTGGCGCGGGGACGCGGTTACGCCGAGCAGGGGCACGTCGACGCCATCACCGTGACGCCCGGGCTGGTCCTCGCGTACGTCCGCGGCAGCCGCCCGCGCCCGTACCGCGTGCAGGTGCGGCTGCGCACGCTCGACGACGCCGGCTGGGAGCGGTTCCTGGACGCCGCCGCCGAACGGCCCGGGCACATCGCCGCCCTCCTCGACGGGGAACTGCCCCAGTCCCTCGCCGACTGCGGCGTCCCCCTGCTGCCCGGCCCCGGCGACCTCGTCCCCCGCTGCAGCTGCCCCGACCCGGGCCACCCCTGCAAGCACGCCGCCGCCCTCTGCTACCAGACCGCGCGCCTGCTCGACGCCGACCCGTTCGTGCTGCTCCTGCTGCGCGGCCGCGGCGAACGCGACCTGCTGGACGCCCTGTCCCGGCTGAGCGCCGCCCGCGCGGCCCGCGCCGCGCGGGACAAGGAACCCGAGCCGCTCCCCGGCGTACGGGCCGGCGACGCCCTGGCCGCCCGCGCGCTTCCGCCCCTCCCGCCGCCGCTGCCCGCACCCGCGCACCCCGAGCAGCCCCCGGCCTACCCGGCCGCCCCCGGCGGCCCGGATCCCCTGGCCCTCGACCAGCTCGCCACCGACGCCGCCGCCCGCGCCCACGCCCTGCTCACCACCGGCCGCGACCCGGCCGGCGGGCTCACGCTGTGGCAGGACGCCGTCCGGCTCGCCGCGGCCCGCCCCGGCTCCGGACTCACCGCCGCCACCCGGGCGCTGTACTCCTCCCTCGCCTCCGCCGCCGGCCGCACCCCGGCCGAACTGGCCCGCGCGGTCGCCGCCTGGCGGCAGGGCGGCCCTGAGGGACTCGCCGTCCTCGAGGAACCGTGGGACCCGCCGGCCGGCCGCTTCGACCGCGCCCGGCCCCTCCTCCTCGCCGCCGGCCTGCCCGCCTTCCGTCCCTGGCGCAACCGCCTCACCCACCCCCAGGGCCACCTCCAGCTCCGGCTGGGCCGCGACGGCCTGTGGTACGTCTACGAGTCGGAGCCCGGCCGCGACGACTGGTGGCCCCGGGGCACCCCCGACCCCGACCCGGTCGGCGCCCTGACGGGCCTCGGCGTCACAGGCGTCGTATAGGCACCGGGCACCGACGGGACCGGGCGGAGCGGCACGTGCCGGTGCTCCGCTCCGCCCGGTCCCGTCGGTCAGCGGATGTCCGGGGGCTGGGCCGCCTTGGCCTCGGTGACGCTGGCGTACAGCGGGAAGACGGTGTCGGCACCGGTCAGGCGCAGCATGCGCATGATCCGGCCGGCGGGGGCGGCCAGGGTGAGGCGGCCGCCGTTCTCGTCGGCGTGGCGGCGCAGCCGCAGCAGGGTGTTGAGTCCGGAGGAGTCGCAGAAGGTGACGCCCGACAGGTCCAGGATCACGTAGGGGTGGTCGTCGATCAGGGCGACGGCTTGCGGGTGGAAACCGGCGACGGTGTGCAGGTCCATCTCCCCGCGCGCGGCGGCGACGGCGAGCGGGCCGCGGGTTTCGACGACGTCCAGGTGCAGGCCGTTGCTCGTCATGGGGTCCTCCCGCCGGCGCCGGCCGGTGCGGGGCGGCCGGGCTCGGGCACCCCGCCCAGGTCGGCCGCCTCCTCGGTGGGATCGGGGCGGGGGCCGAGCCATTGGCAGAACAGCACGGTGGCGTCGTCCTGGAGCCGGCCGTCGTGGTGCTCCAGCACCGCGCGGATCACCCGGCGCAGGGTCTCGGGGACGGACAGGCCGTCGGCGTGGTGCCGGATGAGGAAGTCGGTGAAGTGCTCGAGGCCGAACTGGGCGTCTCCCGTGCCGCCGGCTTCGGTGATGCCGTCGGTGTAGAACACGACGCGGTCGCCGGGCTGCAGCTGTTCGCGGCACAGGTGGCTGTCCAGGCCCAGATCGGTGCCCATCGGATGGGCGGGCGGGCACCGCAGATGGGTGGTCCACCGGTTGCCCCGGATGATCACCGGCGGGTGGTGGCCGCGGTTGACCCACGACAGCGTCCCGTCCCGGGTGTCCAGCGTGGCCAGGATGCCGGTGACGTAGCGCCGCTGGCCGTACTGCTCGATCAGTGCCGCTTCCGCCGCCTCCCCGCAGGCGACCAGGTCGCCTCCATGCCGGCGGGCGTTGCGGCAGGCGCCGACGGCCAGGTTGGCGGACAGGCCGGCGGCGGTGTCGTGTCCCATCGCGTCGAAGACCGACAGATGGACCAGCGGGCCGTCGGTGGCGTAGTCGAAGGCGTCCCCGCTGATCTGGTAGGCCGGTTCCATCGCCGCGGCGATCACCACCCGCCCGTCGGCGTACACCCGGGGCGGCATCAGCTGCCACTGCATCTCCGCCGCCACGTTCAACGGCTCGGCCCGCTCCACCCGGGCCAGGAAGTCGCTGCTCTCCCGCCTGCTGTGGAGGATCAGCGCGAGCAGCGAGGCCAGCCGCTCCATGCCCTCCCGCGCGAGCTCGTCGTCGTGGACCGCGCTGACCCGCAGCACGCCCAGGCGCTCGGTGCCGTCCAGCAGCGGCACCCACCAGTCACGGCCCTCCTCCCCCGCGGGGCCGGCCGGCAGGATCTGCCCGTGCTGGAAGGCCCGCCCGGCCACGGTGCCCTGGACGGACAGCTGCCTGTCGTCCTCCTCGGCGCCCGCGCCCTCCGCGGCCAGCAGCCGCAGCACCTGCCGCTGCAGATCCGCCAGGTAGATCAGCACGCGGGGAAAACCCGCCGCCGCGGCGTTCTCGGACGCTCTGGCCGGCAACAGCTCCACCGGCGTCAGATGGCTGTCCGCCAACAGGCCCGACAGCATCCGCCATCCGCCCGCTTCCCTGCCCAGTCCGGAGGACACCACGTCACTCTCCCGCCGGAAGCCGGGCACGCCCCCGGCGGACGTACCCGCGTCCACTGCCACGGCTACCCGTAATCGCCGCTTGCGACCATGACCGCCGTCCGCCCGCGGCCGATCCCGCGCCCGGCTGGCCGGCCGGACCCGCCCGTGCCGGGACCGGAGCGCCGGTCCCGCCGGACGGGGAGCGGCCTTGCCGGGCGCGGGAGGCGAGCGGCCCGTCCGGTGGGCGGAGGGCGACGCGCCGGCCGGGCGGGGCGGGGGAGCGGGCCCCGTCCCGCCCGGTCGGCGACGCGCGGCGCGGGGCGGGCTGCCCGGGGGCGCGCGTTTCCGGCCGATACGGGCGGCCCCACGGGGGTACGAGGGAGGACCCGTCCGGTCGAACGAAAGGTGAGAGTGTGCGGCGGCAGCTGAGGTGGACGCTGGTCCTGCGCGGGGCGGCGGCTGTGTCGTTCGGGATGATGGCGCTGGTGTGGCCGGAAGTGACGGCGTCGGCACTGGCGCTGCTGTTCGGCGTCTACGCACTCGTCGACGGCGCGGCTCTGCTGGTGAGCGCCTTCCACCGGGAGGGGGACAGGACGCACCGCCTGGCGCACGCGGCCGGAGGCGCCCTGGGCGTCGCGGTCGGCGTGACCGCCGTCGCCTGGCCGGGCATCACCGCGCCGGCGCTGGTCGTCCTGGTCGGCGTCTGGGCCGTGACCACCGGCGTCGCGGAAATCTGGGCAGCGGTGCGTTTCCGCCGCGAACTGCACCACGAGTGGGCGCTGTTCCTGGCCGGCGCCGCCTCGGTCGTCGCCGGGGCGCTCCTGTGGGCCCGGCCGGACGTGGGCGCGATCATCCTCGCGCAGATCGTCGGCGTCTACGCGCTGCTCTCCGGCGGGCTGGCGCTGGCCGCGGCCCGGCGGCTGCACGGCGCCACCACCGCGGCCCGCCCGGCCCGGCACGCCCGGCACGCCTAGGAGTCCGACGCGCCGGCCTCCCCGAGCGGGGCCGTGCTCCTCCGCCGGACGGCCCTGGTGTCCGGGCCAGGGATTCGGGGTTCAGCTCCTGGACCAGGCGATGGAGCAGGTGACGGAGGGTGCCGCGGCCCCTTTCCGGGAGCGCCGAGGTCGTCCCGGTCCCGATGCGGCCGGCGCCCGTACGGCGTCACGGAGCGGAGGGCGTCCTACGGCACCTCCGGGTGCACCGGACGTCTTCCCCGGTGGGGGCAGGGGACTCCACCAGCACCTGCGGCATCCCCCGAAGGGTTCCCGCGACCCGCGAGGAGACCGCCCTACGCCGACTCGCCTCCCACCCTTGCGACGATGATCTCCCGGAGCACCGGCCAGAACCTCCTGTCAGCAGCGGGATGAGTCCGACGACTGACGGCCTCCCAGTAGTCGAGGACACGGACCACGAACCGCCACTGCTTCCGGGTCAACGTCACGGTGACACGTTCGTCGTTCGGCGGCCATCTGCCGGATCCGGGTACACCCGGTGTCCAGCCCGCCACCTGGCTCCAGCCGGCTTCGCGAACAGCGTCGCCCATCTCGATGATGTCGTCGCGGCCGTCCTCCGCCGCTGTCGAGACCTCGTTGTCCATGCCGCCGTCGATGTGGTGCCACTGCAGCATCGTCATCTCCACGGACACGTCCACGGCTGACTCGTCGCATGCCATCACGGGCCATCGTCGCCATGGGCTCCGCTCCGCGTCAACGGCCTGCGCCGTCACCGAGCGGCGCGGCGGCGGGTCCTCGGGCGGTTCGCGGGCGGGCGTCGGAACCCCGAGGCGGCCGGCCGGCCCCGGAAGCCAACTCTGGCCGGATGTGACCTCGGTGCTCCCGGCCACTTCGGCCACACTGGTTCCTCCCACCGCCCGCGCACACCGCCCGTCGGTGTCCCGCGCCCGGAAGGCCCAGGATGCTCCCAGAGACGACGCCGCAGGACGACGGCACGGCCCCGCCCGTCCGTGACAGGCGTCCGGCCGATCGCGTCGCCCTGCGCACCGACCTACGGGCCGCGCTGCCCGACGCGAGCGCGGCGGTCGTGGTCACGGCGGCCGTCTTCGCGTTCCTGTACGCGCGCATGGAGTGGGGCGACTCGGCGACGACCGCGGTCATGCCGTTCATGGACGATCCCGGCACGTACTGGATGTACCTGCTCAGCCAAGCGTTCGGCTGGTCGGGCCTGCTGTGGGCCTGGGGCACGGTCATGCTCGGTCTGCTGCTGTCGGGGCCGCGTCCCGCCCGGCTGCCGGTCTCCCGGCAGGTCCTGGAACGCTGGCACCGCACCACGAGCCTGACCACGACGGCCCTGATGTTCGCGCACGCGCTGATGTTCGCGGCCGAACTCGTCCGCTACGAGGCCCGGCTGGCGTGGGCCGAACGCCTGTGGGCGGGATTCGCGGACAGCTTCGTGCCCGGCTGGTACGACTCGGGTACCGGCCGGATCGCCATCCCGATCGGCCAGGGCGCCCTGTACCTGGCGATCCCGCTCGGCCTGCTGTTCTACGTCCGGCACCGCATCGGGGCGAACACCTGGCGGCGCCTGCACCGTTTCGTGATCGTCGTGTACGTGCTGAGCGTGTGGCACACCCTGCTGTACGGGACCAACGTCTGGTACGGCGAATGGCCGCGCACCGTGCTGTGGCTGCTGCAACTCCCGGTCGCGGTCCTGCTGCTGGCCCGCCTGCTGCGACCCGCCCGGCGGGCCGAGCGACTGGGCGCGCCGAGGCGGCGCGAGGGCGTGTCGCTGCCGGGCTGGGCGGTGCGGGCGGCCGGCCGGGCGGTCGCCGGGGCCGTCGTGGTGGGTCTGGTCGTCGTGGTGGCGTCCGGCCACGACGGCGGCCGGGAACGCCCGGCCGAACCGCCCTCGACGAGCCCGCACGCCCCCGAGCCCGGGTGATCCGCGGCAGCCGGAAGGTCCCGCAGGGCACGGCCCGCGGGCACGGCCGCCCGGGTGCGGGCGGCCGGCGGAACGAAGACCGGCGGCAGGGCGGCGGCGGAACGAGGAAACCGGTGCGCATCCGGCGCGGTCCCGCCCTGTGACCGGTGCCGTGGCCGGAGTCCGGCCGCGCCTGCATTCAGCCCTGCTGACCGAGATGCGTCGCGTCGACCCGCTGGGACTGGACGACTGCTCCATGGACGGATCGCACGTCCGGGCCCTCAAAGGAGGGATCATGTCGGCCCCTCTCCGATGAGGTGGCCGGGGGAGTGCCCGCCGCCCCGGCGGACCGCCGGTCGCCTGTGCGGGCGGCGGGAGTCCTGGATCAGTAACCGTAGATCATCTTGTAGGCGACCTCGGGGAGGAACTGGCCGGCCGTGGAGCCGGTTCCGACACCGCAGTTGCCGTCGGACTCGCCCGGGGTCTTGATCCACAGGAGCATCTCGGCGCCTCCGCCCGTCTGGGTGGGCGTGCCGATGCGGCGGCCGGAGGGGTTGCACCACTGGCCGTTGGAGCCGTTGCCGTTGCGGCTGGTGTCCACGACGAACGGCTTGGTGTAGCCGTAGCGGGCGGCCAGTTCGTTGTTGACGGCGTTGCCGTAGGCGGTGTTCTCGGCGGTGGTGATGTAGTTGGAGACGTTGAGCGAGAAGCCGTGGGCCTGTCGGAGGCCGGCTTCGTGGAGGCGCCGGGCCATGGTCGCCGCGTCGGCCCAGCGCGGGTTGCCGGCGTCCATGTAGACCCAGGTGTTGGGGGCTTGGCGGTTGAACTCGGCGAGGGCACCGGTGAGCATGGCCTCGCGCTCGTCGATCTGGGCCTGGGTCATGCAGCCGTAGTCCCCGAGGGAGTCCGGTTCGAGGATGACGACGGCCGGGCGGGCCGCGATGCCTCCGGCGAACTGAGAGATCCAGCTGGCGTAGGCGGACGGCGAGGCGGCTCCGCCGGCGGAGTGCCCGCCGCAGTAGTCACGGTGGTAGATGTTGTAGGCGACGAGGATGGGCAGCTTGTCCCGCTGGTCCGCCGCTCCGACGTAGGCACCTGTTGCGGTGCCGATGGTGCCGCTCCAGGAGCCGAACCAGCGGGCCATCGGTGTGTTGGCGATGGAGGCGTTGATCGCGGCGGCCCGGCCGTCGCCGGGGTTGGCGGCAACCCACCGCCTCGCGCTCGAGTCGGGGTCCACGTAGAACCCGTTGGTCATGGTGGTGGGGTCGGCCGCGTGGGCGGAGGGTGCGGCGGCGAACGCCAGCGGCAGAGCACAGAGCGCTGCCATCAGGGTGCGGAGTCTGCGGCTCAAGACAGTACCTCGGTTTCGGAGGAGGTGCGCTTTGGGAGCGCTCCCACTGGAAGCGGTCCCAATCGTGTGGGTGGGTGGTTGGGCTGTCAATGGTCGGCACAGCATTCGACTTTCACAGAGGACGTAGGTCCTGTAGGCCACTGCACTGGAAGCGCTCCCATCTCATGCGTCCCTGAGCGCTCCCCGCCTGTGAAAGACTCACGAGCCATGGCAGAAGCAGCGCCGCGTCGGCATCCGACGCTCGACGAGGTGGCCGAACGCGCCGGTGTTTCCCGCTCCGTGGCCTCCCGCGCCCTCAACAACGCCCCGCACGTCAGCCGCGCCAAGCGCGAGGCTGTCGAACGGGCCGTGCGGCAACTCGGTTACGTACCCAATCCGACCGCCCGCGCGCTGGCCACCCGTCAGACGGGAGCGGCCGCCCTGGTCGTCTCCGGAGAGGATCCGTCGATCTTCGCCGATCCGTTCTTCGCCCGGGTGATCGTGGGAGCGTCGGCCGCCCTGGACGAGGCGGACCTGCATCTGATGCTGTGCCTGGCCGCTTCCGACCGGGGCCGCAAGCGGGTCGAGGAGCTCCTGCGGTCCAGGGGCGCGGACGGTGTGATGCTGATGGCGCTGCGCGAGGACGATCCGCTGGTCCGGATGGCCGACGAGGCGCGGATGCCCGTCGTGTTCGGCGGGCGCCCGGTCGGTTCGGTTCCCCGGTGGTACGTGGATGTGGACAACGTCGGCGGAGCGCGCGAGGCGACCGAGCATCTGGTCTCGCTCGGCCGGAGGCGCGTGGCCGTGATCTGCGGGCGTCTGGACACCGAGGCCGGGCGCGCCCGGTACCGCGGCTACCGGGACGCCATGCTGGGCGCCGGTCTCGATCCGTTCCCGCCGCTGGAGGGGGACTTCACGGAGCGCAGCGGAGCCGCCGCCATGGCCGCGCTGCTGGCGGAACACCCCGACGTGGACGGAGTGTTCGCCGCCAACGACAACATGGCGGTGGGAGCGCTGCGCACCGTGCGGGAGGCCGGCCGACGGGTCCCCGCCGACGTCGCCGTGGTCGGCTTCGACGACCTGACGGTCGCCCAGATCGCCGATCCGCCGCTCACCACCGTCCATCAGCCTGTAGAGGCTCTCGGACGGGAGATGGCGCGCATGCTCGTCGCGCTCGTCAACGGGCAGGACCCCACCCCGCTGGTCCTCCCCACCCGCCTGGCCGTCCGGGCCAGCGCCTGACTCCTCACCGTCCGGGAGGGGCGGGTCCCGGTCCGAGCGGGCTGCTCCCGGACGCGGCGCGGGGCGTCCGGGGCGCCGGCCAGGAGGGTCGAGGTCCGGCAGCGGAAGCAGCGACCGCCGTCCGGTCCGGTGGCTCGGGTACTGGTTGCAGCCTGCCTCTTCTTCTGCTGGTGCCGGGTTCATCGGGACGGCCGCGGCCGGCACGCTCGGGACGGATGCCCGGCGAGGACCGAGCTGTTCCAGCGGGCTCATGGTTCTCCTGGTCGGGGCGGGGGCCGGGCGGTGCGGTCGATGGACCGGTTCAGGGTGTGGACACCTCGAACCGCGTGACGCGGACCGCGCCGCCGAGGGCCTGAGTGGCGTGGTTGAAGAGGGCGAACCGGTAGCCCATGAAGAACCGCCAGTCGTTGCCCATGGAGAAGGCGGGTCCCAGACGGGTGAACGTGATGCCGTCGGTGCTGTAGGAGAAGGTCCCGGGGCGCGGTGCGCCAGGGCGGATGTCCGCGTTCGCGCGCAGCCAGATGCGGCCGCCGGAGACGGGCGCGCTCGCGATCTCGGTGCCGGTGCCGGTGGTGTTCCAGTTGCTGTCCATGGTCAGCCCGGTGACCATCACCACCCGTGTCGTACCGCCGTCGCGCTTGAGGCCGATCCAGGCGGAGGAGTCACGCAGCAGCGCAAGTCCGGCCCGGTCGCCGTCCCGCATCGCGGAGTGGTCGAGCTGGACCGTGGCGGTGGAGGTGGGGCCCTGGATGCGGTGCGTGAGGGTGTTGCGGGCCCAGTAGAGGTCGTGGGTGACGGTCGCGGTCCGCAGCGTCAGGCCGTTGCCGACCGACCACTTGGTGTTGTCGGGGTTGTGGTTCCACTCCCATCCCGGTTTCAGGGTCGTACCGTCGAAGGTGTCGACGCCGGTCATCGGGGTGACCTGGCGGGGCGGAGCGGGTACGGCCGGACTGGGATACGTGGTGCCCCACGCGCCGTTGACGAGCTGTACGACGGGCCAGCCGTCCGCGGTCCAGGTGACCGGTGCCAGGGCGGGCACGCGGCCGCCGGGGTAGGCGTCGACGAAGGCCATGTAGTACCAGGCGCCGCTCTGCGTCCGCACCAGCCCGCCCTGGTGGGGGACGCCGCCGCCGGGGATCGGTCCGCGCAGGTCGAGGAGGACCTGCCGCATCGTGTACGGGCCGAAGGGGCCGCTCGAGGACTTGAGGATGTACTGGCCGTTCGCGGGGCGGGTCAGGAAGATGTAGTACTGCCCGTTGATCTTGTAGAACCGGGCGCCCTCCAGGGTGCCGACGCTGGACGGCGTCCTGAACACCTCCTGCGTGCGGACCTGGTCGCGGCCGTCGGGCGAGAGCTGGGCCACGCTGATGGTGGTGTTGCCGTACGCCACGTAGAGGGTGTCGTCGGTGTCGACGAGCAGGCCGGCGTCGTAGTAGGGGGTGCTGATCGTCGTCAGCCTGTTCCACGGCCCCTCCACCGCGGTGGCGGTGTAGAGGTACGTCCGGGCGAAGTCGATCTGGCCGAGCCAGTAGAAGGTCCTGTTGCTGGGCCGGTAGGCCAGTGACGATGCCCAGATTCCTCTGACATAGCCGCGGGCGCCGTTCAGGTCGTACTTGGCGCCGAAGTCGAGGACGGGTACCGAATGGCCGGCGATCTCCCAGTTCACCAGGTCGTACGACCGCAGAACGGGCGCGCCCGGCGAGTAGTGCATCGTCGAGGCCGAGGCGTAGTAGGTGTCGCCGACGCGGATGATGTCGAGGTCCGCGAAGTCCTGCCAGATCACCGGGTTCGTGTACTGCGCCGCGGTCGCGAGGGCGGGCCCAGGGGGGAGGAGGGCGCCGGCGGCCAGGCCGGTGGCGGCCGCGAGCGTGCGGCGACGAGTGAGGGGTTGATGTGACCATGACAGATCCATGGAGGTGTTCACCTCGAGTTCAGCGGTCGGAGTGGCCCTGGCGCATTCGAAATATCGAACGTGGTGCGACTTGCCGAGCATTCTGGAGGATAGGAGGTTGGCGTACCCCGTCAACCCTTCTCGCACAAGTCGTGCGTCGCTTCGAAACGTTCGAAGCGCCTGGTGCGGAGTCGGTGCGCCTCGGCCTCGTTCTTTTGCCGATCACGCGCCAAATCCTGCTCCCTGAGGAGGTGTTGACATGACCGGTCGCCTCTCTAGTATCCGTGGGGCGTCTGAAGTTTCCGAACGTCAATCGAAATTTCGAACCCTCTCCTCTCCTCTCCTCCCCTCCCCTCCCTCTCTCCTCCCTGCCGAAGGAGTCCCGGTGCTCAGACGATCAGGCGGGCGACTGTTCCGCCTCCTCACGGCCGCCGCGCTGACGGTGGCCGCGTCCGTGACGGCCTCAGCGCAGTCCACCGCCACGGCCGCGCCGGGCAGTCCGGCGCTCACCCCACCGCTGGGGTGGAACAGCTGGAACAGCTTCGGGTGCGGGATCACCGAGGCCCAGGTCCGCCAGGCCGCCGACGCGATGGTGTCCTCGGGCATGCGGGACGCCGGCTACCGGTACGTGGTGGTCGACGACTGCTGGTTCGACCCGCAGCGTGACGCGCAGGGCAACCTGCGGGCCAACCCGACGAAGTTCCCGAGCGGGATGAAGGCCCTCGGGGACTACATCCACAGCAAGGGCCTGAAGTTCGGCATCTACCAGGTGCCGGGCGAGCGCACCTGCGCGCAGACCGTGGGCACTTACCCGGGCTCCACGGGCAGCAGGGGCCACGAGGTCCAGGACGCCGCCACGTTCGCCTCGTGGGGGGTCGACTACCTCAAGTACGACTGGTGTTCCTCGAGCGGCACGCGTGACGAGCAGGTCGCGCGGTTCAAGCTGATGCGTGATGCCCTGCGCGCCACCGGTCGGCCGATCGTCTACAGCATCAACCCCAACAGCTTCCACGCCATCACGGGATCCACGTACAACTGGGGCGAGGTCGCCGACCTGTGGCGGACGACCGAGGACCTGCTCGACATCTGGCAGAACGGCAACACCAACAGCTACCCGATGGGCGTCGGCAACGTCCTGGACGTCAATGCGCCGCTGGCCGCACAGGCCGGCCCGGGGCACTGGAACGACCCCGACATGCTGGTCGTCGGCCGCCCCGGCCTGTCGCTGACCGAGTCCCGCTCCCACTTCGCCCTGTGGGCGCTGATGAGTGCCCCGCTGATGGCCGGCAACGACATCCGCACGATGTCCGCCGACGTCAGCGCGATCCTGCGCAACCCGCGCCTGCTGGCGGTGAACCAGGACTCCCAGGGCGCGGGCGGACGCAGGGTGCGCGATGACGGCGACACCGAGGTGTTCGCCAAGCCCCTGGCGGACGGTTCGGTCGCGGTGGGGCTGTTCAACCGGGGCGAGAGCGCAGCGACGGTCACCACGACGGCCGCCCAGATCGGCCTGAGCGGAGGACCGTTCACCCTCACCGACCTGTGGACCGGCTCCACGTCGAGCACGTCCGGGCAGATCTCGGCGAGCGTCCCCGCGCACGGCGTCGCCGCGTACCGGGTGAGCGGCGGCAGCCCGCTGGCCGCCACCACCTCACGTCTGCGGGGCAACGCCTCCGGCCGCTGCGTGGACGTGGACAACGCCTCCACGGCCGCCGGCGCCGCGACTCTGCTGTGGGACTGCCACACGGCCGCCAACCAGCTGTGGACCACATGGGCGGGCGGCGAGATCCGCGTCTACGGCGACAAGTGCCTGGACGCCTCCAACCAGGGCACCACCAACGGCACCCGTGTCATCACCTGGCCCTGCAACGGCCAGAACAACCAGAAGTGGACCGTCGGCTCCGACGGCTCGATCCGCAACGTCCACTCCGGACTGTGCCTCGACGCCAACGGGGCCGGCACCGCCAACGGGACCCCGCTGGTGCTGTGGACCTGCAACGGCCAGGCCAACCAGAAGTGGACCCGCGCGTGAGCGACACGGCACCGGGTCATGGCCGGAGCGGCAACACCCCGGCCCCGGCCCCCCGCACGGCTGCCGCATCCGCCGGCACGGCCGCTCCCGGCTCCGGCCGCGGCGGGACCCCGGGCGTCGGTACACCGGCTTCCAGGCCGGCCACCCACACCGGCACCACCCTCCCGTCGAGCACCCGCACCCTGCACGGCACCGCCTGCGGCTGAGCGCCGTGCCCGCCCGGCAGATCTCCGGGCGGGCACGGTTCCGGCTCAGGACCTCGTGCCTGTCACCGTGGTTCCCGACGCGGTGAGGCAGTGCGTCGCCGAGCCGCCCGCGACCGTCGGCGGAGCGCTCCGACCGCACTCTTGACGCAAGGTGCCGGAACGGCGGGCGCAGCAGCCGAGGGACGGGGAAGGCGGCCGTGCCGGCCGGCCGACCGGGAAGACCTCCGGCGGACGAACACCGTGAGCCCGGCGCCGGGCCCGGGCCGGTGACCGCCGCGTACATCGCCGAGTCCGCGGCGTCTCCGTTCCGGCCGTGTCGAAGGCACTCAACGGCGGGCCCGGGTCCCGGACGAGACCCGGGCCCGCGTCGAGCAGCTGATCCGTCAGTACGGTTACAGCCGACTCCCGAGGGGCGCAGCACATCGGTGGAGCCCGTGTTCCGCGAGCCGGCGCACATGGGGTCCGTGGTGATCCTCCGCGGTGTCGAGCGGGTGGCGCGCGGGAACCGCACCGGGGCGAAGGCGGTTGTCCACGCCTGGCGGCGGGCGAGGGGCACGAGGGCGGCGGGTACGTGCTCGTGGACGAACGCGGGGGCGCGCCGAACGGTCGGCAGCTCCGAACGCGGGCCCGCAGAACACTGGACGCAAACGGCCCACGCAGGGTCCGTCTGTACGATGCTCGGGCGTCCTGCCTCACGTACCTCGCCGACAACGGGGTGCCGGATCACCTGCTCGCCGTGCGGGCCGGGCACACCAACGTGACGACGACGAAGAAGTGGTACGTGAAGCCGGACGTGGCGGACCTGCTTCCAGCGGCGGAGGCAGGGTGTGGTCTCGCAGGGGGCGTGTGACAGATCGTGACGGACGAAGGTGTGAACCCGCGACCGAGGGCAGGATCGAAACGCCGCAATACCGCTTTGACGGGCCGGAAGACGCCCCTGTCCTGATCCTGGGACCGTCCCTCGGCACCACCTGGCACAGGTTGCAGAGGCCGTCCAGGGGCGTCCACGCCAGTCCATGGTGTGTGCGTTGTAGTAGGTCAGGGTCTTGCGGTCCGGTGGCGTCGGCGTAGTTGGTGACAGACGTGTGACAGGGCCGGTGACAGACCGAGGCTCCGCGTGGTCGCAGGAGCGCAATGGCGGGCTGACGCCGCAGAAGGCGACGCCGAGGGCGGCACCCATCTGGTCATCGTGTCGGGGCTGCGCGATGACGAACCGCCCACGGACGACGACGGGTTCGTGACGTACGTCAGAAGAGGCTGCCGCATCCGCTCCTGCATCGGTGGCTGGACGGTCTTCTCCCGCTCGTCGTCGTAGAGCCGCTGGACGAGCACGGCCTGGTCCGCGGTGAGCTCGGCCTGCGCCCGCCGTCTTTTCCGGCGACGGATCCAACGCGTTCGGCGCGGGATTCCATCCCCACGCTCATGTCCCTCCGCCCCGGTGGGCAGAACCCACGCCGAACCCTACGGTTCGCACGGGGTCGCCCAGCTGATCAGAGGGGCCGGCGAGGTGCCGCGAGTACGTCCCCGAGTACCTTCTCGAGCGTGACGCGGGCCAGTTCGTGTCGCAGGGTCTCCTCGATGTTCTCGTAGATGTTCTGCAATGCCGGCTGGATGCCGTGACCCACCACGCACTCCTGGTGCGGGGTGGTGCGGTGCATCGCGAACAGGGGGCCGGGTTCCACTGCCTCGTACACGTCGAGCAGGGTCATCGACTCCAGCTCGCGCGCCAGCGACCAGCCCGCGCCCGCGCCCCGCCGGGACTCCACGAGCCCGGCCCTGCGCAGCTCGCCGAGCAGCCGCCTGATCACCACGGGGTTGGTGTTCGCGCTGGTCGCGATCTGCTCGGAGGTGGCGACCTCGTGGCCCTGGCGCTGGTAGAGGCCGATCCAGGCCAGCGCGTGGGCGGCGATGGTCAGCCTGCTGTTGGCGCTCATGATCCCTCCTCCGGTCGCAACGCTCCATGTTACGACAGCGCAGTCGCAACAGTGAAGGTTGCGACAATCTGTCGTAACGATTATAGTTACGACAGTCGGGGGCGATCAAAGACAAGCGCGGATCGTGAGCGTGTTGTGAACTTGAAGGAGAACGGGAATGGAAAGTAACGAAAAGATCATTCGCGAGGCTTACCGGCTCGCGGAAGGGAACGTTCTCGACGGTGACGGTTTCCTGGCCTTGTTCACCGAGGACGGGTCGTTCAACGACATGTCGACCTCGCAGAGTTTCCGCGGGGAGCAGATTCCTCAGGTGATCGCGGGCCTCGCCCGCTCGTTCCCCGATGTACACCGTGAGCTGCTCGAGGTACATGCGTTCGGTGATGTCGTCGCCGTCGAGTTGCGAATCCAGGGCACGCATCTCGGAGGGTTTCCGACTCCGGTCGGCGAGATCCCGCCGACCGGGAACCGGATCGACGTGCCGGCGGCGGACCTCTGGTACCTCCGTGACGGAAAGGTCGAAAGGTTCAATTGCTACAACTCGATGAGCGTGTGGCTTGAACAAATCGGGGTCCACCCTGACTTCAAGTCCGCAGTCGAAGCCACCGAGACAGCAGCCACGACGGCGTAACTCTGCCGGTCAGCGCCGAGTATGCGACAAGACACTCCCTTCTTCGGACCGCATACCCGGCGCTGCTTCTTGAACAAAGTTGTTGTTCGCACCCAACCGCCGACACGACCCGGCAGGCCGACTCATCGAGTGACGTTCTCCGGGCCCGCCTCCACGAGACACACGGCTGCGACGAGACCCCACCCCAAAGATCATCGAGGTACGCGGGGCCGGACTGCCCTTCCCCATGCCGCCAAGCCCTGCGCATCCGACGCTGACCGTGGACGAGTTCCACGCGTGCGCGGACCGTGGAGGGCTCGGCCTGCCATGAGTCCGTGACGATCACGAGAACCGGCGCGGAGGCCGGCGTAAGAGACGGCACCACCCGCGCCCCTTGCTCCGCCCTCGGGCAGGACGACGACTCCCAGCTCGACGCCTTGCGGGCCACGGCATCCCGAGGGACAAGACCTTCAGCGAGAAGATCAGCACCCGCGTCCGCGGAGGGCCCAGTTCGAGGAGGCGCTCGTACGGTGCGGGAGGTCAAGGCCCAGCCCCGCACAGCCGCGTCATCTTTACCGTGCACGAGATGAAGCGGCTCGGCCGCGACGCCGCCGAACTCACCGCGCTCGCCGACCACCTCACCGCCCACGGCCTGGTCCTGGAGATGCTCGCCGGGCCCCTGCCCGGCATCTACGGCCCCGCCGGCCCCGGCAAGCTGCTGTTCGCGTTCTTCGCGGCGATGGCGGAGACCGAACGGGAGAACATCCGGGAGTCGACGCTGGAGGGGCTCGACGCCGCGGCCCGCAAGGGCAAGCACGGCGGCCGGCCCCCGGTCATCACCGCCGACATGCTCCACACCGTGCTCCGCCGCCGCGCGGGCGGCGAGTCCGTCGAGCGGATCCAGCCCGACCTGATCATCCCCACCGGCAAGCGCGAGGGACAGAACCCCTCGGCGGCCAGCATTTACCGGGCGCTCGCCGAACACGCCAAGCGCGAGGCGTATCCCGAAGCCGTCGAGGCCGCGCACGCCGACTTCGCCGCCCTGAAGGCCAGGGACGTTCCCGCCCCGCGTACGGCGGACCAGCCGGAGCCCACCCGGTACCTCGCGGTCCTCCAGTTCGAAGAGGGCGGCCCGGCCGTCACCGGCGAATGGACCGACGACGCTCCCGCCCTGCGCACGTACCGCGGCCGGGTCGGGCTGTACGGCAGTCAGGACAGCGTGGTCATCCGCCTCATCGAATGGAGGGTTCTTTCATGGCCACTGCAGTGAGCTTCCGCCAACTTGAAGATCCAGATCAAAGGGTTGGTGTGACGGGCCTCCAGGGTGCTCACGCTGGCAGTCAGCGGTTGCCTGCGGAGTAGATCATCTGTCAGTGGTTGACTTCGGGGTCATCAGAACGAACAGGGTGTGCAGGAGACGGGTCGCGTGAGCGGGGGCGATGCGTACGCGCTGGCACCGTGCACGCCCTGACTCTTCTCCCGCTGGGACAGCTCGCTTGGGGACCTGGCCGCGCTGACGTGGCTCGGGTGTGGATGCGACGTCAGCGTGGCACGGTGCTCGGGTCTCGTGGGCTACCTCACTGGTTGTACCTGTCGGGCAGGGCGGAGACGGTCTGCGGGGTGTGGTGGGGCAGGGTCTGCGGGGTGGTGGCGTGGCGCGTGAGCTGTTCGCCTTCCACGTCGACGTTGGGCAGGGTGCGTTGGAGGAAGCGCGGGAGCCACCATGCTTTGTGGCCGAGCAGGGCCATCACGGCCGGTACGAGGGTCATGCGGACGATGAAGGCGTCCACGAGGACGCCGACGGCCAGGGCCAGGCCCATGCCCTTGATGACCTGCATTTCGGCGAGGATGAAGCCGCCGAAGACGGCGATCATGATGAGGGCTGCGGCGGTGACGACCGTGGAGCTGTGGCCGAAGCCGCGGATGACCGCTTCGGTGGGGGGCTTGCCGTGGGTGTATTCCTCGCGCATGCGGGAGACGAGGAAGACCTCGTAGTCCATGGCGAGGCCGAACAGGATGCCCACGAGCAGCATGGGCAGGAAGCTCAGGACGGGCCCGGTGTCCGCGATGCCGAGGGGGCCGGCCAGCCAGCCCCACTGGAAGACCGCCACGAGGACGCCCAAGGAGGCCCCGAGGGAGAGCAGGAAGCCGAGTGCGGCCTTCAGGGGTACGGCGATGGCCCGGAAGACGACGGTGAGCAGCAGCAGGGCCAGGCCCATCACCAGCAGGCAGTAGACGGGCAGGGCGGCGGAGAGCTTGTCGGCGACGTCGATGTTGACTGCGGTGTTGCCGGTGACATTCAGCTGGGTGCCCGTTTGCTGCTCGATGCTGTCGCGTGCGCTGCGGATCTCGGACAGGACGGTGGCGGTGGCCTGTGTGTCGGGGCCGGAGGAGGGGGTGACCTGGAGCAGGACGGCGTTGCCCGAGTCGGATGCGATGGGCGGGGAGACGGAGACGACGCCGGGAAGGGTTTTGATCCGGTCGGCTGCCTGCTGTGCGGCGATGGTCGTGGTGGTCTTGTCGGGCCCCTGGGCCAGGACGACCAGAGGGCCGCTGTGGCCGGGCCCGAAGCTGTCGTCGATCAGTTTCTGGGCGCGGCCGGCGGAGCTGCGCGGGTCGGGGCCGCCGCCGAGTCCGAGTTGCAGGTCGGTGACCGGGACGCTGAGGATGCCCAGGCCCAGGACGCACAGGATCAGCACCCGCCAGGACCGACGGGTGGTCGCGGTGGCCCAGCGGCGGGCCGCGGGGGCCCTTCGGGGATCGGCCTGGCGCCGCTGGGCGCGTGCGGCGGAGCGGGCCAGCGCCGGAATGCGGCTGGAGGTGATACGCAGGCCCATGAAACCCAGGAGGGCGGGCAGCAGGGTGGTGGCGATCAGGACGGACACGACGACGGTGGCGGCGGCGCCCAGGCCCATGACGGTGAGGAAGGGGATGTTCACCACGGCGAGGGCGGCCAGGGCGATGACCACGGTGGCTCCGGCGAAGACCACCGCGCCGCCGGCGGTGCCGGTGGCGAGAGCGGCCGACTCCTCCGGATCCATGCCCTCGCGGACCTGGGTCTGGTGACGGGAGACGATGAACAGGGCGTAGTCGATGCCCACGGCCAGGCCCAGCATCACCGACAGGGTGATGGAGGTGCTGTCCATGATGATCACGCTGGTCATCGCAAGGAGGGACAGCACGCCGACGGCCACGCCGACCAGCGCGGTCGCGATCGGGATGACGGCGGTGCGCAGGGACCGGAAGACGAGGATCAGCACGGCCAGGGCGATCAGAACGCCAATGATCTCTCCCGGGCCCATCACCTCGACCGGGGGCGTGAACGCGTCCCCGCCCGTCTCCACGGTAAGTCCCGCACTGCGAGCATGGTGCGCTGCTTCCTGAAGGGTGAGCAGGGTCGCGCCGGGGATGCCGTCGGCCTTTTCGGCGTCGAAGACGATCTCGATGATGCCGGTGCGGCCGTCAGGTGAGACGGTGCCGCTCTGGGCGGCAGGGCCGGTCACCGAGACCACGCCGGGGGCGTCAGCGGCCTTCTCGGACAGGTCGGCGACCGCCTGCGCGGGGGCATTCGCGGTGATCTTCTGTCCGGCGGGCGCCTGTATGACGATCTTGCCGGTGACATGCGACTCGTCGGTGGAGGGGAACTCCTCCTCCATGACGTCGAGGGCGCGCTGGGCTTCGGTGCCCGGGATGGTGGTAGCGGAGGTGAACGGCTTCATCACGCTCAGCGCGGTCACCGCCACCACCGCGAGCAGACCGAGCCAGGCGGCGAGGACGGCCTTTCGATGCCGGAAGCACCCACGGCCGAGCCGGTAGAGCAATGTGGACACGCAAAAGCCCCCAGATGATGTGCTGACGAGGAGGAGGACGGGGAGGCCCGGCCGGCTCATCCCCTGAACCGGCCGGGCCAGGCCCGCTACGAGGCGTCATCCACGCTAGAACGGCGGTTCGGGCGACAGCGCTGGTTCGGAGCCCGGGCGGCCCTCTTCCCACGGAACTCACATGGAAGACGGCCCGGAGATCGGCCACGATCGAACAGAACACCGATGACCAGCAGGAAGTGAAGCCCCCGATGCCAGGCGATGCCACAGCACACACCGACACCGGCCGTAATCCCGGCCCGACAGTCGAAGGAAGGCTGCTCGTGGTCGACGACGAACCGGCGATCCTCGACACGCTCAGCCGGTTCCTGCGCTTCGTCGGCTACGACGTACGCACCGCCGCGACCGCTCACGAAGCCCTCGCCGCCGCGCGTGACTTCCTTCCCGAGCTGATCCTGCTGGACGTGATGCTGCCCGACGGAGACGGCTTCGAGGTCATGCACCGTCTGCGCCAGGACGGACTGCCGCAGGCCGTGGTCTTCCTCACCGCCCGCGACACACGCAAGGACCTGGTCCGCGGCCTGACATCAGGAGGCGACGACTACATCACCAAGCCCTTCGGCCTGGACGAGGTCGCCGCCCGTATCCAAGCCGTACTGCGCCGCACCCGCCCCCGGTCCGGCACCGACCCGGTCCTGCGCGTCGCGGACCTGGAACTCGACTCCGCCACCTACACCGTCCACCGGGCCGGCACCGCCATCGACCTGTCACCGACCGAGTTCCGCCTGCTGCGCTACCTCATGCTGCACCGCGGGCGCGTCGTCCCCCGCGCCCAGCTCCTCGACCACGTGTGGTCCTACGACTTCAACGGCGACGACACCGTCGTCGCCACGTACATCAGCTACCTGCGCCGCAAGATCGACAGTCTCGGCCCCGCCCTGATCCACACCCAGCGCGGAGTCGGCTACAGCATCCGGGAACCCCGATGACCCCTGCGGCCCGCCCCTCCCGTACTCCCCCTCACAGGCTGATCGCGCGCCTGCGTGCCACTGTGGCCGCGGGGCGAGGCAGGCGGCTTCTGCGACAGCGGCCCCTGCGGACCCGGATCGGCGCCCTCGTCACGGCCCTGTGCGCACTCGCTCTCGCCGCAACCGCTTTGGCCTGGCTCGCCACCGCCAACGGGGTCGTGATCGTGGCAACCGAACTGACCGGCCTGTGCATGGTGGCCGTGGTCAGCACCCTGGCGGTCCGTCGGGCACTGCGGCCCTTGGAGCACGCCGCCGATACCGCGGACACCATCGCCTCCGGTGATCTCACCCGCCGGATCACCGCGGCCGACACCGCCCCCACCACCGAGGTCGGCCGCCTCGCCCACGCGCTGAACGCCATGCTCGACCAGATCCAAAGCGCCATGGCCGCACGCGAGGCATCCGAAGAACGCATGCGCCGCTTCGTCGCCGACGCCTCCCACGAACTGCGCACCCCGCTGCAGTCCCTGCGCGGCTATACCGAGCTCTACCAGCACGGAGCACTGCCCGACAAAGCCTCCGTCGACGACGCCATCGACCGCATGCACGCGGAAGTGCAGCGCATGGGCAAACTCGTCGAAGCCCTGCTGATGCTCGCCCGCCTCGACGAGGAAAGCGAAGCGCCCCTGGAGCCCGTCAACCTCAGCCGCATCGTCACCGACTCCGTCCGCGACGCCGCAGCCGTCGAACCCGCCCGCCCCTACACCCTGCACATCCAAGACAGCGTCACCGTCCTCGGCGACGAGGCGCAGCTACGCAGCCTGCTCGCCAACCTCCTGAGCAACGTCCGCATGCACACACCACCCGCCGCACCCTGCACCGTCGAACTGCGCACCGGCGACAGCCAGGTCATCCTCACCGTCCGGGACAACGGACCCGGCATCCCCGCCCACGCCGTCAACCATGTCTTCGACCGCTTCTACCGAGCCGACAAAGGCCGCAGCCGCACTCACGGCGGCACCGGCCTCGGCCTGGCCATCACCGCCGCCATCGCCGAACACCACCACGCCCACATCGACCTCGACAGCCGGCTGGACCACGGCACACGCATCAGCGTCGCCTTCCCCAAGCCTGAAGCCGATCACAGCTCCGAAACCTGACCGCGCCCGAACTGACCAAGTGCATCCGCACGAACGCCGACTGTGCCGACATCTGCAACGCCACCGCCGCGGTACTGTCCCGCCACACCGGCTACGGCGCCGACATCACCCGGGCGATCCTCCAGGCATGCGCCACCGTCTGCAAAGCCTGTGCCGACGAGTGCGGGCGCCACGCCGACCAGCACGACCACTGCCGCGTGTGCGCCGAGGCCTGCCGCCGCTGCGAACAGGCGTGCAACGACCTGACTGATTCCCTGGGCTGACATACTCCCCGTCCACTCCGCCGCTGCACCGGGCGGACGGGGGCCGACTTCGGAGGGCGGCAGCCTGCGGGTCCCCAGTTCCGCCCGGTCGCATCCGCGCGGACCGCACGCGAGCCGGTCCCCAGTGGCCGGATGATTTTTAAGGAATGCTCGGTGCAACCCCGGGGCACGCAGCGGGCCGGCTATGCCGCGAGGAGGCATTGCATGTCCGTGCGCGAGAGGACGTCGGCGCACGCGGTGATCTCAGCCAGGGGTCGGCGCGGCGGAGTGCACCTGTGTCCGAGGATGCCCTGGCGCTTTTCCGCACCGGAGCGTTCGGGTCGGGTCGGACGCTGTCCGACATCACCGCAGACATTCTGGCCGGCAGGGCAGGGGTACGTCGGATCCGCAATCCGTGCCCGCGTCCAGTCTGCGGGGTCGGGTGGGCAGGACCACGCCGATCTTTGGCGTCAGCCGCCGGGACAGGGGTACGACGGATACGGCGTCAGGAAGCGGCGGCCCGCTAGCCAGGCATGCATCGGAGGAGTCCGTGTCGCTGTTTCCGTGCCACCGCCTCACCGAAGACCAGATCGTGATTGAGATCGACGACGCCATCGATTTCAACACGGAGGACACCGGTCCGACACGTCCGCCTCGCGCGTCCACCGGGCCTCGATCGCGAACATGACCCGCCGCCTCACCACACCGGGTCCAGCCTGGCGCGACACCCTCGGACTGGCCGCGTGAACGTCATCGAGCTCCTGGCCGGCCTCCCGGCCCAGCACGACAGGACCGCAGCCCGTGCCGGCGAACTGCGTGATCGGATCCAGCACTTGACCGCCGCCCTGACCAAGACCGAAGCGCGACTCGCGAACCCGGTCACCACCCGGAAGGTCATCGCCGGACTCGCACCGGCTTCAGGCCAACCCGCACCGCCCGAGACGAACACCGCCTACCAGGCCATCGTGAACACCTTCAACCAGCATCCCGATCAAGAGTTTCGAGCCCGTGAACTGCACGAACGCCTCGGCATGCCCACCGACGAGGCATCCGTCGACATCACCCGCAGCCGCCTCGGACACCGCACCCGCCAAGGCTTCCTCACTCAACCCGGACGAGGCCGCTACCAGAAGCGGACTTGACGTCCACCGAGAGTCACCGGTCGGGTCTCAGCACTGCCCCGGTACTGACGTAAGCGAGCCGTCGGCCGGATGTCAGTCAGCTGACGGAGGCTGTCGGCACGGCTGCCGAGCCATTCTCGTGGAGACATCGAAACCGCCCGGTATCCGGGTGAGACCACGAGGAGCGGACCATGAGCACCATCGCGCAGCACTGGATCAACGGACAGTGGACCGGCTCCGGCTCGGTCCTGGAATCGATCAACCCGGCCGACGGCACCGTGGTCGGCTCGTTCTACGACGGTGGCGAGGCAGAGGCCTCGGCCGCCGTGGACGCCGCCGCCGCCGCGTTCGAGACCACCGAATGGGCGCGCACTCCCTCGCTCCGGGCGACCGCGCTCAGCCGGCTGGCCGACGCCCTCGAGGCCCGGGTGCCCGAGGTCGCGGCCATGTTGTCCCGGGAGAACGGCAAGCTGCTGGGTGAGACCATGTGGGAGGTCAGCGGTGCGGTCGGGTGGCTGCGGTACGCGGCGGCCTCGGCGCGCACCCAGACCGCCGGGCGCGCCGCCGAGACGGCACCCGGCCAGTACACCCACTCGGTGCCCGAGCCGCTCGGTGTCGCCGGGATCATTTCTCCCTGGAACTCTCCCATCATGCTGACCGTGCGGGCACTGGGCCCGGCGCTGGCCGCCGGCTGCACCGTCGTGGTCAAGCTTCCGGCTCAGACGGCGCTGACCAATGAGCTTTTCGCGCAGGTCCTGGCCTCGGTCCCGGAGATCCCGGCGGGTGTGGTCAGCGTGTTCACCGAGTCCGGCAACACCGGGGCCCCGTTCCTGGTCTCCTCGGACAAGGTCGCCGTGATCAACTACACCGGCAGTACGCCGGTCGGGCGCCGTATCGCGGCCGCGGCCTCCACCACGCTCAAGCGGCTCGGTCTGGAACTGGGCGGCAAGGCGCCCATGGTGATCTTTCCCGACGCCGATCTGGACATGGTGATCCCGACTGTTGTGCAGTCGCTGGTGCTGATGAACGGGCAGTTCTGCTGCACCGGCTCCCGTGTACTGGTTCACCGGGACATCGCCGACCAGGTGCGCACTCGGCTCACCGACGCGCTCGCGCAGGTGCGGCTCGGGTCGGGCGACGACGAGAAGGCCCAGCTCGGCCCGGTGATCGACCGGGCGTCCGCCCAGCGGGTGGACGCGATCGTCGAGGAAGCCGCCTCGTACGGCACGGTGCTGCTGCGCGGCGGTGTGGTCACCGACGGCCCGCTGGCCGCCGGCGCGTTCTACCGGCCGAGCCTGATCGAGGTGGACCGCACCGACGTCCGGATCGTGCAGGAGGAGGTCTTCGGTCCGGTCCAGACGTTCGAGATCTTCGACGACGAGGACGACGCCGTGGCCAAGGCGAACGCCACCATCTACGGCCTGGCCGCCTCGGTGTTCAGCTCGGACTCGATGAAGGCCCGCCGGATCGCCCGGCGCATCCGCACCGGCACGGTATGGATCAACACCTGGGGAGCCATCAGCGAGGACTTCGAGGAGGGCGGCGTCAAGGGAAGCGGTTACGGCTACCTGTGCGGCCCGCGAGCGATCGAGGAGTTCCAGGCCCTCAAGGTGTACGTGGAGCAGGACCACACCCAGTCCGCTCACTGATCAGACCATGACCTGGCCCAGCGCCCACCCGGGCGCCGGGCCGTCCCCCTGCACGGGAAAGTTGCACCAGGCGTCGATTCTGATCACCGGAGCGACGAACGGTCCTGGTCTCGCTCCGGCTGAGGAGCTTGCGGAAGCCGTGCACCAGTTGCTCTTGCACGGTCGTGTCCCGCAGCGACCGGTGCCGATCGCGCAGCGTTTCGGGGCCGGGCAATACATCACCGACCTGTCCGCTCCGGCCGGGACCCAGCGACCCGCGGCCGAAGTGGCGGCACGGCGCGGTCGCCTCGACGTGCTGGTCAACAACGCGGGTGCGGGCTTCACCTGGAACGGCACCATCCGAAGGCATGTCAGCGGACGGATACCAGCAGCGGCCGGCGGTGAGCCGTCTGAGCCCTGTGCTGCCCACCCGGCAACCGCTGCCGCTGTTGCGCTCGGGCAGCCCATCACGCAGCGCCGACATCGCCTCGGTCGCGCAGGAACCGATGGAATCAAAACGATACGCAGCTTTTCGATTTGGAGTGGTCCATGAACGAGAGAACTGTTCCTGATGCCTACGGTGCCGACGATCCTGGACTGCCGAGCCCACCGGCAGCGACAGACATCCGGCACACGCTCCGGGCGCAGGGCCGGAACGCGTTCGCGAACGCCGAACCCCGGCCCGGCCCCACCGCTCCGGCCGCCGTCCGGCGTTGGAAGCTGTGGCTCCTCACCGTGTGCGGTATCTACCCCACCATCGTCCTGCTGGGCCTGGCCACGGATCCTGTTCTGGAGGATCTGTACCTGCCGGTGCGACTCGCTGTACTCGTCCCGGCGGCGGCAGCGGCGATGGTCTGGCAGATCAATCCCCGACTGCAGCGGCATTTCGGAGCTTGGCTCACCAGATGACAAGCAGCCCGGCTCCGCCGCCGGTGTGCTCCGCGGCGCCCGCACACCACAGACCACTGCGCAGGCTCACGGCGCGAGGCCGCGACGAGACCCGCCGCGGCGTCTCCTCACTGGAGCTCTTCTTCGACCTGTGCTTCATCGTGGCCATAGCCCAGGCAGGCGCCCAGCTGGTGCACGCCATGGTCGAGGGACACACGGGCGAGGGGATCCTCGACTACTTGATGATCTTCTTCGCCATCTGGTGGGCGTGGATGAACTTCACGTGGTTCGCCTCGGCCTACGACAACGACGACGTGCTGTACCGGATCGTCACGCTGATCCAGATAGCCGGCGTGCTCGTCCTGACGGCAGGCGTCTCCCAGGTGTTCGAGGAACACGCGTACCTGGTCGTCGTCCTGGGCTATGTGATCATGCGGCTCGCCATGACGGCGCAGTGGCTGCGCGTGGCGCGGTCCAGCCAGGGCCCCGAGCGGACGATGGCGCTGCGGTACGCCATCGGGCTCTGTCAGATCGGCTGGCTGGGGCTACTGGCCCTGCCGGAGGCCGGCCGCCCGTGGGTCTTCCTGGTGATGGCGCTGCTGGAGATGGCCGCACCGCTGTATGCGGAGCGGGCCCACCCCACGCCCTGGCACCCCCACCACATCGCCGAACGGTACGGGCTGCTCACGCTCATCGTGCTCGGCGAGACCATCGCGGCGGCCACCGTCGCCGTGAAGTCGGGGATCGACGAGCACGAGGCCCTGGGTGAGTTGCTGCCCATCGCCGCCGGCGGACTGCTGATCATCTTCGCCGCCTGGTGGGTCTACTTCGCGGTCCCCATCCACGGGCACCTCCGGTCCAACCGGCAGTCCTTCCTCTGGGGCTACGGCCATTACCTGATCTTCGTCTCGGGTGCCGCGATCGGGGCCGGCCTGGAGGCGGCGGTGGAGCAGGCGGTGGGCAAGACGCACCTTTCGGCGCTGTCGGCGTCGGCGGCGGTGACGCTGCCGACAGCGCTGTTCCTGCTCACGGTGTGGGCGCTGCACTCGCGCTTCTACAAGGTGGGGATCGTCCAGCAGTCGGTGCTGCCGGCCACGGCGCTGCTGGTGGTCGTCTGTACGTTCCTGGGGCACTGGGCGGTGCTCGCGGCGGGGCTGGTGGCGGCGCTGGCGGTGGCAGCCGGGGTGACGCTGACGGCGCTCGGGGCGAGCCCGGAGCGCGGGAGGGGCGAGGAAGGCGTCGCGGTGTCAATTCTGTGAGGGAACCCCCGTCGCCGCGGGAACCTGGCCGGCACGGCGTACGACGGCGCCCGTGCCGTGCGCCCGGTGCACCTGCTCAACGACGGCGGCACGTTGTTCACGCCGACGACGGGGACGCACCCGCTCGGCACCGCGAACCCGCCGGCCCTGGACGACGTCCTCACGGCGGGGCGCGGACGCGGTGACCCACGCGACCGTACGCGCCGTGGGCACCGCCGAGCCGGTGCCCACGCCTGCTCGACGAACCGGGCACCAGCCTGCACGGCGAGGCCCAGGGCGACTTTCTCCGGTACGCCTACGGCCGGCTCGGACCCGAGCAGCAGGTCCTCCGCAGCCTGATTCGCCGGGCACGGGTCACCCACCGCCGGGGCACCCGTCCCCGACGCCTCCCCTGACTCGTCACCAGGGCACGGGGGTTCCGTCCCAGGAGAAGAAGCCACCGGTGGGGCCGTCGTCCGGCAGCAGGGCCAGGCGGAGGGCGCCTTGGGCGGCCTCGGCCGGGTCGCCGCCGGCAGCGGCGGCCCCGGGAGTGAGATCGGTGGCCCGCAGGCCAGGAGCGAGCGCGTTGACCTTGAAGCCGTCGTGGGCCAGCGTCTGGGCGTACAAGACGGTGAGGGCGTTGAGGGCGGCCTTGGACGAGCGGTAGGCAGCGGCGCCGCCGCTTCCCGGGGTGAACTGGGGGTTGGGGTTCGTGCTCCAGGTCAGCGAAGCGGTGCCACTGGAGATGTTGACGATGCGCGGGCGCGGCGACCGGCGCAGGGCGGGCAGGAAGGCATTGGTCACCGCCACCACCCCGAACACATTGGTCTCGTACGTGCGCCGGAACTCCTCGACGCCGGTGCCGGCCGGCGGGGCGAGCGACAGCGAGATGCCGGCATTGTTGACCAGCACGTCCAAGCGGTCCACCTGAGCCGCGGCCTGTGCGATGCCGTCGGGATCACTCACGTCGAGGACCAGCAGGCGGGCCCCGGCACCGATCTCCTCGACGGCCCGCTGCCCGCGCCCGGGGTCGCGGGAGCCCACGTACACGGTGACGCCCTCGGCGGCGAGCAGCCGGGCAATATGCTTGCCGATGCCCTTGTTGGCACCGGTGACCAGAGCTGTGCGTTCGTTCATGGCAACCACGCTTCCCTGGTCGCAGGCGCCCGGCCAGGGACAGTCTGTACCAGGCAGTGGGAGGAGACAGGAAGCGGTATGGCACGGCAGGAGCTGGCCCGCTACCTGCGGGACCGCCGGGCGGCCCTGCGTCCGCACGAGATCGGCCTGCCGGAGACGGGCACCGCCCGCCGCACACCGGGCCTGCGCCGCGAAGAGGTGGCGGAGCTCGCCCACATGTCGGTCGACTACTACACGCGGCTGGAGCAGGCCCGGGGACCGCGGCCGTCGGCCCGCATCCTGGACGCATTGGCCCGCGCGCTGCGGCTCACGCCGGCCGAGCGCAGCCACCTGTTCCGCCTGGCGGGTTCGAGCGCGCCACCCGGCACCAGCGCCGTGCGGCGGGTGCGCCCGCACGTGGCCCGGATGCTGGACCGGCTGCCGGAGACCGGTGCCATCGTCACTGACGCGGCGTACCACGTCGTCGCCTGGAACCCCCTGGCCCAGGCACTGCTCGGCGCCGACCTCGGAGACGGGACGACGAACCTGGCCCGCCGCCACTTCCTGGGCCGGGGGCGGACGTACGAGAGCTCCAGCGCCGAGGAGTTCGGACACATCGCGGTGGCGCGGCTGCGCAGGGCCGCCGCCCGCTACCCGCACGACCCGCAGCTGGCCGCCCTGCTGGCCGAACTGCACGACGGCAGTGAGGAGTTCCGGCAGATCTGGCAGACACATCCGGTCCACGCTCCCGGGCACCGCACCAAGACCCTGCACCATCCGGAGGTCGGCGCGCTGCGGTTGAACTGCGACGTCCTGCTCGTGCCCGAGGACGACCAGGAGGTCGTCCTGATGACGGCCGACCCCGGATCACCTGCCATGCGGGCCCTGCGCAGGCTAGCCAGGCAAACAACCCGAGACGAAGGATGCGCACAGGTCTCGCCGGCGATCACAGAGCGTCGCAGCTTCTGATTCACCGGGGCCTTGTACCCACCTCGATGCCGAGGCTTTCCACGCCGGCTGTCTGCGCGAGCTCCCAGTAGTGGGCCAGGGAAGGGCGCGGCGGCATCTCCGACGCTTCTCCGGGCCTTCGGGCCAAGGCCATCAAGCTGGGGATCGGGTCCATGGCTGCAAGTGGTGTCTGAGCCGGGGAATGGCGGACGCGAGAAGCGGAGCCCAGGCACCGGGCGCGGCGCGCGCACTCCGGTTCACGCATTGCTCGTGCCGGACGATCGCGCGACACCTCGACGGGGGGATGGCGGAACGCCCTCGCCGACACGGATGGCCCTCCGCCAGTTCTGCGTGGCGAACGAGACGTCGATCCCGTCCCCGTCCGCGTCGCGGTCGGGGACGCAGCTGGCCACAGACCGGTAGCTCGACTGACTCGGCGTCCGTATCCCGAACCTTGAGGACGGCGACGAGGGGGCGGTAGCCGGCGGAGGCGACCGTGTCGGCCGGCCTTTGCCGGGCGGGAGGAGGACCGGCACGGTGATCCGCGCGCTTTTGGTGCTGTCGTTGCGGTGGGGCTGCGGCGCCCGACGGGTGTTCTGCATGATCTTCGTCCGGGAGCTGCGGGTGTCGGCGAAGCAGATGGCTTCAGGCTCCGTTTACCGGTGGGTGCAATACTTCCTGGTCAGGTGCGTGGCTAGTGTTTCGACTGCTTCGCGAGGCAGGACGAGGGACGCGGCGGATGTGGGCGAAGTCAGGGACAGGCACGGGCGTCGGCCCGACCGGGCTGGTCGGCCGGGAGGGCGAGCTCGCCGAGCTTGCGGCGTTCCTGGACATGGCCGGGACGGACGGAGCTGTTCTGCTGCTCACCGGTGATCCGGGCGTGGGGAAGACGGCACTCCTGGACGCGACCGCCGAGCTGGCGGTGGCGAGGGGAGTGCGGGTCGTCCGCGGGAGCGGTGTCGAGTACGAGACGGACATCAGCTACGCGGGGCTCCATCAGCTCGTCGGCTCGCTGCCGGACGAGCTCGGCCGTCTGCCGCGTTCCATGCGGGAGGCCCTCGAGGTCGCCCTCGGTCTCGGCGCCGGTCCCGCGCCGAGCCGGATCGCCGTCCTGAACGCGGCACTGTCCCTGTTCGACGAGGCCGCGAAGGAGCGGCCGTTGCTCCTCGTGGTCGATGACCTTCATGTCGTCGACCAGGCGAGCCGGGCCGCGGTGGGTTTCGTCGCCAGAAGACTGGGGGGCCGCCGCATCGGGCTGCTCGGAGCGCAGCGGGCGGAGTCCGGCGAATCCTTCCGGTCCCCCGGTCTGCCGGAGCTCGAGGTCGCACCGCTGGGTGACGCGGACGCCCTGCGGCTGCTGTCCCGGCGCTTCGCTCACCTTCCCCGCCGGGTTCTTTCGACCGTGGCCCACGAGGCGCAGGGAAATCCCCTGGCGCTGCTCGAGTTCGCCGGGTCCACCGGGGTGTCCGGCGACCGGCACGGCCAAGGGACGGGGCGGGCGAGCGGCCCGGGGCGGGATGTCCGCGCTCTGTACGGCGCCCGCGTCGGACGACTGCCGCGGGGAACGCGTGAGGTATTGCTGCTCGCGGCTCTTGAGGGCTCCGGCGACATCGGCGTCCTCGAGGCGGCCGGCGGGCCGGGCAGCCTCGAGGAACTCGCTCCCGCGGAGCGTGACCACCTGGTCATGGTCACGGAGAACGGCCGCGCGGTGCGCTTCAGGCATCCGCTGGTCAGGTCCGCGGTGGTCGACGGTTCCACCGGTGAACAGCGGCGCGGCGCCCACCGCCGGCTGGCCGACGCGCTGGCCGGCCAGCCCGAGCGGCGCGGTGATCACCTCGCGAGAGCCACGACGGCGCCCGACGAGGCGGTCGCCGCCGTGGTGGAGTCGGCGGCCCGGAGCAGCCTGCGGCGCGGTGACGCCGACGGCGCGATCGCGAGATTGCGGCGCGCGGCCGAGCTGAGCACCGACCGAGCGGACCGCAGGCGCCGCCTGTCGCAGGCCGCCTATGCCGCCGCCTGGGTCACCGGCCATCTGGAGGTCAGCCACGAGATCATGCGTGAGGTCGAGGGCAATCCGGCGGCCCGGTCGCTCTCGGCGGCCGCGACGGCCGGCTTCCTGGTGCTCGTCACGGAAGGCGACGCCGATACGGCCCATGCACTCCTGATGGAGGCGGTCGAGCAGGCCCCGGTGATGCCCGGACCGCCGCACGAGGAGCTGGAGACCGCGCTGTTCACCCTCACCCTCGCCAGCCAGTACTCGGGCCGGCCCGAGCACTGGCAACCTCTGGTCGACGTGCTCGCCCGGGTCCCCGAGGCGGCGCCCGCCGCCGCGGCGTCGCTGGGGCGCGTCCACCACGACCTCGGCTCCGTCACCGACGGCATGCTGCGCCGCCTGGACGAGGAGATCGCGCGGCTGAGGGACCAGAGCGACGCCGACGTGGTCATCCGCACCGCCCTGACCGCCTCGTACCTCGACCGGCTTCCGGGCTGTCGCGAGGCCGTGTCCCGGGTCATACGCGACGGCGGCGCGGTGGGATCGAGCATGCCGGCCCTGATGTTCGTCGCCCTGGACGACCTGTACGCCGGCCGGTGGCAGGCGTCGGCCGGCGCCGCGGACGAGCTCATCGCACTGTCCGAGGAGACGGGGTACCACCTGTTCGCCCAGGTGGGGCATTACGTCGCTGCAATGGCCGCGGCCCAGCGCGGCGCCCTCGACGCGTGCCGGGAGCACTGCGAGGACATCTGGGGATGGTCGGGTCCCAGGGGCCTGCGGCGGCTGGAGAACTGCGCCCACCAGGCGGCGGCCCGGGCGGCCCTCGGCGCCGCCGACTTCGAGACGGCGTTCCGGCACGCCACGGCGATCTGCGCCCCGGGTGTGCTGCCGGCGTTCAACCCCGAGGCCGTGTGGTCCGCGCCGGACCTCGTCGAGGCCGCCGTGCGCTCCGGGCGGCACGCGGAGGCGCGACGGCACGCGGACGCGCTGCGCGACGCCGGTGTCGGTCACCTCTCGTCGCGGTTCGCGCTGAGCGCGGCCACGGTCACGGCGATGACATCGGCTGCCGAGGACATGGTCCGGTGCTTCGAGGAGGCACTCGGGCTGCCGGGCGTCGAGCAGTGGCCCTTCGAGGTCGGCCGTGCTCATCTGGCGTACGGCGAGAGGCTGCGCCGTCAGGGGCTCAACCGCGAGGCCCGGGTGCAGCTGGCCGCCGCCCGCGGCCGCTTCGAGGAGCTCGGGGCCCGTTCGTGGGAGGCCCGGGCCGCGACGGAACTCCGCGCCACCGGGATGACGCGGACCGGCCGGGGCAAGGCCGGCGAGGCCCTCACCCCGCAGGAGCTGGAGGTCGCCAGGCTGGCGGCGACGGGGCTGTCGAACCCGCAGATCGCGTCGCGTCTGTTCCTTTCGCCGCGGACCGTGTCGTCGCATCTCTACCGTGTGTTCCCGAAGCTGGGGATCACGTCGCGGGCCGGGCTCCGCGACGCTCTGGAGGCGCTGCCTCCCGAGCCTCCGGCCACCCGGCTGTGAGAGCTGCCGGCCGGGTCCCGGCACTGCCCCGGTACTGACGTAAGCGAGCCGGCGGCCGGATGTCAGTCAGCTGACGGAGGCTGTCGGCACGGTGGCCGAGCCATTCTCGTGGAGACATCGAATCCGCCCGGTACCCGGGCGAGACCACGAGGAGCGGACCATGCCGTTCGTCACCACCGGCGACGGAGTCGAGATCTTCTACAAGGACTGGGGCTCGGGCCGGCCGGTCATGTTCCACCACGGCTGGCCGCTGAGCTCGGACGACTGGGACGCCCAGTTGCTGTTCCTCGTCCGGCGGGGCTACCGCGTCGTCGCCCACGACCGCCGCGGGCACGGGCGCTCCGCCCAGGTCGGCCACGGGCACGACATGGACCGCTACGCGGCGGACGCCGCCGCCGTGGTGGCGCACCTCGGCCTGCGCGACGTCGTCCACGTCGGCCACTGCGCCGGTGGCGGAGAGGTCGCCCGGTACGTCGCCAGGCACGGTGCCGGCCGGGTCGCCAAGGCCGTCCTCATCGCAGCGGTCCCGCCGCTCATGGTCCAGACGAAATCCAACCCCGCAGGGCTGCCGGCGGAGGTCTTCGACGGCTTCCGCGAGGGCGTGGCCACCGACCGCTCCCAGTTCTACCTCGACATCGCCTCCGGGCCGTTCTACGGGTTCAACCGTCCGGGTGCGGACGTCTCCCAGGGCATCATCCAGAACTGGTGGCGCCAGGGGATGGCCGGCAGCGCGCAGGCGCACCACGAGGGGATCAGAGCGTTCTCGGAGACGGACTTCACCGACGACCTCCGGGCGATCGACGTGCCCACGCTCCTCCTGCACGGCGACGACGACCAGATCGTCCCGATCGCCAACTCCGCCCGGTCGGCGGTCACGTTGGTCGAGCACGTGACCCTGAAGGTCTACCCGGGCCTGTCGCACGGCATGTGCACCGTCAACGCCGACACCGTCAACGCCGACCTCCTCGACTTCATCAAGAGCTGACCCGGCTCGGTACCGACACACAGCCCGTCAGCACGGAACACAACACGGAACAGAGAAGGAATCACCATGACCGCAACACCCACCGGCTACGTGACCGTCGTCTGGGACGCGAAGGCGAAGGCGGGCAGGGAGGCCGACCTCAAGGCGTTCATCACCGCCGCCGTCACCCCCTCGCGCAACGACCCCGGCAACATCGACTACGAGGCCCACGAAGTCGAGGGCCGGCCCGGCGAGTTCGTCATCTACGAACGCTGGGAGACACGCGCCCACCTCGACGCACACCTCGCCGCGCCCCGGATGCGGGAACTTGTCCCGCAGATGCTCGAACTGATCGACGGATCCATCGAGGACGGCATCCGCCTGCTGCGTCCGTTCCGCCCCGCCCACTAGAGCAGGACGCCCGCCGACATCGGGGTCGACGCCGACGGAGCACACCGCCGCGGAACCAATCCCTTGGGTGCTCCCGGTGACCGCTTTCCGGGAGCACCCGCTCCGACGACACGCACAGGAGAGACACGACGTGACCACCACATTGATCACCGGCGGCAACAGGGGCCTCGGCCACGAGATCGCGCGCCGACTCGTACAGGCGGGCCAGACGGTCTGGGTCGGCGCCCGGGACGCCGGGAACGGACGCAAGGCCGCCGACCGGCTCGGCGCCGGCTTCGTCCAGCTGGACGTGACCGACGACGCGTCGGTCGGCGCGGCGGTCGAGACGCTGCGCGCTCGGGCGGGCCACCTGGACGTTCTCGTCAACAACGCCGGGATCCTCGGCGAAGTGACCGCACCCGAGGACATGACGGCCGACCAGATCCGCCACGTCTACGAAACCAACGTCTTCGGCCTGGTGCGCGTCACGCACGCGTTCCTGCCCCTGCTGCGGAAGGCGGCCGCCCCGTCCGTCGTCAACGTCACCAGCGGCCTGGGGTCGTTCACGCTGACCCACGACCCGGAGCGGGTCGAGTCGCAGTATCCGCTCGCCGCCTACGGCTCGTCGAAGAGCGCGGTCACCATGCTGACCATGCAGTACGCCAGGACGATCCCCGACGTCCGCTTCAACGCGGTGGACCCCGGCCAGACCGCGACCGAGTTCACCGGCCACATCGGGCACAGCGTCGAGGAGGGCGCGGAGGCGGCGGTGCGTATCGCCACCCTGGGGCCCGACACGCCCACCGGCACGGTGACCGACCGCGCCGGCGCACTCCCCTGGTGACGGCGGCAGGCCCGACCCCGCGACAGTCCTGGCAACCACACCCACCCGGCGCACCGGTCAGGGCCGACGGGCCCTGACCGAGGGAATCAGGACTCAGTCGCCAAGCCCCTGAGGGGACGTTGAGTCCGCTTCTTCCAGCCTAGGAACTCCTAACAGAATGTGGCTCGCAGACGGCGCCAGCAGATCAGTGGGCAGGCGAGCTTGAGGAACGCCTCGTGGATGTCGTCGCGGATCTCCCAGCGGATG
>NZ_BAAATK010000024.1:0-99691 GCF_039533365.1 Streptomyces glaucus
CACCGGGCGCGACGCCGTTCGTGCCGTCCGGTGCGGGGCGTCCGGCGGCGACGGCGCTCCCCCGCCGCTCGCCCTCGACGGCCCCGCACCGGACGGCACGAACGGCGTCGCGCCCGGTGAGCCCGATCCGTACGGCGTCGTCCACCGGGCCGCGGGCGCGCTCCCCCGGGGCCCCGGCTCGGCGCCCGTGTACCGGCCGGCCGGCCGGGTCACCGCGGAGGAGGTGGCGCGGCTGGCGAAGGCCCTCGGCGTGCCGGGGACACCGGTGGCGCAGGGCCGGGACTGGACGGTCGGGGCGGTGAAGGACGGGTCGGGGCCGGGTCTGCGGGTGGCGCGGCAGGCGCCCGGGGCGTGGACGTTCCACCGGTACGCGCCGGGCACCGACGACTGCCGGGGCGCCGCCGTGTGCGCGCGCAAGTCCGGCGGCCCGGTGGGCGAGGAGGCCGCGCGGAAGGCCGCCGCGCCCGTGCTGAAGGCGGTGGGTCAGCACGACGCGAAGGCCGACGCGCGTCAGGTCATGGGCGCCCGGCGGGTGGTGAACGCCGACCCCGTGGTCGGCGGGCTGCCCACCCACGGCTGGACGACCGGGGTGGTCGTCGGCGCGACGGGCGAGGTGGTCGGCGGCAGCGGCCTGCTGAAGGCGCCGGTGAAGGGGGACACGTACCCCGTCCTGGACGCGGAGCGGACGCTGGAGCTGATGAACGCGGCGCCGGCTGCCGACCCGCGCGCGGGCGTCGGCGGCTGCGCCAGTCCCGCGCCGCTGGCGGACGGGGCGCAGGAGCCCTGCGGTCCGTCCGCGGCGGCCCCGGAGCGGGAGACGGCCGTGGTGGAGCGGGCCGTCTTCGGCCTGGCCTCGCACTCCGTCGGCGCGCGGCAGACGCTGGTGCCGTCCTGGCTGTTCGAGGTGCGGGCGCCGGGCGCGCGGGACACCGTCACGGTGACGCATCCGGCGGTCGACCCGGAGTACCTGGCCTCCGCCGCGCCGTCCGGTGGGCCGGCCGAGACGCCGGCCCCCCGGGACGTCCGGGTCGAGGGCTACACCGCCGAGGGCAGGGAGCTGACCGTGACCTTCACGGGCGGGGTGTGCGCCGACTACGCGGCGAAGGCGGCCGAGAGCGCCGGCGAGGTGACGGTCACGGTGACCGAGACTCCGCATCCGGACCGGGTCTGCATCCTGATCGCCCGGCAGTACGAGCGGACCGTGCGGCTGGACGAGCCGCTCGGCGACCGTGCGGTCGTGGGCTCGGACGGCAGCCGGGTGCCGGTGCGGAAGCCGGGGGCGCGGCTGCCGGCGCCGTCCGGGACGCGCTAGCGCGGGCGCCGCGCGTCCCGGGCGCCGGAGGAGCGCGAAGGCGGCGGCCCCGCCGGAGGGGACCGCCGCCTTCGCGTCATGCGTTCGCCGGGCGCGGCTCAGCTGAAGGAGTCGCCGCAGGCGCAGGAGCCCGTCGCGTTCGGGTTGTCGATCGTGAAGCCCTGCTTCTCGATCGTGTCCACGAAGTCGATGGTGGCGCCGCCCAGGTACGGAGCGCTCATCCGGTCGGTGACGACCTTCACGCCGCCGAAGTCCTTCTCCACGTCGCCGTCGAGGGAACGCTCGTCGAAGAAGAGCTGGTAGCGCAGGCCGGAGCAGCCACCGGGCTGGACGGCGACGCGCAGGGCGAGGTCGTCACGGCCTTCCTGGTCGAGCAGGGCCTTGACCTTGGCCGCGGCGGCGTCGGTCAGGATGATGCCGTCGGTGACGGTGGTGGTCTCGTCCGATACGGACATCTACATCTCTCCCGGGTTGTACGGAGACTGCTTGCCGACGGTTGCAACCGGCGGCGCCGCGGATTCATTCCGGGCGAGCCCGACTTTCTCCTCGGCTTGTGTCCTTCATGCTCGCACATGCCCCGGTGCGCGGACAGCGGTCCGGACGGCGGACCGCGGCCGGGATTCACGTCACACCGACACGATGGGCATCGTCAAACTGACATGAACCGGTTATGATAGATAGCGTCAATTCGACGAAAAGTAGAAAGGGTGCGTGTCGTGACCACCGCCCAAGCCCAGGAGCTCGACGTCCAGCCGACGCCCCTCGCCCTGCTGCTCCTCGGCCGCGAGGCCGACCCGAGGAGCGAGCGCGGTGTGGAGTGTCCCGGCGATCTGCCCTCGCCGTCCGACCCGGACCTGGTGGAGCGCGCCCGCAGGGCCAAGGAGAGGCTCGGGGACAAGGTCTTCGTGCTCGGCCACCACTACCAGCGCGACGAGGTCATCCAGTTCGCCGACGTCACGGGCGACTCCTTCAAGCTGGCGCGGGACGCGGCCGCGCGCCCCGAGGCCGAGTACATCGTGTTCTGCGGTGTGCACTTCATGGCCGAGTCCGCCGACATCCTGACCTCCGACGACCAGAAGGTCGTCCTGCCGGACCTGGCCGCCGGCTGCTCGATGGCCGACATGGCCACGGCCGAGCAGGTCGCCGAGTGCTGGGACGTGCTGACCGAGGCCGGCGTCGCCGAGCAGGTCGTGCCGGTGTCGTACATGAACTCCTCGGCGGACATCAAGGCGTTCACGGGCAAGCACGGCGGGACGATCTGCACCTCGTCGAACGCCCGGCGGGCCCTGGAGTGGGCCTTCCAGCAGGGCGAGAAGGTCCTGTTCCTGCCCGACCAGCACCTGGGCCGGAACACGGCGGTGCGGGACATGGGCATGTCGCTGGAGGACTGCGTCGTCTACAACCCGCACAAGCCGAACGGCGGGCTGACCGCGGACGAGCTGCGCGCCGCGAAGATGATCCTGTGGCGCGGCCACTGCTCGGTGCACGGCCGCTTCAGCCTGGACTCGGTCGACGAGGTGCGCGCGCGCATCCCGGGCGTGAACGTCCTCGTCCACCCCGAGTGCCGGCACGAGGTCGTGGCGGCGGCCGACCACGTCGGTTCGACGGAGTACATCATCAAGACCCTGGAGGCCGCGCCGGCCGGCTCCAAGTGGGCCGTCGGCACGGAGCTGAACCTGGTCCGCCGGCTGGCGAACCGGTTCGCGCCCGAGGGCAAGGAGATCGTGTTCCTGGACCGGACGGTGTGCTTCTGCTCCACGATGAACCGCATCGACCTGCCGCACCTGGTGTGGGCCCTGGAGTCCCTCGCCGACGGCAAGCTCGTCAACCGCATCGAGGTCGACAAGGAGACCGAGGCGTTCGCGAAGCTGGCGCTGGAGCGGATGCTGGCGCTGCCGTAGGGCGCGCGGACGTGCGTGAGGGCCGGGTCCCGTCGCGGGACCCGGCCCTCACGCCGTCACACCGTCACGCCCCGGCCGGCTCCAGGGGCCGGTCCGCCTCGGCCTGCCGCTTCCCCGCCCGCTTCGCCGTCCGGCGCTCCTTGCGGAGCTCCAGCATCGCGTACAGCGTCGGGACCAGGAGCAGGGTCAGCAGGGTCGAGGTGATCAGGCCGCCGATCACGACCACCGCCAGCGGCTGGGCGATGAAGCCGCCCTCGCCGGTGATGCCCAGGGCCATCGGCAGCAGGGCGAAGATCGTCGCCAGGGCCGTCATCAGGATGGGCCGCAGCCGGTGGCGGCCGCCCTCCACCACGGCCTCCACCACGCCCCAGCCCTGCGCGCGGTACTGGTTGATCAGGTCGATCAGCACGATCGCGTTGGTCACCACGATGCCGATCAGCATCAGCATGCCGATCATCGCGGGCACGCCCATCGGGGTGCCCGTCGCCACCAGCAGGCCGATCGCGCCGGTCGCCGCGAACGGGATCGACACCAGCAGGATCAGCGGCTGGGCCAGCGAGCGGAAGGTGCCCACCAGCAGCATGAAGACGATCGCGACGGCCGCCAGCATCGCCAGGCCCAGGTTGGCGAACGCCTCGTCCTGGTCCTCGGACACGCCGCCGATCTCCGCCGTCGCGCCGGCCGGCAGCTTCAGCGCGTCGATCTCGGCCTGGAGGTCGGCGCTCACCGCACCCGTGTTGTCGCCCGTCGGCCTGGCCGTGATGGTGGCCGCCCGCTGGCCGTCGATCCGGGTCATCGACACCGGGCCGTCCACCAGCTTCACCGTGGCGATGTCGCCGAGCCGGACCCCGCCCAGGTTCAGCGCCTTCAGCTGCCGCAGCGTCTCGGCCGGCTTCGCCGACCTGACGACGACGTCGCGCTCGGTGTCGTCCAGGACCGCCTTGGCCGCGGTGGTGCCGCGGACGGCCTGGGCGACGGCCGCGCCGAGGGTCTGGTCGTCGAAGCCCGCCGCCGCGGCCTTCCCGTCGGCCTCGACCGAGACGCGCGGCACGCTCTGCGCCAGGTCGCTGGTGACGTCGGTGACGTCGTCCAGCGAGGCCACCGTCTTGCGGACCTCCTCCGCGGCCTCGCGCAGCACGTCCGCGTCGGCCGCCTTCACCACCACTCTCAGGTCCTGGCTGCCGAAGCCGTCACCGGCCGCGATGGTGGTGGTGCCGATGCCCTCCAGCTCGTCCAGGCCCTTCTGGAGGCGGTCCCGGACGTCCTGGGAGGACGCCGAGTCCTCCAGCATCACCTGGTAGGAGGCCTGGTTGGTGTCCGTGCCGCCGCCGAAGGCCGCGAGGAAGCCGGACGAGCCGACCGTCACCTGGTAGTCCTCGACGCCCTCGGTGCCGGCGAGCAGCTTCTCGACCTTCCTCGCCTGGGCGTCGGTCGCGGCCAGGCTGGTGCCGGGCTTCAGCTCCTGCCGGACGGTGAGGACCTCCTGCTCGCCCTGGTCGAAGAAGTTGGTCTTCAGCAGCGGCGCCATGCCGAAGGTGCCGATCAGGACGACGACCGCGATGGCCACGCTGGTCAGCCGGCGCCGGGTCGCGAACCGCAGGACGGGGACGTAGATCCGCTGGAGCCGGCTCCTCGCTTCCTTCTCCTCCGCCAGCCGGCGCGCCTGCTCGGCGTCCTGCGGGGTGCCCTTCGGGGCGCGCAGGAACCAGTACGACAGGACCGGGACGACCGTCAGCGACACCAGCAGGGACGCCAGCAGCGCGGCCGTGACGGTCAGGCTGAACGAGCCGAACAGCTCGCCCACCATGCCGCCGACCAGGCCGATCGGCAGGAACACCGCGACCGTGGTGAGCGTCGAGGAGGTCACCGCGCCCGCGACCTCGCGGACCGCCTTGAGGATGGCCTCCTGGCGTTCCTCGCCGTAGCCGAGGTGCCGCTTGATGTTCTCCAGCACCACGATCGAGTCGTCGACGACCCGGCCGATCGCGATGGTCAGCGCGCCGAGGGTCAGCATGTTCAGCGACAGGTCGCGCGTCCACAGCACGATCAGGGCCAGGACGACCGAGAGCGGGATGCTCACCGCCGTGACCAGGGTCGAGCGGATCGAGGCCAGGAAGACCAGGATCACCAGGACGGCGAAGACCAGCCCGAGCGCGCCCTCCGTGGTCAGGCCCTCGATGGACTTCGACACCGCCGGGCCCTGGTCGCTGACGACGGTGAGGGTGGTGCCGGCGCCGAGGTCCTCGCGCAGGTCCGGGAGCATGTCCCGGACCGCGTCCGAGATCGCGACCGCGCTGCCGTCGTGGTCCATGGTGACCGTGACGGCGAGGCTGGGCCTGCCGTTGGTGCGGGTGAGGGAGTCGGCGCGGGCCTGTTCCTCCTCGACCGTGGCGACGTCGCCGAGGCGCACCGGCTTGCCCTTGCCGGCCTCCCCCTTGACCATCAGGTCCTCGATCTGCTTCAGCGAGGTGAAGCCGCCGCCGACCTGGACGGTGCGGTTGGCGCCGTCCTCGTCGAAGGAGCCGGCCGGCACGGTCGCGCCGCCCGCCTGCAGGGCCTGGACGAGGGACTGCGTGGTCAGGCCCGCCCGGGCGAGTCCGGCCTCGTCCGGGGTGACGACGACCTCGGTGTCCCGTACGCCGTCGACCGTGACCTGTCCGACGCCGTCGATCTCCTCCAGGGCGGGGACGACGGTCCGGTCGAGCTGGTCGGCCAGGGCCTGCTGGTCGCGCTGGGAGGTGACGGCGAGGACCACGGTGGGGATGTCGTCCGTCGACCCCGCGACGACCTGCGGGTCCACCTCGTCCGGGAGCTGGGCGCGGGCCCGGTTGACGGCCTGCTGGACGTCCGCGACGAGCTGCTGGGCGCCGTTGCCGTAGTCGAAGGACGCCATGATCACGGCGTTGCCCTCGCTGGCCGTGGAGGTGACGCCCGAGATGCCGTCGACGGCCTCCAGGCTGTCCTCGACGGGCTCGACGACCTGCTTCTCGACGACGTCGGGAGAGGCGCCCGGGTAGGGCGCGATCACCGACACCATCGGCAGTTCGATGGTGGGCAGCAGTTGCTGCTTCAGCTGCGGGATCGCGATCGCCCCGAAGACGAGCGCGATGATCGACATCAGCCCTACGAGGGCCCGTTGCGCGAGGCTGAATCTGGACAGCCAGGACATGGGTTGGGGGTCTCTCTCCTGTGGACGGCGGACGTGCGGACGGTCGAGGGGCGGAGCGCAGGCGAGCGCCCGCCCCTACACCTTGGGCCATGGGGGACCGCCGATCCGTAGGTCCGAGGTCCATTTCCCGGCGCGGCGCGTACTCCCGCCGCAGTACGCCCGGGCAGGGCTCACTCCACCCTCGGACGTACCAGCCCGGACTCGTAGGCGATGACCACCAGCTGCGCCCGGTCCCGGGCGCCCAGCTTGGTCATGGCCCGGTTGACGTGCGTCTTCACCGTGAGCGGGCTGACCTTCAGCCGCTCGGCGATCTCGTCGTTGGAGTGGCCGCCGGCGACCTGCACCAGCACCTCGCGCTCCCGCCCGGTCAGCGAGGCGAGCCGCTCGGCGCGGGCGGGGTCGCGGCCGTCGCCGGCCGGGCCCTCCTGGGCGAGGAAGCGGGCGATCAGGCCCTTGGTCGCGGCCGGGGACAGCAGCGCCTCGCCACCGGCCGCGACCCGGATGGCGTTGAGCAGTTCCTCCGGCTCGGAGCCCTTGCCGAGGAAGCCGGAGGCGCCGGCGCGCAGCGACTGCACGACGTAGTCGTCGACCTCGAAGGTCGTCAGGATGACCACGCGGACGTGGGCCAGGGCGGGGTCGGCGCCGATCATGCGGGTGGCGGCGAGCCCGTCCGTGCCGGGCATCCGGATGTCCATCAGCACGACGTCGGCCCGCCGCTCCCCGGCCAGCCGCACCGCCTCCGCGCCGTCGGAGGCCTCGCCCACCACCTCCATGTCGGGCTCGGAGTCGACGAGCACCCGGAAGGCGCTGCGCAGGAGCGCCTGGTCGTCGGCGAGCAGGACACGGATCGTCATGCGGGGGTCCTCTTCAGGCACGGGTGCGGGTCTCGACCGGCAGGATGGCATGGACGCGGAAGCCGCCCCCGTAGCGGGGACCGGTGGTGAGGGTGCCGCGCAGGGCGCCGACGCGCTCCCGCATGCCGAGCAGTCCGTGCCCGCCGCCGGAGCCGGAGGCGTCGCCCTGGCCGGGGCCGTCGTCGATCACGGTGACCTCGATGTCCGGCCCGACGCGGACGACGCTGACCTCGGCCCTGGCCCCGGGCCCGGCGTGCTTCTGCACGTTGGTCAGGGCCTCCTGGACGACGCGGTAGGCGGCCAGGTCGACGGCGGCGGGCAGGTCGCCGCCCCGGTCGGCGCGGGCGACCTCGACGTGCAGGCCGGCGCTGCGAAAGGTGCCGACGAGCTCGTCGAGGCGGTCCAGGCCGGGGGCGGGTTCGGTCGGGGCCTCGGGGTCGCCGGACTGGCGGAGCAGGCCGACGGTGGCGCGCAGCTCGTTCAGCGCGGAGCGGCCGGCCTCCCGTACGTGGGCGAGGGCCTCCTTGGCCTGGTCGGGCCGCTTGTCCAGGACGTGGGCGGCCACCCCGGCCTGGACGTTGACCAGGGCGATGTGATGGGCGACGACGTCGTGCAGGTCGCGGGCGATGCGCAGGCGCTCCTCGGCGACCCGGCGGCGGGCCTCCTCCTCGCGGGTGCGCTCGGCGCGCTCGGCGCGCTCGCGGATGGCGTGGACGAAGGCGCGGCGGCTGCGGACGGCGTCGCCGGCGGTGGCGCCGATGCCGGTCCAGGCGAGGATGCCGAGGTTCTCCTGGGCGTACCAGGGCAGGGGGCCGGCGAGCATGGCGGCGCCGGTCAGCACGGTCGTGGTGAGCAGGCCGGCGCGCCAGGTGGTGGAGCGGTCGGTGGCGGAGGCGACGGTGTAGAGGGCGACGACCGCGGACATGGCGACGGGGGCGCGGGGGTCGCCGGTGACGCACTCGACGAGGGAGACGCCGCCGGTGAGGGCGAGGACCGTCCGGGGGGCACGGCGGCGGAGGACGAGCGCGGCGGCGCCGAGGGCCATGAGGACCAGGCTGAGCGGGTCGGGGCTGCGGACGGCCCAGGTGGCGCCGTCCGGTCCGTGCGGGTCGACGAACGAGCCGGCCACCATGCACGCCAGGACGCCGGCCGCCAGGGCCGCGTCCAGCGCCGTGGGGTGCGACCGCAGACGGCGCCGGGCGCGTTCGAGGGTGTTCACGGCTGTTTACGGTAGCGGGGCCGGCCACCGTCGGGAACGGCACCGGTGCACCGCCCCGGGGCACGCGCGGCCCGCTCCGCGCCGGGCCGGGGGCCGCGCGGACGGCGCCGGGAGCCGCCCCCCGGCGCCCCGGGCCGGCTCACGCCTCCGGGATCAGGCCGCCGTCGCTCAGCAGCTCCCGGACCTCCTCCAGGGTGGCGTCCGCGGCGGGCAGGATCAGGTCCGAGGGTTCCAGGGAGTCGTCCGGCAGGGGGTCGCCCAGGGCGCGGACCCTGGACAGCAGGGCCGTGAGGGTGCGGCGGAAGCCGGGGCCGTCGCCGTTCTCCATCTCGGCCAGGAGTTCGTCGTCCAGCTGGTTCAGCTCGGCGAGGTGGCCGTCGGCCAGCCTCACCTGTCCCTCCCCCATGATCCGTACGATCATGTCGCCCTCCTCGGCGTGGGCCCCGGCGGAAGACGGCTACTGCTTGTCGAAGCGCGGGGTGTCCTGCGGCTGCTGCTGGGACTGCGGCTGCTGCTGCGGTTCGCTCGCGCCGCCTTCGATGGCCTGCTGCCCGCCGGCCGTGCCTCCGGCCAGCTCCGCCTTCATGCGCTGCAGTTCCAGCTCTACATCCGTACCACCGGAGAGCCGGTCCAGCTCGGCCTGGATGTCGTCCTTGTGCATGCCGGAGGGGTCGTCCAGGGCGCCGGAGGCGAGGAGTTCGTCGATCGCGCCGGCCCGCGCCTGGAGCTGGGCCGTCTTGTCCTCGGCGCGCTGGATCGCCAGGCCCACGTCGCCCATCTCCTCGGAGATGCCCGAGAAGGCCTCGCCGATCCGGGTCTGCGCCTGGGCCGCGGTGTAGGTGGCCTTGATGGTCTCCTTCTTCGTGCGGAAGGCGTCGACCTTGGCCTGGAGCCGCTGGGCCGCCAGGGTGAGCTTCTCCTCCTCGCCCTGGAGCGTGGCGTGCTGCGTCTCCAGGTCGGTCACCTGCTGCTGGAGCGCGGCGCGGCGGGAGAGCGCCTCGCGGGCGAGGTCCTCCCGGCCCAGGGCGAGGGCCTTGCGGCCCTGGTCCTCCAGCTTGGAGGACTGCTGCTGCAGCTGGTTCAGCTGGAGTTCCAGGCGCTTGCGCGAGGTGGCCACGTCCGCGACGCCGCGGCGGACCTTCTGGAGCAGTTCCAGCTGTTTCTGGTACGAGTAGTCGAGGGTCTCGCGCGGGTCCTCGGCCCGGTCAAGGGCCTTGTTCGCCTTCGCGCGGAAGATCATCCCCATACGCTTCATGACACCGCTCATGGGCTTCGCGCGCCCCCTTCTGACGGACTCCAGCTCCAGCGACTGCGACAGAACCCACAGTACGGGCCCTGCTTCCATTACCGCACTGTTCGGGGACGGATGCGCTCATCCCCGAGGACGACTGCGTGACCTCCTGCTCCGGCGTAGGGAGTAGGTGATCCCCGGGGCCGCCCGGACGTGTGTCCGCAGGTGTACCCGGGGCGTACGCAACGTCCCCTCTGTCCCTTTACCGACGACCGGCGTTGCCGGATCGTTCCCCACGGGGCTGGGGTCCATGCCCGTCCAGCCCTTACCCTTGGGTTTTGTGTTCCGTAGCCGTGTCAAGGAAGAGAAGGCCCCGGCCGCCGACCAGGCGCCGGTGAACCTCTCCAAGCAGCCCCGCGACCCGCAGGCTCCCAAGGGCCGCCCCACGCCCAAGCGCAGTGAGGCCCGGTCCCAGCGCCGCAGCGTCGCCCACACGCCGATGACGCGCAAGGAGGCCGCCAAGCGGCAGCGCGAGGCGCGCCGCGCCGCGCTGGAGCGGCAGCGGCAGGCGCTGGCCACGGGCGACGAGCGGTACCTGCCGGTCCGCGACAAGGGCCCGGTGCGCCGCTTCGCGCGCGACTTCGTCGACTCGCGGTTCAACGTCGCGGAGTTCTTCCTGCCGATGGCCGTGGTCATCCTCGTGCTGAGCATGGTCCGGGTGCCCGCGCTGCAGAACGCCGCGCTGCTGCTGTGGCTGGTCGTGATCGCGCTCATCGTGTTCGACTCGTGCGTCACCGGCTTCCGGCTCAAGAAGCGGCTCGGCGAGCGCTTCCCGGACGAGAACAGGCGCGGCGCGGTCGCCTACGCGCTGATGCGCTCCCTCCAGATGCGCCGGCTCCGTCTGCCGAAGCCGCAGGTCAAGCGCGGGGAGCGGCCCTGACCACGACGCCGTTTTCCCAGGGTGCGGCAGATGCCCGGCTGAGCGGGGCGGGCGGACTGCGGGACGTCGTACGGCAGGAGCTGGTGGCCCGGCAGCTGGAGGAGCAGATATCCGCGCGGTTCCCGGTCGGGCAGCGGCTGCGGGTGCTCGACGTCGGCATGGGGCGGGGCACGCAGGCGCTGCGGCTGGCACGGGCCGGGCACCAGGTGACCGGCCTCGAACAGGACGCGGCGATGATCGCCGTCGCCCGGGAGACGCTGGCCGGGGAGCCGGAGGGCATCCAGGAGCGGATGCGGATCATCGAGGGGGACGGCCGGGAGACCGGCGCGCACTTCCTGCCCGGCAGCTTCGACGTGGTGCTCTGCCACGGGGTGCTCATGTACGTCGAGGAGCCCGATCCGCTGCTGGCGGGGCTGGCGCGGGTGCTCGCGCACGGCGGGCTGCTGTCGCTGCTGGTGCGCAACGGCGACGCGCTGGCGATGCGGCCGGGCCTGTCCGGCGACTGGGCCGGGGCGCTGGCCGCCTTCGGGACCACCGCCTACCGGAACCAGCTGGGGCTGGACGTGCGGGCCGACCGGCTCGGCGCCCTGACGGACACGCTCGCCGGCATCGGGGCGCCGCTGCACACCTGGTACGGCGTCCGGGTCTTCACCGACACCGCGGTCGCCGGGGCCGAGGTGCCGGACGACGTCGAGGCGCTGCTGGCGGTGGAGGAGCGGGCCGGCCGGACGGACCCGTACCGCGGGGTGGCGGCGCTGCTGCACCTGTGCGGGGTGCGGGACTGAGGCCCGTTCGGGCGCTCACCGCGGGCCGGGGCCGCGGCCGGACGGGACACTGCGGGCATGGACGCTTCGCGCAGCCGCGCCCCGCGGCTCCCCCTCCTCGCCGCCGCGCTGGTGTGCGCCGGCGCGCTCGCCGCCGGATGCACCGGTTCCGTCGCGCCGCGCGAGCGGGAGGACACCACCCGGCGGGCCGCCGCGCCGCAGGCGGACAGCGACCTGGAGGCCGACTACCGGCGGGTGATCCGGGACGTGCTGCCGTCGGTGGTGCAGATCCAGGCCGGTGACGACCTGGGCTCGGGGGTCGTGTACGACGGCCGGGGGCACATCGTCACCAACGCGCACGTCGTCGGCGACGAGCGGACCTTCCGGGTGACGACCGCCCACGCCGAGGAATCCCTCGCCGCCACCCTCGTCTCCTCCTACCCGCAGCAGGACCTCGCCGTCGTCCGGCTGGAGCGGGTGCCGGACGGGCTGCGGGCCGCCCGGTTCGGCGACTCCTCGAAGGTCGAGGTCGGACAGATCGTGCTGGCGATGGGCTCGCCGCTCGGGCTGTCGTCGAGCGTGACGCAGGGCATCGTCTCCGCGACCGGACGGACCGTCACCGAGAGCAGCGGGAGCGGCGGTACGGGCGCGACCCTGGTGAACATGGTGCAGACGTCGGCGGCCATCAACCCCGGCAACAGCGGCGGCGCCCTGGTGGACCTGGACGGCCGGGTCGTCGGCATCCCGACGCTCGCCGCGGCCGACCCCGGGCTCGGGGAGGGCACGGCGCCCGGCATCGGGTTCGCGATCCCGGCGTCGACGGTGCGGACCGTGGCCGACCAGATCGTCCGGGACGGCCGGGTCACCGACTCGGGCCGTGCCGCCCTCGGCATCACCGGCCGTACGGTCGTCGACGACGACTACCGGGCCGCCGGGGTCGCCGTCGTCGACGTCGCGGACGGCGGCGCGGCCGACCGGGCGGGCATCGCGCCCGGGGACGTCATCACCCGGCTGGGCGGCACCGCCGTCACCACCGTCACCTCGCTCGCGGAGGCCCTGGCGGCCCGGCGGCCGGGCGAGCGGACGACGGTGACGTTCACCCGCGACGGCCGGCGGGAGACGGTGGACGTGACGCTGGGCGAGCAGTAGCGGAGGGCGGGGGCCGCCCGGCCCCCGCCCGGGGGCCTCAGCCCCGGTCCGCGTGCAGGCTCATCGGCCCGTAGATCTCCGCGCCGTCCTCGAACAGCCGCACCTGGTCCGCGCCGCCGTCCAGCAGGGCCTTCCAGTGCTCCCCGATCCAGGACTCGGCGTCCCCCTGGGTGGTGAACTCCTCGGGCTGCACCGCGGGCTGGACCTCCGTCCCGTCGGCCGTCTCGAACCGCCACGTCCAGTTCGCCATGTACGCCTCCACAATGTGAGCAGCTGCAGAGCGGAAGCCTATGCGCTCCGCCCGGGGCGTGGTCGGCGCGGTGCGGACGGGCCGGTCACCGCGCGGGGCCGGGCCCGCTCCGCGGGGGCCTCGGATGCGCACGCCGTGCGGCGACCGGTGAGAATCGGTGCGTGGATGTGACTCTGCTCGGCACCGGTGCCCCCGCGGGGCTCCCCCGTCCCTGCTGTCCCTGCGCGGCCTGCGCCGTCGCGGTGGGCGCCGACGCGCGCGCGGCCACCGCGCTGCTCGTGGACGGGGCGCTGCTGCTGGACCTGACGCCGGGCGCCGCGCTCGCGGCGGCCCGGGCGGGGCGCTCCCTGGGCGGTGTGCGCCAGGTGCTGCTGTCCCATCCGCACGACGGGCCGGCGCTGGAGGTGCCGGCCGGGCTGCCGCAGCCGGGGCGGGTGCCGGACGGGCGCGAGCTGACGCTGCTGACCGGGCACCGGGTGCGGGCGCTGGCGCTGGACGCGCCGGGCACCGGGTACGCGGTGACGGGCCCGGACGGGCAGCGGCTGCTGTACGTGCCGCCGGGGGCGGCGCCGGCGGGCCTGGAGGAGGCCGGCGCGGCGTACGACATGGTCCTCGCGGACGTGGTGGGGCGGCCGGACGGGCTGGCGCGGCTGCGGGCGGTGGGGGCGGTGGGCCCGACCACGGACGTCGTCGCCGTGCACCTCGACCACGACGTGCCGCCCGGCGCGGAGCTGGCGCGGCGGCTCGCGGCGGCGGGGGCGCGGGCGGTGCCGGACGGCACGACGCTGGTGGTGGGCGCCTACGAGGACGTGCCCGACGTGCCGCGGCGGACGCTGGTGCTGGGCGGGGCGCGGTCGGGGAAGTCGGCGGAGGCCGAGCGGCGCCTGGAGGCCTTCCCGGACGTGCTGTACGTGGCGACGGGCGGCACCCGCGGCGGCGACACCGAGTGGGCGGCGCGGGTCGCCGCGCACCGGGAGCGGCGGCCGGGGTCGTGGCGCACCGCCGAGACCTGCGACCTGGTGCCGCTGCTGGAGGACGACGGGCCGCCGCTGCTCGTCGACTGCCTGTCGCTGTGGCTGACGGACGCGATGGACGCCGTCGGGGCGTGGGACGACGCGGAGTGGGCCGGCGGCGGGGAGCGGGCGCTCAGGCAGCGGGTGCGGGAGCTGACGGAGGCGGTGCGCGCCACCCGGCGGACCGTGGTCGCGGTGTCGAACGAGGTGGGGTCGGGGATCGTGCCGGCCACGGCGTCGGGGCGGCGCTACCGGGACGAGCTCGGGCGGCTGAACGCGGCGTTCGCCGGCGAGTGCGAGCAGGTGCTGCTGGTGGTGGCGGGGCAGGCCCTGGCGCTACGGGGCTGACGCCCCCTTGCGCGCGACGACCCGGTAGGCGTTCGAGAAGGGGGTGCGGCGCAGTACCGGGGCCAGGGCGTGGTCGAGCGCCGAGGCCAGGGCCACCAGCGGGCTGGCCGCGCCGGTCAGGGCCGTCCGCCACGGGCCGTCCGGGGCGGGCAGGGCGTGCGCCAGCGCCAGGGACAGCGCCGCCGCGAGGTCGCAGGGGACGTGTGGGGCGCGGCGGTCGGCGGCCACGATCGTGCAGCCCTGGGCGCGCAGTTCGGCGATCAGGTTGGCCGGGGGCGGCAGGTGCAGGTGGCGGGGGTGGTCGTGCGGGGGCCACCAGCGGCCCAGCAGCGCGGCGAACACGCAGCGGGGGTCGGGGAGTTCGATCAGGAGCAGGCCGCCGGGGCGCAGCACGCCGAGCGCGGCGCGCAGTTCCGCGCGGGGGTCGGGGACGTGCTGGAGGTGGTGGAGCATGCTGACGACGTCGTAGCGGGCGCGCAGGCGGGCCGTGATCCGCGGGTCCGTCAGATGGCCGACGTGCGCCTCCTCGATCCGGCCCGCCGCGCGGGCCTCCTCGACCCGGCCGGTGGGGTCCAGGCCGTCGAAGGCGGTGTACGGGAGGAGTTCCCGCGCGGTCTCCGGGAAGCGGGCGTGGCCCGTGCCCACGTCCAGCCAGCTCTCCGGCTCGGTGAGGCGGAGCATCGCGCGGGCGGCACGGCGGTGCGTGCGGCGCAGGCCGGCGCGGGTGGCGGAGGCCTCCAGGTGCCCCTCGTACACGTCCCGGTGGGCGAAGACCAGGCCCTCCGCGGTCAGCCGGGGGTTCTGGAAGACGTGGCCGCAGTCCCGGCACGCGTCCACCGCGAACGTGCCCGGTGTGCGCTGTTGCGGGTCGCCCGAGCGCAGCCGGGTGCGCAGCCGGGCCGAGCCGCACCAGGGGCAGGTGGCGCGGCGCGGCTCGTGGAAGCGGTCCGCGCCGTCGGCGAGTGCGGCGAGGTAGGCGGCGCGCCGGCGGTCGGCGGCCTGCCGGGCGAGGGGGACGGGCATGGGCGGCTCCCGGCTGCGAGGAGGGACGGCGGGGACATACACCGGAGACATGCGGCAATCCACCGCAAAACGGAACGTATGGGATGGCGATCCCGGGTGCAACGACGTGGGGGCGCGGGGTGGCGTCGGGGCGGTTCCGCGTACCGGCGGGGCCGGTACTGTTCGGCGAATGAGCTCGCTTAATCTCGACGACTTCACCGATCTGATCGAGCGCCCCGACGGCGGGGTGCGCCGCGACGCCGAGGCGCGCCGGGAGCGCCGGATCGTGCCGCCCGGAGCGCTGGGCCGCCTCGACGACCTGGGTGAGTGGCTGGCCGCGGCGCAGTCCGCGGTGCCGGTGCGGCCGATCGAACGGCCGCGGGTGGTGCTCTTCGCCGGTGACCACGGCGTCGCCGGACTGGGGGTGTCGGCGCGGCCCGCGGGCAGCGCCGGCCGGCTGGTGCGCGAGGTGCTGGAGGGCGGGCGGCCGGTGTCCGTGCTCGCCCGGCGGCTGGGCGTGCCCGTGCGGATCGTGGACATGGCGCTGGACTGCGACGCGCAGTCGCTGCCGGCCGAGGTGGTGCGGCACCGGGTGCGGCGGGGCAGCGGGCGCATCGACGTCGAGGACGCGCTGACCCTCGACGAGGCGGAGGCCGCGTTCCGGGCCGGGGTCGCGGTGGCCGACGAGGAGGCCGACTCCGGTACGGACCTGGTGGCGCTCGGCGATGTGAGCGTGGGCGGCACCACGGCGGCCGGGGTGCTGGTGGCCGCGTTGTGCGGGACCGACGCGTCCGTCGTCACCGGGCGGGGCGGGCTGGCCATCGACGACCTGGCGTGGATGCGCAAGTGCGCGGCGATCCGGGACGCGCTGCGCCGGGCCCGGCCGGTGCTCGGGGACCAGCTGCAGCTGCTGGCGACGGTGGGCGGGGCCGACCTCGCGGCGATGACGGGCTTCCTGCTGCAGTGCGCGGTGCGCAAGCTGCCGGTGATCCTGGACGGGGTGGTGACGGCCGCCTGCGCGCTGGTGGGGCAGCGGATCGCGTTCCGGGCGCCGGACTGGTGGCTGGCCGCGCACGACAGCGGGGAGCCGGGGCAGGCCAAGGCGCTGGACCGGATGGCGCTGGAGCCGCTGCTGGCCCAGGGGGTGACCGTCGGGGAGGGCGCGGGGGCGCTGCTGGCGCTGCCGCTGGTGCAGGCCGCGGCGGCGCTGGCCGCGGAGCTGCCGGAGAAGCCGGCGGACTCCGGGGAGACCGGGGAGCCGGCGGACTCCGGGGAGACCGGGGAGCCGACGGACTCCGGGGAGCCGGCGCGGGAGTAGGGGATCAGCGGGGCCGGCGGGTCCTCGCCGGGCCGGCCGGCTCCGGGTTCGGTTTGCCGGCCAGCCAGTCCTGGAACGCCCGGCGGGGGCCCGCCCAGCGGCGGTCGTGGTGGTAGGCGCGCAGCGTCGCCCTGGCCCGGGCGCGGTGGCGGCGGCGGTAGAAGCGCCTGGCCCACGGCGAGTCGGGGCGGGCCAGCCGTACGGCGCCGATCAGCGCGAGGGCCGGCACGATCATCCCGAGGACCGCGAGGCGGGCCTTGCCCTTGCTGAGGGCGACGAGGGCGAGGAGGAAGTTCACCGCCACGTTCACCAGGGCGCCGGCGCGGCCCTGCTGCTCGTCCTCGGTGAGGTCGTCGACGCCGAACGGCGAGAACCCGATCAGGAGCAGGCCGACCAGGGCGGCCGTGAGGACCACGGCCTCCACGCTCTTGCGGCCCGCCTCGGTCCAGTACACGTCGTCCAGGTGCAGGACCAGCGCGAACTCGTCCAGCACGAGCCCCGCGCCCATCCCGAAGAGCACCGCGGCGAGCGCCGGGCCGAAACCGTGCTGCCCGCCGGCCACCGCGCCGAAGCCGCCGGCCACCGTGAGGACGACGCCGGGCACGACGTGGTGGATGTGCATCCCGCCCGACTTGATGTTGCCGAAGGGTCCCCGGCCCGCCCGGATGAGCCGGGTGATGGTCCGGGTGACCAGGAAGGTCAGGACGAAGGCGGTGAGGGCGAGGAGCAGGGGCAGCTTGCCCGGCTCGATGATGTTCTGCCGCCACCAATCTCCCATATGTGCACTTTATCCGCGGTCGCCGTCCCCCCTCTCCTGACCGCCGGGTAACCTGCGCCGGTGCGCTCGACCCCCTGGCCGGACGGCCTCCGCTTCGCCTTCGGCACCCTCACCGTGCTCCCGGTCAGGGTGACCCGCTGGGACCGCGCCGCCGCGCGCGGCGGCATGCTGTGCGCCCCGCTGGCCGGCCTGGTGACCGGCGCCGCCGCTGCCGCCGCCGGGCTGTCGCTGCTGTTCCTCGGCTCGGGCGCGCTGCTCGCCGCCGTCGCCACCGCCGCCGTGCCCGCCGCGCTGACCCGCGGGCTGCACCTCGACGGGCTCGCGGACACCGCGGACGGGCTCGGCAGCGGCAAGCCCGCCGAGGACGCGCTGCGGATCATGAAGCAGTCGGACATCGGCCCGTTCGGCGTGCTCACCCTCGTCCTCGTGCTGCTCGCCCAGGTGGCCGCGCTGGCGCGGGCGTACGACGGCTCCTGGGCCCGGGGCGCGCTGGCCGCCGTCGTCTCGGCGACCGTCGCCCGCCTCGCGCTCACCCTGGCCGCCCGGGCCGGGGTGCCGGCCGCCCGTCCGGAGGGCCTGGGCGCGGCGGTCGCCGGGGTGGTCCCGCCGGGCGGGGCGCTCGCCGCGGCCGCCGCCGTCACCGCGTCGGCCGCCGCCGGGGGCGCCCTGCTCGGACCGTCCGGCGCCCTGCGCGCCGCCGCCGCGGTCGTCCTCGCCCTCGCCGCCGCCGAACTGCTGCTGCGGCACTGCACGCGCCGCTTCGGCGGGGTCACCGGTGACGTGTTCGGCGGGCTCGCGGAGACGGCGGCGACGACGGCCCTGGTCGTTTCGGCCCTGGGCTGACCCCCTCCCCCGCCCCTTCGTCCCCCTCCGCTCTCCTTCCCGGCCCGTCCGCCCCCGGCTGCTCCCGTCCGCCCGGCACACGGGTCACCGGGGGGTGCCGATGTCGCGTCCGCGTCGCGTCCTGGCCTGGTGCGCCGGCTTCGCACCGGTGGTGGCGGTGCTCCTCGCCGGGCGCCGCTCCCTCGCCGGCCGGGTGGCGGAAGCGGCGGAGAGGGCCGCCCCGCCCGCCGCGGCGCGGGCGGCCACCGCACCCCGCCGCGTGTGACGGGGGTCACCGGGTGCGAGGATCGAGCCGCGACCCCGACACCGCCGGCGGACGCGTACCCGCAGGAACGAGCGGAGGCGCCCACGAGCGTAGGCTCGTTCCGGGTGTTCGCCGACAGGGTGAAGGCCCCGGTCACGACCGACCGCACCTGGGCCGGCGGTTCCAGGGTCGGCTGACAAGCCCGGTCGACCCACCCACTCGGCCACAGCAACTTCACATCGGAAGCGAGAATCCACCACCGTGACTGCTCTCACTCTCAGCACCGCCGCGGCGCCCGGCCTGCGGGCCGACGCGATCGTGATCGGTGTCGCCAAGGGCGCCAAGGGCCCCGTCGTCGCCCCGGGCGCCGAGGCCGTGGACCAGGCGTACGACGGCCGGCTCGCCGGCGTCCTGGAGACCCTCGGCGCCTCCGGCGCCGAGGGCGAGGTGACGAAGCTGCCCGCGCCCTCCGGCTTCAAGGCGCCGCTCGTGGTGGCCGTCGGCCTGGGCGCGGAGCCCCGCAAGGACGCCGGGTACGACGCCGAGGCCCTGCGCAAGGCCGCGGGCGCGGCCGCCCGTGCCCTGGCCGGCGTCAAGAAGGCCGCCTTCGCGCTGCCGGTGGCGGACGCCGCCGACGCGGGCGTGATCGGCGAGGGCGCGCTGCTCGGCGCGTACTCCTTCGACGCCTACAAGGACGACGCCGCGGCGAAGAACGGGTCGCGGGCCAAGAACGGCAAGGCCCCGCTCGCCGAGGCCGTCCTGCTCGGCGGCAAGCCCCGCGACAAGGCGTACAAGGCGGCCGTCGAGCGCGCCGCCGCCGTCGCCGAGGAGCTCAACCGCGCCCGCGACCTGGTCAACACCCCGCCGAACGACCTCAACCCGGAGGCGTTCGCCGCGATCGCGCAGGCCGCGGCCAAGGAGCACGGCATCAAGGTGCAGGTGCTCGACGAGAAGGCGCTCGCCAAGGGCGGCTACGGCGGCATCCTCGGCGTCGGCTCCGGCTCGGCGTCGGCCCCGCGCCTGGTGAAGCTGTCGTACACGCACTCCAAGGCCAAGAAGCACCTCGCCTTCGTCGGCAAGGGCATCACCTACGACTCGGGCGGCATCTCGCTGAAGCCGGCCGGGCACAACGAGACGATGAAGTGCGACATGAGCGGCGCCGCCGCCGTGTTCGCCGCGGTGGTCGCCGCCGCGCGCCTCGGCCTGGAGGTCGACGTCACCGGCTGGCTGGCGCTGGCCGAGAACATGCCCTCGGGCTCCGCGGTCCGCCCGGGCGACGTGCTGCGCATGTACAGCGGCAAGACCGTCGAGGTGCTCAACACCGACGCCGAGGGCCGGCTGGTCCTCGCGGACGCGCTGTGGGCCGCCTCGCAGGAGAAGCCGGACGCGATCGTCGACGTCGCGACCCTGACCGGGGCGATGGTGCTGGCGCTCGGCAACCGCACGTTCGGGATCATGGCGAACGACGACGCCTTCCGCACGGCGGTGTACGAGGTCGCCCAGGAGGTCGGCGAGGACGCCTGGCCGATGCCGCTGCCGGAGCACCTGCGCAAGGGCATGGACTCGCCCACCGCCGACATCGCCAACATGGGCGAGCGGATGGGCGGCGGCCTGGTCGCCGGCCTGTTCCTGCGGGAGTTCGTCGGCGAGGGCATCACCTGGGCCCACCTGGACATCGCCGGGCCGGCCTTCAACGAGGGCGGGCCGTTCGGCTACACGCCGAAGGGCGGCACGGGCTCGGGCGTGCGGACGCTGGTGCGGCTCGCCGAGCTGGCCGCCGCCGGGGACCTCGGCTGAGACCGCCGCACGGCCCGGTCCGCGTCACAGGACGGCTCCGCCGCGCGGGGGCTGGTCGCTCCCGCGCGGCGGAGCCGTGTGCCGGCCCGGTCCCGCGTCCGGGGCGGGCCGCCCCGCCGTCCCCCGGACGTGGGGCGTCTCACACTCCAGCCCCGCGTCCCTTCCCGTACCGACAAGTGCGAAGATGGGGCTCGGCAGGACAGGGCCCCACCGAAGGGCCGAAGCAAGAGCGGCCGGACACCAGCCGCCTGCCGGTCAGCGAAGACCGGCGCACGGCGCACATGCATGGAGGACGTGACGTGGCGAACGACGCCAGCACCGTTTTCGACCTAGTGATCCTCGGCGGTGGTAGCGGTGGTTACGCCGCGGCCCTGCGCGGGGCGCAGCTGGGCCTGGACGTCGCCCTGATCGAGAAGGACAAGGTCGGCGGTACCTGCCTGCACCGGGGTTGCATCCCCACCAAGGCCCTGCTGCACGCCGGCGAGATCGCCGACCAGGCCCGCGAGAGCGAGCAGTTCGGCGTCAAGGCCAGCTTCGAGGGCATCGACATGCCCGCCGTCCACAAGTACAAGGACGACGTGGTCGCGGGCCTGTACAAGGGCCTGCAGGGCCTGATCGCCTCCCGCAAGGTGACCTACATCGAGGGCGAGGGCCGGCTGTCCTCGGCCACCTCGGTGGACGTCGACGGGCAGCGGATCCAGGGCCGCCACATCCTGCTGGCGACCGGCTCCGTGCCGAAGTCGCTGCCGGGCCTGGAGATCGACGGCAACCGGATCATCTCCTCGGACCACGCCCTCGTCCTGGACCGCGTGCCGCAGTCCGCGATCATCCTCGGCGGCGGTGTCATCGGCTGCGAGTTCGCCTCCGCGTGGAAGTCCTTCGGCGCCGACGTCACGATCGTCGAGGGCCTGAAGCACCTCGTCCCGGCCGAGGACGAGAACTCCTCGAAGCTGCTGGAGCGCGCCTTCCGCAAGCGCGGCATCAAGTTCAACCTGGGCACCTTCTTCCAGAAGGCCGAGTACACCCAGGACGGTGTCAAGGTCACCCTCGCCGACGGCAAGGAGTTCGAGGCGGAGCTCCTCCTCGTCGCCGTCGGCCGCGGCCCGGTCTCCCAGGGCCTGGGCTACGAGGAGGCCGGGGTCGCCATGGACCGCGGCTACGTCCTCGTCGACGAGTACATGCGCACCAACGTCCCCACCATCTCCGCCGTCGGCGACCTGGTCCCGACCCTCCAGCTCGCGCACGTCGGCTTCGCGGAGGGCATCCTGGTCGCCGAGCGGCTGGCCGGTCTGAAGGTCGTCCCGATCGACTACGACGGTGTCCCGCGGGTGACGTACTCCCAGCCGGAGGTCGCCTCCGTCGGCCTCAGCGAGGCCAAGGCCAAGGAGATCTACGGCGCGGACAAGGTCGTCGCCCTGAAGTACAACCTGGCGGGCAACGGCCGGAGCAAGATCCTGAAGACCGCGGGCGAGATCAAGCTCGTCCAGGTCAAGGACGGTGCCGTGGTCGGCGTCCACATGGTCGGCGACCGCATGGGCGAGCAGGTCGGCGAGGCCCAGCTGATCTACAACTGGGAGGCGCTGCCGGCCGAGGTCGCCCAGCTCATCCACGCCCACCCGACGCAGAACGAGGCGCTCGGCGAGGCCCACCTGGCGCTGGCCGGCAAGCCCCTCCACGCGCACGACTGACCCTCGGTCACGGACGCGACGACACAGACTTCCGTTTCCCCCGGTTCTCGACTCCGCTGGGACCGGGGGGACCCCATCCGTAAGGAGCAACCGAAACCATGGCGGTTTCCGTAACCCTTCCGGCGCTCGGCGAGAGCGTCACCGAGGGCACCGTCACCCGCTGGCTGAAGGCCGAGGGTGAGCGTGTCGAGGCCGACGAGCCGCTGCTCGAGGTCTCCACCGACAAGGTCGACACCGAGATCCCGGCGCCCGCCTCCGGCGTGCTGGCCTCCATCAAGGTCGCCGAGGACGAGACGGTCGAGGTCGGCGCCGAGCTGGCCGTGATCGACGACGGCACCGGCGCCCCCGCCGCCGCCCCGGCTCCGGCCGCCGAGCAGGCCCCGGCCGCCGAGGAGGTCGCCCCGCCGGCTCCCGAGCCGGCCCCGGCCGCCGAGCCGTCCACCGAGCAGGCCGCCCCGGCTCCGGCGCCCACCGCCGAGGCCGCCGCCGGCGGCGGCTCCGCCGAGGGCACGGACGTGGTCCTGCCCGCGCTCGGCGAGTCCGTCACCGAGGGCACCGTCACCCGCTGGCTGAAGTCGGTCGGCGACAGCGTCGAGGCCGACGAGCCGCTGCTGGAGGTCTCCACCGACAAGGTCGACACCGAGATCCCGGCGCCCGCCTCCGGCGTGCTGCTGGAGATCGTGGTCGGCGAGGACGAGACCGCCGAGGTCGGCGCCAAGCTCGCCGTCATCGGCGCCCCGGGCGCCGCGCCCGCCGCCGCCCCGGCCGCCCCCGCGGCCCCGGCCGAGCCCGAGCCCGCCCCGGCCGAGCCCGAGCCCGCCCCGGCCCAGCCCGAGCCGGCTCCCGCCCCGGCCCCGCAGCAGGCCGCCCCCGCCCCGGCCGCCCCGGCGCCGGCGCAGCCCGCCCCCGCGCAGCCCGCCCCGGCCCCGCAGCAGGCCGCCCCGGCTCCGGCCCCCGCCGCTCCGGCCGCTCCGGCCGCCGCCAAGGCGACCGACGAGGGCGCCTACGTCACCCCGCTGGTGCGCAAGCTCGCCGCCGAGAACGGCGTCGACCTGTCCACCGTCACCGGCACCGGCGTGGGCGGCCGGATCCGCAAGCAGGACGTCCTCGCCGCCGCCGAGGCCGCGAAGGCCGCCGCCGCTGCCCCGGCTCCGGCCGCGGCCGCCCCGGCCCCCGCCGCCGCGAAGAAGGCGCCGGTCCTTCAGGCGTCCCCGCTGCGCGGCCAGACCGTCAAGATGCCGCGCATCCGCAAGGTCATCGGCGACAACATGGTCAAGGCCCTGCACGAGCAGGCCCAGCTGTCCTCCGTCGTCGAGGTGGACGTCACCCGCCTGATGAAGCTGCGCGCCCGGGCCAAGGACGCGTTCGCGGCCCGTGAGGGCGTCAAGCTCTCCCCGATGCCGTTCTTCGTCAAGGCCGCCGCCCAGGCGCTGAAGGCCCACCCGGTCATCAACGCCCGGATCAACGAGGCCGAGGGGACCATCACCTACTTCGACACCGAGCACGTCGGTATCGCGGTGGACTCCGAGAAGGGCCTGATGACCCCGGTCATCAAGAACGCCGGCGACCTCAACATCGCCGGTATCGCCAAGGCCACCGCGGAGCTCGCGGGCAAGGTCCGGTCCAACAAGATCACGCCGGACGAGCTGGCGGGCGCGACCTTCACCATCAGCAACACCGGTTCGCGCGGCGCGCTGTTCGACACGATCATCGTGCCGCCGGGCCAGGTCGCGATCCTCGGCATCGGCGCCACGGTCAAGCGCCCGGCCGTCATCGAGACGGAGGAGGGCACGGTCATCGGCGTCCGCGACATGACGTACCTGACCCTGTCCTACGACCACCGCCTGGTCGACGGCGCCGACGCCGCCCGTTACCTGACGGCGGTCAAGGCGATCCTGGAGGCGGGCGAGTTCGAGGTCGAACTCGGCCTGTGATCCACGGCCGCCGACGCGGTCCCGCGGCGCCCCCGTCCGGAAGCCTCCGGGCGGGGGCGCCGCTTCTCGCGGGCGTGTAAGTCTCGTCTCACCTGCGCGAAAGCTCCCCCGCGCGCCTCTTCCGCGCGGCGTCGCGGCCTTATTGTCTAAGCGTCGAACGCCCCAAGGGGGTCCGGTGGGCCCCTTCCGAAGGAGCCCTCATGACCGCGCCCGTCATCCACTCGCTGCGCGAACAGATCCGCGAGCACATCCTGGAAGGGATCATCAGCGGGCGCTGGAAGCCGGGCGAGCGGATCGTGGAGCGGCGGATCGCCACCGAGCTGGAGGTCAGCCAGACGCCGGTGCGGGAGGCGCTGCGCGAGCTGGAGTCGCTGCGGCTGATCGAGTCGGCGCCGAACAAGGGCGTGCGGGTGCGGAACCTGACGGCGGCCGACCTGGAGGAGAGCTACCCGGTGCGGGCCGGCCTGGAGGCCATCGCGGCGGAGCTGGCGGCGCAGCGGCTGGCCGAGGACACCTCGGCCCTGGAGCCGCACGTCGCCGCGCTGTACGAGGCCGACCGCGTGGCGGACGGCACGGGCCAGGTGCGGCACACGGTGGCCTTCCACCGGGAGCTGGTCCGGGCGGCCGGCAACTCGGTGCTGCTGCACACCTGGGAGGGCCTGGGCATCGAGGTCTTCACGACCCTGTCCATCCGCTGGCTGGGCACGGTCCAGCAGTCCTACGCCGAGGAGCACGAGGAGCTGGTGGCCGCCTTCAAGCGCCGCGACCCGGACATCGGCCGCCTGGTGAAGGAGCACGTGCTGGGCTGCGCGCCCCGCGCCGCCGAGGACTCCGCCTGACCCGGACCGGAGATCCGGCCCGCCCCGGACACCAGACCGTCCCGGACCGGATACCCGTCAGGTGGTTTATCGGGACGAAGGGATGGAAAGCGGCGGGAAGACCCATCGGTACCCATGCTTTTCGGCAGGGGGACGGACATGACTTCCCCAGAGCTACAACAGCCCAAGCACACACAGCAGCCCACCCAGCCGCAGGCCCAGAACCGGTTCGAGTCCCAGTCCCAGGCCGAGGAGGGCTCCGCGCGGGAGACGCACGGCCAGGAGAGCCGGGAGAGCCGGGGGAAGGGGATGGGCAAGGTGGTGCATCTGCACACCGCGCACCCCCGGGTCCCCATTCCGTACGTGACCCCCGGCGACCGGTTCCCCGGCGTCCGCACGGTCACGTCCGCGGCCGCGTCGGCGCTGTCCTCGCCCCGCAAGCTGACCCTCTACGGCGTCCTCGGGGGCATGGCCGTCGCCGGCGCCATCGGATGGCCGGTGGCGGTGGCCGTCGGCGCCGCCACCGAGGTGATCACCCGGGAGCAGGCGGCACGGCAGCGCGCCGAGCAGGAGCGCGCCGAGCGGGAACGCTCCGGGCAGCCCGCGGAGACGGCCCCCGCGGGAGCGGAACAGGGCACGTCCTCACGGACGGCGACGGGCTGACGCCGTCCGGTCGCGCCGCCGGCGGGACCGGACGGGGGCCGCGGCCCGCGCCGGCGGTGCCGGACGGGCCGCCCACCCCCGGATGAGCAGGAAAAACACGGCACCCGGTGCCCGCATTTGCGGCACCGGATGCCAATTTTCGTGCGTCGGTGGGTTTTTGCCCTTCCACCCTTTGATCGATCATCGATCAGGGGGTTACAGTCGCCGACGGGCCACGCGACGGAGCCGCACGAACGGCTCCGCACCGGAAGCCCCGCGCCCTGTCCTGCCAAAGACCAAGGGCACCCCCGAACCCTTACCGATGAGGGAACCCCCTTCGACTGAGGAAGGCGGCGACATGACCGACCCCAACGCCATCCAGCCGAGCGAGCTCGACCAGCTCCCGGACCGCGACCCCGAGGAGACCGCCGAGTGGCAGGCCTCGCTGGACGCCGTCGCCAAGGCGGCCGGGCCGCACCGTGCCGCGTACCTGATGCGCCGCACGCTGGAGCGCGCCGAGGGCGCCGGCGTCCCGCTGCCGAAGCTCCTCGAGACCGACTACGTCAACACCATCCCCACCGCCGCCGAGCCCGCCGTGCCCGGTGACGAGGAGATGGAGGCCCGGATCACCGCGTGGAACCGCTGGAACGCGGCCGCGATGGTGACCCGCGGCAGCAAATACGGCGTCGGCGGCCACATCGCCACCTTCGCCTCCGCGGCCTGGCTGTACGAGATCGGCTTCAACCACTTCTTCCGCGGCAAGGAGGGCGACGGCTCCGGCGACCAGCTCTACGTCCAGGGCCACGCCTCCCCCGGCATCTACGCCCGCGCCTTCCTCGACGGCCGGCTGACCGAGCAGCACCTGGACAACTTCCGCCGCGAGGCCGGCGGCAGCGGCCTGCCGTCGTACCCGCACCCGCGCCGCCTGCCCTGGCTGTGGGAGTTCCCGACCGTCTCCATGGGCCTGGGCCCGCTGTCCGCCATCTACCAGGCGCGCTTCAACCGCTACCTGGCCAACCGCGGCATCAAGGACACCTCCGGCTCGCACGTGTGGGCGTTCCTCGGCGACGGCGAGATGGACGAGCCCGAGTCGACGGCGGCCCTCGCGCTCGCCGCCCGCGAGGAGCTGGACAACCTCACCTTCGTCATCAACTGCAACCTGCAGCGCCTGGACGGCCCGGTCCGCGCCAACTTCAAGATCGTGCAGGAGCTGGAGGCCCAGTTCCGCGGCGCCGGCTGGAACGTGATCAAGACGCTGTGGGGCTCCGCCTGGGACGAGCTGTTCCAGCTCGACACCACCGGCGCGCTCGTCCGCCGGCTGCGCGAGGTGCCGGACGCGCAGATCCAGACGTACCAGACCCGCGACGCCGCCTACATCCGCGAGGACTTCTTCGGCAAGGACCCGGCGCTCGCGGAGATGGCGAAGCTGCTGAGCGACGACAAGATCCTCGACTGCTTCCACTTCTCCCGCGGCGGTCACGAGCCGCGCAAGGTGTACGCGGCGTACAAGGCGGCCCTCGCGCACAAGGGCGCGCCGACGGTGATCCTGGCGCAGACCGTCAAGGGCCACACGCTCGGCGAGGGCTTCGCGTCGAAGAACGCCAACCACCAGATGAAGAAGCTGACGGTGGACGAGTTCAAGGCGATGCGCGACCGCCTCGGCCTGCCCATCAAGGACAGCGACTTCGTCGACGGCCAGGTCCCCTACGGCCACCCGGGCGCCGACTCCCCCGAGGTCCGCTACCTCCAGGAGCGCCGCGCCGCCCTCGGCGGCCCGGCCCCGGCCCGCCGCGTCCACCCGGTCCCGGCGCTGCCCGCCCCGGCCGAGAAGGCGTTCGCCGCCTTCGACAAGGGCTCCGGCTCGCAGAGCGTGGCCACCACCATGGCCTTCGTCCGCCTGGTCAAGGACCTGGTCCGCGACAAGGAGACCGGCAGGCGCTGGGTGCCGATCGTCCCGGACGAGGCGCGCACCTTCGGCATGGAGAGCCTGTTCCCCTCCCTCGGCATCTACTCGCCCAAGGGCCAGACGTACGAGCCGGTCGACCGCGACCAGCTGATGTACTACAAGGAGGCGAGGAACGGGCAGATCCTCAACGAGGGGATCACCGAGGCCGGTTCGATGGCCGACTTCATCGCCGCCGCCACGTCGTACGCGACGCACGGCGAGCCGATGATCCCGTTCTACATCTTCTACTCGATGTTCGGCTGGCAGCGGACGGCCGACCAGATGTGGCAGCTCGGCGACCAGCTCGGCCGCGGCTTCCTCGTCGGCGCCACCGCCGGCCGCACCACGCTGACCGGTGAGGGCCTGCAGCACGCCGACGGCCACTCCCCCGTCATCGCCGCGACCAACCCGGCGGCGCTGACGTACGACCCGGCGTTCGCCTACGAGATCGCGGTCATCGTGCGCGAGGGTCTGCGCCGGATGTACGGCGAGGCCAAGCCGGGCGAGGACCAGGACGTCTTCTACTACCTCACCGTCTACAACGAGCCGCTGCCGCAGCCCGCGAAGCCGCAGGGCCTCGGCATCGACGAGGGCATCGTCAAGGGCCTGTACCGCTTCAACACGGCGGAGTCGGCGGGCCTGACCCCGCCGGCCAACGCCCCGCGCATCCAGCTGCTGGGCTCCGGCACGGCGATCCACTGGGCGCTGAAGGCGCAGCGGCTGCTCGCCGAGGAGTGGGGCGTGGCGGCCGACGTGTGGTCGGCGACGTCCTGGAGCGAGCTGCGCCGGGACGCGCTGGAGGCCGACGCGGCGCTGCTGCGCGGCGAGGACCGGGTGCCGTACGTCCGCCAGGCGCTGCAGGGCGCCGAGGGCCCGGTGCTGGCGGTCTCCGACTACATGCGCCAGGTCCCGGACCAGATCGCGCAGTGGGTCGAGCAGGACTGGTCCTCGCTGGGCGCCGACGGCTTCGGCCTGTCGGACACCCGTGAGGCGGCCCGCCGCCACTTCGGCGTCGACGCCGAGTCCATCGTGGTCGCGGCCCTCGCCCAGCTCGCCCGGCGCGGCGCGGTGAAGGCGACGGCCGTGAAGGAGGCGCGCGAGCGCTACGGTCTGTAGGGCCCGCTCGTCAGGAGGCCCCCGCTCCGGCGGGGGCCTCCTGCTGCATGATGGGCCCATGCGCGCCGCCCGCCTGATCAAGATGGTCCTCCTGCTGCAGTCCCGGCCCGCCATGACGGCCGCCGAACTCGCCCGCGAGCTGGAGGTGTCCGAGCGGACGGTGACCCGGGACGCGCAGGCGCTGTCGGAGGCGGGGGTCCCGGTGTACGCGGACCGGGGCCGGGCCGGCGGCTACCGGCTGGTCGGCGGCTACCGCACCCGGCTGACCGGCCTGCACCGCAGCGAGGCCGAGGCGCTGTTCCTGTCCGGGGTGCCGGGCGCGCTGCGCGAGATGGGGCTGGCGGACGCCGCGTCCGCCGCCCGGCTGAAGGTGTCCGCCGCCCTGCTGCCCTCCCTGCGGGACGCGCCCAGGACGGCGGCGCAGCGGTTCCACCTGGACGCGCCGAGCTGGTTCCGGGAGCCCGAGACGCCCGCGCTGCTGCCGGCGGTCGCGGACGCGGTGTGGGACGACCGGCGGATCACCGCGCGCTACCGGCGCGGGGGCGCGCGGCCGCCGGGAGGCGCCGGCGCCGAGGGGGCGGGCGGGCGCGGCCCCGAGGGGGTGCGCGCGGCCGTCGTCCCGGCGCCGGCCGGGGGGCGGGGCGACGACGCGGCGGAGGATGAGGTCGTCCGGGAGCTGGAGCCGTACGGGCTCGTGCTGAAGGCGGGCGTCTGGTACCTGTGCGCGCGGGTCGCGGACCACGGGGCCTTCCGGGTGTACCGGATCGACCGGTTCACGGCGGTGACGGCCGGCGAGGAGCGGTTCGCGCGGGACGAGGAGTTCGACCTGCCCGCGTTCTGGGCGGAGCGGGCCGAGCAGTTCGCGCGGTCCCTCCTGCGCGCGCAGGTGGTGGTACGGCTGTCCGGGGAGGGCGTGCGCAGGCTGCCGTACGCGGTGGATCCGCAGGCGGCGCGTCAGGCGCTGGCCGCCGCGGGCGACCCGGACGGCGACGGGTGGGTGACGGTGACCCTGCCGGTGGAGTCCGAGGAGGTCGCGCACGCCCAGCTCACCGGGCTCGGGCCGGAGGTCGAGGTGCTCGCGCCGGAGGACCTGCGGGCCCGTTTCGCGGCGGACGCGCGGCGGCTCGCCCGGCTGTACGGGGCGTGAGGGCCGGCCCGGCCGTACAGGGTGACGCCGTACGGGCGGGCGGGCCCGGCGGAGGAGCGGTGCGCGGCCCGCGCGGGAGACCCGCCGCGCTCCGCGTGCGCCCCGTCCGTCCAGGGCCGATGCTGGACGCGTGAGGGACGAGACGGAGTTCTGGGAGCTGGTCGACGCCACCCGGGAGGCCGCCGGCGGCGACCCCGAGGAGCAGGCCGACCTGCTCGTGGAGCGGCTGGTGCGGCTGGACCCGGAGGCCGTCCTGGACTTCGCCCGTCACTTCGAGGCCCGCTACGACCGCGCGTACACCTGGGACCTGTGGGCCGCCGCCCGGATCCTGCTCGGCGAGGCCGGCGACGACGCCTTCGACTCCTTCCGCTGCTGGCTGATCGGGCAGGGCCGGGAGGTCTACGAGGCCGCGGTGCGCGACCCGGACGCGCTCGCCGGCCTCCTGGACGACTTCGACGAGGAACTCGACGGCGACGGCGAGGAGCTCGGCTACGCGGCCGACGAGGCCTACGAGCGGCTCACCGGCACCGTGGCCCCCGACCTGGACGTCCCGCCCGCGCCCCCGGAGCCCCGGGGCACCCCGGTCGACCTGGCGGACGACCGCGCCCTCGCCGAACGCCTGCCCCGGCTGTGGGAGCGGTTCGGGGGGTGAGGGCGGGGCGGGTCTCAGGCCGCCGCCCTCCCGCGGGGGGCGGCGGACGGGAGGTGCGCCCGGGTCCGGCCGGCCCGCGCCGCGCGGCGCAGCGGCGCCGCGTTGGCCTGGTCCAGGGCGGCCGCCGGGGGCGCGGCCGGGGCCCGGACCACCGCCAGGGCGGCGTGGAGCGCCGCCCAGGGACGCCGGGCGGCCCCTGCCCCCGCGGTCCGGAAAGCCGTGGCCCCGGTACGACTGCTGTTCATCTTCCCCACCTCCGGTCTGCTTCTGCCGAGGACCGTAGGACGGCGGGCTCTGCGGACCCTGCGGGCGCGCTGTGACGTTCCTGTGGGACCGGCGGCCGGCCCTGGCGGCGGGCCGCCAGCTCCCGGATCCCGGGCAGGTGGGCGCGCAGGGCGGCGCCCGGGCAGTCGGTCATGTAGCCGTCGTCGTGGCCCGCGACGGCGGGCAGCGCGACGGCGGTGCCGGCCGCGTACCGGCTGCGCCCGTTGCTGGAGACCAGGCGGACGCTCCCGCGCGGGTCGGTGCCGGACGGGCCGAGCTTCCAGGCGGCCAGCGCGGCGATCGCGTCCGTCAGCGCCCGCGGCACCGGCACCCCCGCGGTGAAGGTGCCGATCGCGGCGATGCCCGCGGTGCGGTGGTTGAAGCCCTGGGTGTGGGCGCCGGTGACGGGGCGGTCGACGCCCCCGGCGCGGCCCTCGTAGACCGTGCCGCAGCGGTCGACGAGGAAGTTGTAGCCGATGTCGTCCCAGGCGCGGGCGCCGGTCTGGCCCGCGTACAGGTCGCGGATGATGCGCGGCGCGTCGACGCAGGCGTAGCCGTTGGGCGTGTCGGTGTGGTGGACGAAGACGCCGACGACCCGGTCGTCGTAGCGCGGCGGCGGCTGGGGGCGGGCGGCGTCGCCCAGCCAGGCCGAACGGGGCACGATGTACGGCCGGGGGGCGAGGTACTGGACGGCGGGGCGGGTGGTGGGGCGGGCCGGTGCCCCGGCCCTGCCGGCCCCGCGTTCGATGCCGGAGACGCACACGGCCAGCGCGGCGACGGCGGCGAGGCCGGGCAGACAGCCGAGCAGCACCCGGACGGGGCCGGGTATGCGCGGCCCGCGTCGTTCCCGCGCTCCCCGCGGCTCTCGGAGGACGCGCATGGCCCCACTGTCCGCCGGACCCGGCCCGCCCGCGACGTGCGCTGTGCCATCCGGCGGAACCATCGTCCCGGTCCGCGGCGTTTCCCGGGTGCACGCGCGATCCGGCCACGCGCGTGCGCTGGTCACCGGACCCGTCCGCCACGCGCGGGGGTCCGTGAGAAAGGCGGCTTGCGTGGACCTGCTCGACCTCCTGCTGACGCTGGTGATCCTGGCCTACGCGGCGTCCGGCTACCGCCGCGGACTGGTCGCCGGCTGTGTCTCGCTCGCCGGTTTCGTGGGCGGCGCGGCCGTCGGCGTGTGGCTCCTGCCGTGGGCGATGGACCTGGTGGCGCCGGGCACGACGGCGGCCACGGCGACCGCCGTGCTCGCGGTGCTGCTCCCGGCGGTGGCCGGTCACGGGCTGGCCGGGCGCCTGGCGCTCCGGCTGCGCCGGGAGCTGGACCGGGGGCCGCTGAGGGCGGTGGACGGGATCGGCGGCGCGGTGGCCGACGCGGCGGCCGTGCTGATCGTGGCGTGGGTGGCCGCGAGCGTGCTGGCCGCGTCCTCCTCCCCGCTGCTGACGTCGGCGATCCGGGACTCCCGGCTGCTCGGCGCGGTCCAGCGGGCCATGCCGGACACCACGCCGGCGTGGTTCTCGCGGGCCACGTCCGCGCTGACCGACGCGGGTTTCCCGCAGGTCTTCAACCCGTTCGAGAACGAGTCGACCGCCGAGGTCGCGCGGCCCTCCGGGGACAGCGTGACCCCGGCCGCCACCGACGCCGCCACGTCCTCCACCGTGAAGGTCGAGGGCGTGGCGGGCCTCCAGGGCCGCGAGGGCAGCGGCTTCGTGTACGCGCCGGAGCGCGTGATGACCAACGCCCACGTGGTGGCCGGCATCGACGAGCCGAGCGTGCGGGTCGGCGGGGTCGGACGCGCGTACGCGGCGCGGGTGGTGCTGTTCGACCCCGACAAGGACGTGGCCGTGCTGCACGTGCCCGGTCTGACCGCGCCCGCGCTGCGGTTCGACGACCATGCCGGGCGCGGCGAGGCGGCGGTCGTGGCGGGCTACCCCCAGGACGGCGCCCTCGACCTGCGGGCGGCGACGGTCGCGAACCGGGTGCGGGCGACGGGCTGGAACATCTACAACGACGAGGCGGTCACCCGGGAGATCTACTCGATCCGCTCCACCGTCCGCCCCGGCAACTCCGGCGGCCCGCTGCTGACCACCGACGGCCGGGTGTACGGCGTGGTCTTCGCCCGCTCCACCTCGGACGCCGAGACCGGCTACGCCCTGACGGCGGCCGAGGTCGCCGCCGAGGCCGCCCGCGCGGCGGACGCGACGGCGCCGGTGGACACGGGGGAGCCGGTGGCGTCGTAGCCCGGCCGGGCCCCGGGCCCCTCAGACCAGGGGCCGCCCCATCAGCACGTCGTCGGCGTACACGCCGTCGAGGCAGAACTCCTCCGGCTGGATCCCCTCGACGGCGAAGCCCTCGGACGCGTACAGCGCGCGGGCCGCCGTGTTGTGGCCGAGGACGCGCAGGGTGATACGGCGGGCGCCCAGGTCCCGGGCCCGGTCGACGGCGGCCTGGACCAGGGCCCGGCCGACGCCCCGGCCGCGGGCCCCGTCCGCGACGGCGAGGCCGCGGATCTGCCGGACGTGCGCGTTGGCGGCCAGCCCGGTGGGGAAGCCGAGGCGGACGTAGCCGACGAGCCGGCCGTCGAGCTCGGCGACCAGGTGGTCGCCCGGCCCGCAGTGCTCCCGGAAGAACGGCTCGTCCGGTTCCGGGCGGGGCGTGACCGCGTGCTGGTGGGACCAGGTCTCCCGGTCGAGCCGCCGCAGCGCCTCCTCGTCGTCGGGCGTGGCCTGGCGTATGTGCGGAACGGGCATGGCGGTCACTGTACGGCGGATGCACCAGGACCGGTCCGCGGTTTTCCGCACGCGCGGGCAGGATGGGCGCATGGAACGTTCCCGCGTCGCGGTGGCCGGCGCCTCCGGTCTCATCGGCAGCGCCCTGGTGCGGTCCCTGACCGCCGAGGGGCACGAGGTGGTGCGCCTGGTGCGCCGTGCGCCCCGGACGGCGGACGAGGTGCGCTGGGATCCCGAGCGCGGGTCCGTGGACGTGGCGGGGCTCGCCGGGTGCGCGGCCGTGGTCAACCTGGCGGGGGCCGGCATCGGCGACCACCGCTGGACCGAGGCGTACAAGGAGCGGATCCGGCGCAGCCGCGTCCTCGGCACGGCGGCTCTCGCGCGGGCCGTCGCCGAGCTGGACCGGCCGCCCCGGGTCCTGGTGAACGGCAGCGCGATCGGCATCTACGGCGACACCGGCGAGCGGGCCGTCGACGAGAGCGCGCCCGCCGGTGCGGGCTTCCTGCCCGAGCTGTGCGTGGAGTGGGAGGCGGCCGCGGCCCCCGCCGCCGAGGCGGGCGTACGGACCGTCTTCGCCCGCACCGGGCTGGTGGTGGCCCGCGGGGGCGGCGCCTGGGGGCGGCTGTTCCCGCTCTTCCGGGCGGGGCTCGGCGGGCGGCTGGGCGACGGGCGGCAGTACTGGTCGTTCATCGCGCTGCACGACGAGGTGGCCGCGCTCCGCCACCTCCTCGGCCGGGACGACCTCGCCGGGCCGTTCAACCTCACCGCCCCGCAGCCGCTGACGAACCGCGAGATCACCGCGGCGATGGGGCGCGTGCTGCGCCGCCCGGCCCCGTTCGCGGTGCCCGCCCCGGTGCTCCGGGCCGTGCTCGGCGAGCTGGCCGGCGACGTGCTGGGCAGTCAGCGCGTGCTGCCCACGCGCCTGCTGGCCTCCGGGTTCGGGTTCGCCTTCCCGGGGATCGAGGACGCGATCCGCGCGGCCGCCGGCCGGTGAGCACATGCGACCGGCGTGCGACCGTGCCCTGCCCGTGCGCGACTCCCGGCGGCCGATCACGGCCCTGACACTCGTCCTGAACTCGGCTATCCCGGAGGCCGGTTGGGGGCATCACGTCTCCAGCGCCCGCGCAACCTCTAGGAGGGGCACGTGCTTGAACCCGCGTACCAGGCGGACGTCGTCGTCGTGGGAGCCGGAGTCGCCGGGCTCTGGGCGGCGCGACGGCTGACCAACGCCGGAGTGACGACCATGGTCCTGGAGGCCGCCCACGGCGTGGGCGGCCGGATGACGACGGAGAGGGTCGACGGCTTCCGGCTCGACCGGACCGGGCAGCTGCTGACGGTGCCGTGGACGTCGTGGCCGGCGTCGGCGGCGCATCCCGATCCGCGCCGCGCCACCGCCCTGGACGGGCTGGTGCTGCGTCCCTTCGCGCCCGGGGTCCTGGTGCACAGCGACGGACGCCGCCACCGTGCGGGGATCCCGGCGACCGCCCGGGGCGCACGGGGCGCGCTGCACGCCGTGCGCGCCCTGGCGGGCGTCCCCCGGCCGGCACCCGCGCCCCGGAACCGGGCGGGCGCCCCGCCGGGCGCCGCCGGCCGGGCCCGCCCGGTCCCGGACGCTCCGCCGCCGGCCCGCCTCGACCGGTACCGGCACGGCGGCCGCCAGTTCGGCATCGTCGCGCCCCTGCGGCTCCGTGCCGAGCTGGCCCGGCTCGCGGACACGCCCGTCGAACGGCTGCTGGCCCGTCCCGAGCTGCCCGCCGGACAGGCCCTCGCCGCCCGCGGCCTGCCCGCCCGGACGGTCGACGGCTTTCTGCGTCCGCTGCTGGCCGCCCTGCTGTGCGACCCGGACCTCACCACGTCCAGCCGGTGCGCGGACCTCGCCCTGCGCGCCTTCGCGAGCGGGCGGCTGTGCCTGCCGGAGGGGGGCGCCCAGGCCCTGCCGGAGCTGCTCGCGCGGACGCTGCCGCCGGGCACCGTACACACCGGTGTGCGGGTCACCTCGGTCTCCACCAACGGGGTGACGACCGCCGGGCACGGCGAGATCCGCTGCCGGGCCGTGCTGCTGGCGACCGGCGCGCGGGCCGCCGCGGAGCTGCTGCCGGGCCTGCGCGTGCCGGACTTCCACCCGGTGACGGTGGTGCACCACACCACGGACGAGCCGCCGCCGACCGGCGCGTGCCTGCTGCTGGACGCGGACCGCGGCGGCCCGGTCGCCCACACGGCGGTCGTCAGCCGCGTCGACCCGTCGCGGGCGCCGGCGGGCCGGACGCTGGTGTCGTCCACGGTGCTGGGCCCGCCCCCGGCCGACGTCGACACCGTCGTACGCGGCCATCTGTCCCGCCTGTACGGCACCTCGACGGCGCGCTGGGAGACGCTCGCCGTGCACCACACCGCCGAGGCGGTGCCGGCGATGCGCCCGCCGCACGACCCGCGCCGGCCGGTGCGGCTGCTGGCGGGCCTGTACGTGTGCGGCGACCACCGCGACACCAGCACCGTCCAGGGCGCCCTGCGGTCGGGCCGCCGCGCGGCGGCGGCGATCCTGGCGGATCTGGGGGCGGCGGGGCCGATGCACGCGGCCGACCCCCTGCCGACGGCCCGGGCCGCCTAGGCCCGTCGTCTCACCCCGTCCGCCCGGCGGGCGGGGTCCGGCGGGCGGGTCTAGCCGAGGGCGGCGACCTTGTCCCGGTAGCCGCGCACGGGCGCCGCGTCCTTGTACGGCTCCAGCCGCCGCTCGAAGTCCCTGACGTACTCCGCCGCCCGCACCGACCGCATCTCCGCCGCCTGTCCGGCCGCCTCGACGCCCAGCTGGCAGGCCTGGTCGAGCTCGCCGAGACCGAGGCGGGCGGTGGCGAGGACGACCCGGCAGAACAGCCGGCTGCGGGCGTAGGCGGGGGCGCGCAGCTGCAGGGAACGTTCCGCGTGCTGGGCGGCGGCGCGGAACTGCTGGAGGTCGCGGTGGCAGTGCCCGAACTCGTCGGCGAGCTGGGCCTCGTCGAAGAACCGCGCCCAGTGCGGCGCCTCGTCCCCGGGGCGGGCGGCCTCCAGGGCGCGCTCGGCCCGTACGAGCGCTGCGGTGCACGCCCGCACCTCCCCGAGCACGCCGTGCCCGCGCGCCTCGGCGGCGTGCAGCAGCGCCTGCACGACGGGCGGCACGGAGGTGCCCACGCCCTGCTGGGCCACGCGGGCGAGCTGCACGGCCTCGCGTCCGTGGCCGAGGTAGACCGCCTGCCGGCTCATGGTGACCAGCACGTACGCCCCGTAGGCCCGGTCCCCGGCCACCTGCGCGAGCCGGAGCGCCTGCACGAAGTACCGCTGGGCGAGGCCGTGCGCGGCGATGTCGTACGACGTCCAGCCCGCGAGCCGGGTGAGGTCGGCGGCGGCCGCGAACAGGCGGCGGCCGGTCTGCTCGCCGTAGGTGCCGCGCAGCATCGGCTCCAGCTCGTGCTCCAGGTAGCGCACGAGGGCCTGGCGGGCGTGGCCGCCGCCGTAGGCGTCGTCGAGGCTGCGGAACAGCTCGCCGACCGAGCGGAGCGCGGCGATGTCGCCGGCCGTGACCTTCTGGCCGGGGCCGCGTTCGGCCGGGACGCGCCGACGGGGCGGGGGCCCCTCCCGGTCGGGTGCGGCCGGGAGTCCGGGGGCGGCCGGGCGGCCCTGCGCGGGGACGGCGGGGACGCCTCTGCGCTCGAGCGGGGCCGGGAGCCCGGGGGAGGGCTGTCCCGGGCGGGCGACCTTCTCGTCGGGGCGGCCGATCAGCCAGTCCCGGCTGGGCACGACGAGGCCGGCCGGAGTGAAGGCGATCTTGCGCAGCTCGGCGTGGCTGCCGGAGTCCTTGCGCCACAGCCCGCTGACGATGTCGACGGCCTCTTCCGGGGTGGCCGCGAACTCCAGCCCCGCGTACACGGGGGCGCAGGCGTCCAGACCGAGGTCCTGGGCGGTGAGGCGGCGGCCGAGGCGCCGGGTGAAGACCTCGGCGATCAGGGCGGGGGTGGTGCCGCGCGGCTGCTGCCCGCGCAGCCAGCGGGTGACGGATGTCTTGTCGTATCTCAGGTCGAGCCCGTGTTCGAGCCCGAGCTGGTCGACGCGACGGGCGAGACCCGCGTTGGAGAACCCGGCTTCGGCGATGAGCGCGGCGAGCTGACGATTGGGAGTGCGCTGCGCGGGTCGTTCCGTCATCTGCGGTGCGGTCTCCTGCCTTCCGGCGTGCGATGTGCCCCTGGATTGCCTGTGAGCAGCCCTTATGGCCATGTGGACGGCGCGAATGTAGCGGAGCGTGAGCGGGCGAACGTACCCTTTGACCGGCATTCATCCGATCGTGTGAGGATCGGTCGCGAGGGCTGACGGGCGGCCGGACGGCCGAGGCCGCGGGACCGGTCGTACAGTGGCGTGGGCACGATGCGTGCCCTACGACCTTCCAGGGAGGCGCTTGCCGTGAGTGAGCTGCGGTTCGTCCGTATGGGGTTCGGCGCTCAGGCCGTCGAGTACCAGGAGGCGTGGGAGGAGCAGCGCCGGGTGCACGCGGCGCGGTTCGCCGACGAGATCCCGGACACCGTGCTGCTGCTGGAGCATCCGCCGGTGTACACGGCCGGCCGCCGGACCGCGGACAGCGAGCGCCCCCTCGACGGCACCCCGGTGGTCGACGTGGACCGCGGCGGCAGGATCACCTGGCACGGTCCGGGCCAGCTGGTGGGCTACCCGATCCAGAAGCTGCCGCGCCCGGTGGACGTGGTGGCGCACGTGCGGCGCCTGGAGGAGGCCCTGATCCGCGCCTGCGCGGAGTTCGGGCTGGAGACCACCCGGGTCGAGGGCCGCAGCGGCGTGTGGGTGCTCGGCGACCCCGTCGAGCAGCGCCCCTCGCTCGGCGGCCTCTCCCTGGACTTCGACCCGAGGCTGCACGACGAGGAGTTCGACCCGCGCCTGAACGGCCCGGAGTACGCCCCCTCCAACGCGGGCCAGCGCCGCGAGGACCGCAAGATCGCCGCGATCGGCATCCGCGTGGCCAAGGGCGTCACCATGCACGGCTTCTCGTTCAACGTGAACCCCGACAACTCGTGGTTCGACCGGATCATCCCCTGCGGCATCCGCGACGCGGGCGTCACCTCCCTGGCGAACGAACTCGGCCGGGACGTGACGGTCCAGGAGGTGCTGCCGGTGGTGGAGCGGCATCTGCGGGACGTGCTGGAGAACGCGGACCCGAAGCCCCGGGTGATCGAGAGGGAGCCGGAGAAGGCCTCGGCCTAGCGCCCCCGCTGTCGGGGGCGGCCCGCGCACGGGGCCGTGCACATCACGGGCGTACCCTGGGGTACGCCGAAGAATCGAAGCTAGGGAGCCGACGTGTCCGCAGTCGCACCCGACGGACGCAAGATGCTGCGCCTGGAGGTCCGCAACAGCCAGACCCCCATCGAGCGCAAGCCCGAGTGGATCAAGACCCGGGCGAAAATGGGTCCCGAGTACACGAAGATGCAGAACCTCGTCAAAAGCGAGAACCTGCACACGGTCTGCCAGGAAGCCGGCTGCCCGAACATCTACGAGTGCTGGGAGGACCGCGAGGCGACCTTCCTCATCGGCGGCGACCAGTGCACCCGGCGCTGCGACTTCTGCCAGATCGACACCGGCAGGCCCGAGGCGCTGGACCGTGACGAGCCGCGCCGCGTGGGCGAGTCCGTGGTCGCCATGGACCTGAACTACGCCACCATCACCGGCGTCGCCCGCGACGATCTGGAGGACGGCGGCGCCTGGCTGTACGCGGAGACCGTGCGCCAGATCCACCGGCAGACGGCGCACCGCGAGGGCGGCCGCACGAAGGTGGAGCTGCTGGCCCCCGACTTCAACGCGGTCCCCGAGCAGCTGGCGGAGGTCTTCTCCGCCCGGCCCGAGGTCTTCGCGCACAACGTCGAGACGGTGCCCCGGATCTTCAAGCGGATCCGCCCCGGCTTCCGCTACGAGCGCTCCCTGAAGGTCATCACCGCCGCCCGGGACTACGGCCTGGTGACCAAGTCGAACCTGATCCTCGGCATGGGCGAGACCCGCGAGGAGGTCAGCGAGGCGCTGAGGCAGCTGCACGACGCCGGCTGCGAGCTGGTGACCATCACGCAGTACCTGCGCCCGTCCGTGCGCCACCACCCCGTGGAGCGCTGGGTCAAGCCGCAGGAGTTCGTGGAGCTGAAGGAGGAGGCCGAGCAGATCGGCTTCTCCGGCGTGATGTCCGGTCCGCTGGTGCGCTCCTCGTACCGGGCCGGGCGCCTCTACCGGATGGCGATCGAGCAGCGCCGGTCCGGTGCCGGGCAGCGGGACGGCGGGGCCGTCGCCGCGCAGGCCGTCTGACGCGGAATCACCCGCCGCCCGTACGGGGCTCCGGCATACGTGTGAATTCGCGCACAAGCGGCTACCCACCGGTAGTGACCACGGGACCGCGGTCCTGACCGTCCTCGCAGATCAGGGCGCCCGTCAGGACCGCGGCGGCGTTTCCGTCCCGCAAATCGGGGCTTCATGGGTGTTTGACCGGTCGGTCACGCCCTGGTAACACCAATCAGTGACCCTGAACTCACGCCATGTGCACCCGCACCCGGAGCAGGACCGAGGGGGGACCTCCACGATGCAGGCCGCGCCCGTACGCGCCACCGCCATCCCGTCGTTGACCGGCGCGCTGCGCGCCGTCGAGTCGCTGCTCATGAGCGGCGGTCAGCGCACCGCCCGCCGCAACGCCTGGACGTCCGTCCTGGAGGACCGCCGCCGGGCCAAGGACCGCGTCGAGGCGCAGCGCTTCCTGGAGCAGGCCTTCGACGCCCGCCGCTGACACCGGTCCGGCCTCCCCGGGGCACTGCCGTCGTCGGCGCTCCGGGGGCCACGTAGACTTCGTGGCATGGCGAGGAAGGAAACCGCAGCGGAGGCTGCGAACCCCGGGCGACTGAAACAGATCGCCCTGACCTACAAGATGACCCGCAGGGCCGACAAGAAGATCGGTCTTGTACTCGCGGCTGTCGGAATCGTCACCTTCGGTGTCTTCCTCGCGATCGGTTTCTTGATCGGCCACCCCATCTATCTCGGCATCCTGGGCCTGCTGCTCGCCTTCCTCGCGACGGCGATCGTCTTCGGGCGCCGGGCCGAGCGGGCCGCCTTCGGGCAGATGGAGGGCCAGCCGGGCGCCGCCGCGGCCGTGCTGGACAACATCGGCCGGGGCTGGACGACCACCCCCGCGGTGGCGATGAACCGCAACCAGGACGTGGTGCACCGCGCGGTCGGCAAGGCCGGCATCGTACTGGTCGCCGAGGGCAACCCGAACCGGGTGAAGTCCCTGCTCGCCGCCGAGAAGAAGAAGATGAACCGCATCGTCGCGGACGTGCCCGTGCACGACCTGATCGTCGGCACCGGCGAGGGCCAGGTCGAGCTGAAGAAGCTGCGCACGACCATGCTGAAGCTGCCGCGGGTGCTCACCGGCCCGCAGGTCACCGCGACCAACGACCGGCTGCGCGCCCTGGGCGACCTGATGAGCAACATGCCGCTGCCCAAGGGTCCGATGCCGAAGGGGATGCGCCTGCCGAAGGGCGGGCCGCGGCCCCGCTGATCCCCTCGCACGAGAAAAGGGGCGCCCGGAGTGGTCCGGGCGCCCCTTCGTCGTACGGGGAGCGGCGCCGTGCGGGGCGTCCCGCGGAGGCCGGGCGTCCCGCGGGGATCAGTGCCCCCGCGATCGGCGTTCTGCGGGAGTGGCCCCCGCGGGGTCAGATCCGCACCTCCACCGTGCGGGCCAGCCGGTCGTGCAGGCCGCGGCCGTCGCGGTCCCAGACCAGGGCCGGGATCGCGAGGCACAGCAGGAAGGTGCGCAGCAGGGCGCGCGCCGGGCTGACCGCGCCGGTGTCCAGGGCGACCACCCGCAGGCCGAACAGGCGCTTGCCCGGGGTGAAGCCGATCGTGCCGACGGTCAGGACGCTCATCACGAAGAAGACGAGCAGCGCCCAGTTCGACGACGCCTGGTCGTAGCTCTGCGTGATGAACTGGGATGCAATCAGGGCGCACATCGCCCAGTCGACGGCCAGGGCGCCGAGCCGCCGGCCCGGACGGGCGATCGAGCCCGGCCCCTCCTCCGGCAGACCGAGCTGCTGCCCCCGGTATCCGAGGTCGGCACCGGCGTCCTCCATGGCCGCGCGCGGTCCGGAGAGCCACGATCCGATTGCTTGCCTCTTGTCCACTCGTACACGGTACTGCGGCGGTACGTGACCGAGGTCCGGCGGGGTCCGTTCGAGCTACCGTGGAGGGAGTTCGGTTAACTTCTGCGAAACAAACGGGTCACGCCGGAGAAATCACCCGTCCTTAGGGTCGGGAACAGCGTGTGCCACCCGCACTGGCCGCACGAACGAACTACCACCCCGGCGGGACGGTCGGGAGTAGGAGGAGCTGGATGTTCCAGAACGCCGACGAGGCCAAGAAGTTCATCGCGGACGAGGACGTCAAGTTCATCGATGTCCGCTTCTGCGACCTGCCGGGCGTGATGCAGCACTTCACGATCCCTGCCACGGCGTTCGACCCGGACGAGGAGCTCGCCTTCGACGGGTCCTCGATCCGTGGTTTCCAGGCGATCCACGAGTCCGACATGGCGCTGCGCGCGGACCTGACGACCGCCCGGGTCGACCCGTTCCGCCGGGACAAGACGCTGAACGTCAACTTCTTCATCCACGACCCGATCACGGGCGAGCAGTACTCCCGCGACCCTCGCAACGTGGCGAAGAAGGCCGAGGCCTACCTCGCCTCCACCGGGATCGCCGACACGGCCTACTTCGGTCCCGAGGCCGAGTTCTACGTCTTCGACAGCGTGCGCTTCAAGACCTCCGAGAACGAGTCCTTCTACCACATCGACTCCGAGGCCGGCGCCTGGAACACCGGCGCCCTGGAGGACAACCGCGGCTACAAGGTCCGCTACAAGGGCGGTTACTTCCCGGTCCCGCCGGTCGACCACTTCGCCGACCTGCGCGCCGAGATCTCCCTGGAGCTGGAGCGGGCCGGCCTGAAGGTCGAGCGCCAGCACCACGAGGTGGGCACCGCCGGCCAGGCCGAGATCAACTACAAGTTCAACACGCTGCTCGCCGCCGCCGACGACCTCCAGCTCTTCAAGTACATCGTGAAGAACGTCGCCTGGCGCAACGGCAAGACGGCGACCTTCATGCCGAAGCCGATCTTCGGCGACAACGGCTCGGGCATGCACGTCCACCAGTCGCTGTGGAGCAACGGCGAGCCGCTCTTCTACGACGAGCAGGGCTACGCGGGCCTGTCCGACACCGCCCGCTACTACATCGGCGGCATCCTCAAGCACGCCCCGTCGCTGCTGGCCTTCACCAACCCGACGGTGAACTCCTACCACCGTCTGGTGCCGGGCTTCGAGGCCCCGGTGAACCTGGTGTACTCGCAGCGCAACCGCTCCGCCGCGATGCGCATCCCGATCACCGGCTCGAACCCGAAGGCCAAGCGCGTCGAGTTCCGCGCCCCGGACTCCTCCGGCAACCCGTACCTGGCCTTCGCGGCGCTGCTGCTGGCGGGCATCGACGGCATCAAGAACAAGATCGAGCCGGCCGAGCCGATCGACAAGGACCTGTACGAGCTGGCTCCGGAGGAGCACGCGGGCGTCCCGCAGGTCCCGACCTCGCTCTCGGCCGTCCTCGACTCCCTCGAGGCCGACCACGAGTTCCTGCTCCAGGGCGACGTCTTCACGTCCGACCTGATCGAGACGTGGATCGACTACAAGCGCACGAACGAGATCGCCCCGCTGCAGCTGCGTCCGCACCCGCACGAGTTCGAGCTGTACTTCGACGTGTGATATCGCCCCAGGTCAGAGCGGGTAACCGCTCCCCTGGGCCGTCTGTGGGCCGTCGGCCGTGCTCTTCCTGCGTGGAAGGGCACGGCCGACGGCCTGTTTCTGGCCCGCCGCCGCTTAGGACGGCACGTCGCCCTCGCCAGGTCCGTCGCCCTCGCCACCAGGTCCGCCGTCCGCGTCGGGTGCGCCGAATGCGGCGTCAATGGCCCTGCGAGCCCGATCCTGGCTGTTCGGCATGAGGTGCGTGTACGTCCGGAGCGTGAACCCCGGGTCGGAGTGACCGAGGTACTCGGCCAGCGCCTTGATGTTCTCTCCGGAGTCCAGCAGCACCGACGCGTAGTAGTGCCGCAAGGCGTGCATGCCGTGCTCACGCGAAGGCTCGAACCGCTCCCCCGGAGCCCGGTCAGGAATGACGCCAGCAGCGATCAGGGCGGGCTTCCACAGGTACATGTTGAAGTAGTTCCTGTTCAGCGCCTTACGCTCCCGCGAGTAGAACAGCAACTTCGCGGTGACGGGCGGCCCGTCCGGGGTCTTCCACGGCAGAGTGACGTCGATAGGGGGCCGGCGGGTGATGTGAGCGGCAAGCGCATCCGACACCACGTTGGGCAGGGGCACGTCTCGCAGCTTGCCGCCCTTGGGCGGAGCGAACACCATGTGCGGGCCCACCAGCTTGACCTGCCGGACCACGTGCACGACTCCTTCAACGAAGTCGACCTCGTCCACGGCCAGCCCGAAGATCTCGCCCTGCCGAAGACCGCACCCGGCACCAGCATCGACGACCGTCGCGTACTGGCTCGGAAGTCCCTCCCGGACGGCGTCCACCCGGTCATGCGTCCACGGCTTGATCTTCCGAGGGTCCAGCTTGGGGGCCCGCACGGAACCTGCCCGGCAGGGGTTCCGGGCCAGAATGCCGTCGTCCACGGCGGCCCCGAACACAGCGGAGACGTTTGCGAAGATCGTCCGCTGGTAGGAAGCTGCCATCCCGGAGTCCGCGAGGGTCCGTGCCCACGTACGGATATGGGCAGGCTGGAACGCGCTCAGCGAGCGGGAACCGATATAGGGAAAGGCGTGCAGCCGGAACCTCAGTTCCATGTTCACGATGGTGGAAGGGTCCGTGGTCTGGGACGCCAGCCACTGAGTGGCGAACTCCTTGAACGTCACCTTGCCAGCCGACGGATCGACGTACTGACCACGGGTCATATCAGCCGCGATCTGCGTCAGCCACGCTTCTGCGAGTCGCTTCTGCTTGTCCGGGAAGGACTTGCTGCGTTCGCTCCCGTCCGGGGCAACGTAGCGGGCCCGGTAGCGCAAGCCGGTCCCGTATCGGTCGGTCTTTACCCTGATCGTCTTGCCATTGGGTGCCGTCTCGGTCTTGTACCAACGGTCCTGGATGTGGCCGGCCATTCGGCGACGTCCTCTCGACATACAGCAGGGAGAGCCGCATGGGGCAGCTCTCCCTGCTCTCTGGGTTGGGTTGGCTATGCGGCGCTCTGGCCGGCGCTCTTGCGCTGCATCACATAGGCGCGCACGTCAGCGGGGTCATAACGGAGGTGCTTGCCGATGCGGAAGCCGGGCGGTCCGGTGCGCTTCCTGCGCCATTGGTAGACGGTTTCGAGCGGCACGCCGAACATGTCGGCGATGTCGTCGGGGGTGAGGTAGCGGTCTGGGAGACCGCCGCGGAGGGTCGCGCGGGGGTCGCTCGCGACAACGGTTGGCACGGTGGGACCTCCAGGGAGGCAGGGTTTGTCCGAGGTGTGGATTTCTGCGTCACCGCGTCATCTGTGTCGCGCGAGGCTCTGACCTGCGCCTTTGAGTGACGCGAGGCGGGCGAAGTACGTCATCGGATGACGCGGCCTTTCGTCAGCCGTGACGCGGGTGACGCGGGGTGACGCAGCCGTCGCCGGTCTGCGTCACCGCTCTTGCGGCTGGTCAGGGGCTGTTTGCCGGTCTTGGGTGACACAGGTGACGCAGCGTCTCTCTACTTCGGACAAGAGAGGGGGTGTTTGTTGTGGTGCGGTGCGGCTCAGAACGAGAGAAGGAGCCGCTTTGCGGCACGCCTATCGGGCGGCGGCGTTGCCGCCGAACGGCAAGAAGAGCACGCGCCGCCGGGTGCTCTTCTTGCTTGTGCGGTCGGCGGTGCCGCTGGTCAGAAGACCGGTGGCTGCTCGTGAGAGGGCGGCGCGGCCACGGCTCGGGTCATTTCGATGTACCGGGCTTTGCTGGTGCGGCCCCAGTCGATGAGGACGTCCCGGGCGGCCAGCGTCGGCTGGAGCCGCTTGAGCCGGTCGGAGAGCACCTTGCCGGTGGTCGGCCAGCCCTTGGGCAGGGGACGGCACTCCTCGCCGCTGTAAAGGCCGGTGAGGCAGTGCAGCCATTCGGCTGACGTCATCCGCTGCTCGGTGCCCGGTTCAATGCCGGCGGCGTGCTTCAGCACGGTCTGCGCGAGCAGGTCGCCCTCAATGACGTCGTCGTTGAGGTCGTCCAGGCTGGCCCGGTAGGCAGCGAGCGACCCGAACCCGGTGGCGGCGTCGAGCTGGGCGCACAGGTGGGCGAAGTCGGCCATGCGCAGGTCGGTGGGGATGTCCGCCTCGGCTGCGCGGACCTTGACCGTGAGGTCGAGCAGGGAGCCGAGGATGACCGGCAGCGCCTCGGCGTACTCCGCCCACAGTTCCGCTTCCGTGCGGCGGACCTTGGGCCGCTCCAGCCGCAGGGGCAGCAGCCGTTCGGCGAGGTCCGGGCGGATCACGCCCACGTCGATACCGGTCAGCAACAGGGGGCGCCGGTAGCGGGCGCGGAAGACGTCCCCGTCGGTGAACAGAGCGCGCTTGACGTTCTCGGCCCCGGTGACGATGCAGCACATGGCGTCCGACAGGTCCGGGGTCATGTGGGAGAGGTTGTCCAGGGCGGTGACCCACCCGGCCGCCACGGCCGCGATCAGGTTCTCCTCGTCCTTGGGCGCCCGGCGCAGGTCTCCGCTCATGCCCTCGATGACCCGCACGAGCATCCGGCCGCCCGTGGACTTGCCGGCGCCCTGCGGGCCGGTGAGGAACGGGGCGGGGACGGGCACGGACGGCTCCAGGCAGCCGATGAGCCAGGCGATGGCCAGGCACTCGGTCTCCGCGTTGGCGAAGTTGCACAGCCGCAGCAGGGCGTCGATGCCTTTGCCGTTGGTGTCCTTGGCCGGCAGGGGCAGTTCCCCGGTGAGCTGGGTGCGCCGCCAGCACACCTCGCGCGGGTCGGGGATCGTGATGTCCCAGCCGGTGGGGTGGATGCGGACGGACTGGCCGTCGCTGCGCCCGAGGTCCAGCCACGTCGCCCCGTCGAATCCGGGGGCCACGCGGATGTGGACGGGCTGCACGTCCTCGGTCAGCGCGAGAGCTTCGATCAAGTCCAGGGCCTCCTTCAGGGCGGTGCCGTTGAAGACGCCGACGCCGTCGCGGAAGAGCCCGACCATGAGTTCCTGGCGGTGGCTGCCCGTGGTGCCCTGGGAGCGGATCGGGCGTGCCACGGGGTGGCCGTTCCTCTGCGCGTACACGGTGCCGTCGGCGGTGCGGAAGTACCGGAAGTGGGCTTGGGCGTAGTCGGTGATGATCTGGCGGGCGGGGTTCTTGTCGTCGTCCGTCATGCTCACAGTCCCAACGTGGCGCGGGCGTTGGCCCAGGCATCGGTGCAGTGCCGCGGGGTCTCGCCCTTGGTCTGCGCGGCGGTGAACAGCCGCCCGACGTGGGCGTCGGTGAGGCAGCCGCACCGCCCGTGCCGGGACAGCACAGCGAGGAACGTGCGGTACACCGTGGCGTGGACCCCGCTGCGCGCCTCCGTGATGCGCTGCACCGCCATGGCGATGCCGCGTTCCAGGTAGGCGGGCGTGCGGTGCGGGCACTCCCCACCTCCGGCCAGCGCAGGCACGGAGACGGAGTGCGGCACCGGCCGGACCGGGGAGGGCGCCTTGACGACCAGGGCGCGGACCGCGTCCGGGAGGTCGGTCAGGGTCCCGGTGCCAGGCCCGAGATAGCGGGCGTAGGCCATGGACGACTTGATGTCGACGCCGGGCCGGACCGCGTTGTGAGAGGTCATGGCGCCCCGGTAGATCCAGTGCTCACCGCGCGTCGTCGCCACGGTCCGGGTGGCAGGCAGGGCGGTGCGAGCCCAGGCAATGGCATCGGCGTCGTCCAGGTCCACGACCGTGAGCCCGGCGCCGCCGGGATGGTAGCCAACGCACACCGCCTGCCCCCATGCAGTGACCCACGGGGGCGAGGTGATGGCGGCCGGGTCGGTGGTGGCAGCCGCCCAGGCGTGGCATGGCGCCGGGCACTCGCACGAGCCGGGGCTCTTCATGTTCGGCCGGCCGCCGCACGCGTTGTCCGCGCACGCGGGGCAGTTGCCGAACGGAACCTTGCCGCGGCGCAGGGGCAGCACCGGCACCCCGGACGCGGCCAGGCTCAGCGCGGTCTGCACGTAGTTGGGAGCCGTGCTCACGCTGCCACCTCCCACGTGGGGGCGAGCTGGGCGAGGGCGGCGCGGCCGATGTGTTCGGCGTAGGCGGGCGGGATGCACTCGCGGATGCCGTCGCGGTTCATCCACGGCACGCCCATCACCCGGCGGGCCAGGGGGACTCCGGAGAAGTTGCCGACGAACTGCCCGTAGTGACCGGGCGGGACGGGGCGGCCCATCTTGGCCTGCGGCACCGTATGGGCCGGATGCTCGGGCTGGGTGAGGGTGAAGCCGCCGCCGGTCTCGAAGAACCGGTGCCGGTAGGTCTCCACCCCGAACATGGGCCCGCACAGCATCACCGGCTCGCGGAGCTTGGGGACGGCACCGCCGACGTTCTCCATCACCCACGGCCGCCCGGTGGTCTCCAGGGCGGTGCGGGTGGGGGCGATCAGGTCGGGATGGCTGTTGCCCTGGATGCGCTGGCATGCGGTGTCGTGCTGGCACGGCGGGGATGCGTGGATGAAGTCGAACTCCGCACCGTGCTCCAGCACGTAGGCGATGGCATCGGCCTGGACGAACCGGTACGGGTAGCGGGGCTGGGGGTCCTTGTCGACGCCGGTCACGTCGAAGCCAGCGTCGTCGTAGCCCTTGCCGGCGCCGCCCTGGCAGCAGTACAGGTCCAGTAATCTCGGCCGTCGGCCGGGCACTCGCCGGATGTCGGTGGGTTGCGTCATGCTGGATGTCTCCAGTTCCTTGATGGGTTTCTGGCAGACAAGGGCGGCCCCGGTTCTTGGCGGAGTGGGGGCCGCCCTTGGCGTAGCTAGTGGTGCTGGCCCCAGTGGGCGTACTGCTGGCGGACGTAGGCGCGCGGGTCGCAGATCACGGCCGTGTCGTCCATGGCCATGAGGATGCGGCCGGCCTCCATGGCGGCGGCAGCCACGTCGCCGGAGTGATCGGTCTCGGTGAGGGCCATGCGGTCGAGCAGGGCGGCCTTGCGCAGGAAGTACTCCCGGTCCAGGCCCTGCCCGATGGGGGTGTGGGCGCTGGTGGCGGTCGTCCAGGCGATCTCGTCGCCGATGCCCGGGGCGCCGGCGTAGGCGTCTTCCGGCGACGGCCACGCGGCCACGTCGCGGCGGTGGTCGGCGGTGACGTACAGGCGCACCCGCTCGCCGTCGCGGCTGGGGTGGCGGCGCACGCTGCCGGTGGTGAAGGCGGCACTGAGCGCGGCGGTGACGCGGTCGGCGTCGTCCGGATCGCAGATGGCTCGGATCTCGAACACGGCGTTCCTTCCCTTTGGGCTGCTAGTGGAGTTCGATGTGGGTGGCGCGCCAGGTGCGTCCCTTGTCGGTGCCGTTGATGCGGACCCATTCGGCGACTGCCTCGCGGGCTGCGGCCTCGGAGGCGGCGCGGACGGTGCCGGCGCACTCGCCGTCGTGGTGGGTGCCGTCGCTGACGGTGGCGGTGAAGCGGTAGGTGCGTTTCATCGGGTCGTCCCCTCAGCGCGGTTGTTGGTCTTGGCCCACACGCCGCGGGTGGTGGTGTGGAGGGTGCGCTGGTCCTGGTGGACGGGCCCGGTGTAGTGCTGGTGGATTTCCGGGGCGGGCTTGGCGCGCTTGGCCAGCCGGGCGAGGGCGAGCAGGAACGCGGTGGGAGCGCCGAAGACGATGGCGCACACCACGGGGTTGGCGGTGTGGGAGGCGTACATGAGCACTGCGGCGGTGAGCCCGGTCATGGACACGGCCGCTCCGCCGGACAGCATCAGGACACTCGCGTCGGTGGCGCCCTGACTCATCGGCGGCCGCCCCGGCTGGGCCACGGGTGGGGCGGCACCGAAGGGGGGCAGCGGGCTGTCGTCGCGGTACGCGAGGGGCGTCTCGGCGGTGGGCCGGTAGGCGTCGGCGATGATCCGGCGGGCCTCGGCGGCGGCCACCTCATCGCTCATCGTGGTGGCCGGCTGGGCCGTGCCGGGGGTGCTCTCGGGGGACATGCGGAATCCCTTCCGGTGCTGGGTGAGGGAGGTGGAGCCACCCCCTTGCGGGGTGGCTGTGGAGGGGGTTTCGGGGGCGCTGACCTGCGCGCCTCCCTGACTCCCTGATGGATCATTTGTGCTGGTCAGGGCCAGGGAGGTGGGTCAGGGAGGCATTTAGGGAGTTCTCCCTGCCTCCCTGACCCGGACGCGGTTGCCTCCCTGGGTTCAGGAGGCGGAAGCGGAATCGTCGGCGTCGCGTTCGGCGAGAGCGCGGGCGACGCGGTCGCGGCCGACGACCATGCGGCCGTCGGACTTGTACGGCTCGGCGCCGGCGGCCTCCAGTACGCGGGTGAGGTCGACCGGCGACCAGTCGCCGTACGCCTCGGGGTTCAGTGCGGACAGCCGCTTGATCACGTCCTGGGTGCGCAGCCGGGGGGCGTCCCCGATGACGGTGGCGATGTCGGCGAGCGGGTCGTGTTCCACCGTGCGGTCGATGGCGTGCAGGGTGGTGACCCCGTCGCGCAGGGCCTTGGCCCGTGCGGCGATCTCGGCGGCCGGTTCGTCGTCGATGAAGTGGGTGCGGACGGTGATGGACGCCTGGCCGGCAGGGATCGTGATGCCGTCGGAGGCGACGACCAGGGTTCCCTTGTCCAGGCCCTGGCGCAGCAGGTGCGGGGCGGCGCCGCCGTTGACGGCCTTGTCCCCGAGCGCCATGCGGGACTGCTGCTCGGTGCCCAGCGCGAGGGAGGCGCGGGTGTGGGCGCCCTCGCGCACGAGCTTGGGAAGGTTCTGGTCGGTGGGGTCCTGCGTGCCCTGCCACATCAGCACGTCCACGGCCCGCCCCTGGTTGTGGATCTTGCGGACGGCCATGAAGTACCGGGACGTTGCCTTGGAGCCGCCGTAGGGGCAGCCGTCGTCGTCCTTGGCCGGGCACATGAACGCCACCTGCGCCTCGTCGACCAGGACGATGAGCGGCGGGAACGTCGCGTTCGGGTCGGTGCGCCGGGCCTCGATGCGCCGGTTCATCTCCTCCACGGCGTCCTCGACCATCTCGGTGGCCTGGATGACGTGGTCGTCGGTCGGGCCCTGGATGAGTACCTGGGCGAGTCCGTCGAACATGGCCCAGTCGCCCACGCCCTTGAGGTCGGCGAGCCAGAACTGCACCGAGCGGTCCAGGGCCAGCCACAGGGCGAGCGCCCGCAGCGAGGCGGTCTTGCCCTGGTTGGACAGGCCGGTGACCAGCAGGTGCCGCTGGTACAGGCTGATCTGGGCGGCGTCGCCGCGCAGGTCCTGACCCCACGGGGCCTTGCCCTTGGCGTAGTCGGCGGTCAGTGTCTCGTCGGTGACCAGCGGGGACGGGCCGATCGGCTCGTCCAGCGCGCCGGAGTCGGCCACCCACAGCCGCACCGTCCGCGCGGCCTGCGGGATGGTGATGAACACCTCGTGCTCGTGCCGGGACAGGTTCTCGGCGAGCTTGCGCCGCTTGGCCTGCACCTCGTTGGTCGACACCCCGGAGGGGAGGGTCACGTCGACCTCGACGCCGCAGCCGGCGATGACGATGGGGGAGAGCATGGAGGCGCCGGCGTCGCCCATCTCCTGGATGGCCTTGCGCAGCGCGGGGATGCCGAGGTCGCGCAGGGCCTTGACCACGATGGACGGGGTGATCGGCTCGCCCTCGCCGTTGCGGACGCTGGCGGGCAGGGCCCACTGCGGTGCGGCCTGCTGGTGGCGGCCGACCGACCACAGCGCCAGCAGCGCCAGGAACGGCCCAATGGAGATGAGCGGGCCCCACACGATCTGGACGATGCGGATCATCAGGGCGATGAACTCGATGACCGCCTGGAGCGGGGTGATCACGTCTGCTGCGTCCTTGTTGGCGATGGCCAGGACGACCCCGAGGGCGACCAGGCCGCCGATGCCCATGCCGGTGGTCACCGCTACGCCCTTGGCGGCGTCGATGGGCGAGTGGAGCAGGTCCATGCGGCGGCGGTGGCGGGCCTCGCGGAAGCGCTGCAGGCGCTCCTCCCACTCCGCGGCCACCTCGTGGTTGCCGGCCGCTTCCGCGGCCCGCAGCATCCGCTCATAGCGCGAGCCGGTCCGGCCGTCCCAGGTGCGGCGGGCCACGATCTTCGCCCCGCCCACCACGTAGGCGTTGTGCCGCACGAACGCGCGGGCGGTGGCCTTGGTGCGCTCGTCGGTGACGGCCCGGCGGATCGCGCGACCGGAGCGCACCCACAGCGGCACCGGGCGCGCGGCCGGCGCGTCGGGTACCACGGTCAGCGTGGTCACCGGGCCGGGGTCAGGGGTTGGGTCCTTGTGCAGGTGAACGACGTTCGAGGACATGCTGAGGCGTCTCCTGACTACCCCGGGCAGGGGCGGAGTTGAGGAAGCCGTCGGGGTGGCCGGGCCTGGTGGCGCGGTGGGCCACCCCGAGCGGCGAGGGTCAGGCGCTGGCGGGTGTGGTCACCACCAGCTGGTCGACTTCTTGGCGGCCTTGGCCTGCGCGGCCTCGGTGACGATGCGCTGCCGCTCGGCCTTCAGTGCGGCGATCTCGGTGATGAGCCGGTCCTCGGCGGACTGCCAGGCGGTGTCCATCTGCCGGTCGGCGCGGGCGGTGCCGTTGCCCTTACGCAGGCTGCGGGTGCCGGAGACGACCGCGCCGAGCATGGCGCGGCGCTCGCGGCCGTCCAGCGGCCACAGCTCCCGGTTGCGGACCGCTTCAAGCTTGCGGGTCGCCTGCTGGATCTCCCGGTCCAGGCGGCGGGTGTCGGGCTTGCCCATCAGGCACTCCTCGAAGAGGTAGAGGGGGAAGCGCAGGGCACGCACGTACCCAGCGACGTGGGGATGACGTAGCCCGCATCGCGGCGGCACTGCGGGCAGATGCGGCGGGCGCGGTTGGCCTTGTCCAGCGCCGCCCACCTCGCCGGCGTCATCGGACGCACCGGCTTGGCGTCCTCAATCCGGTAGAGGTAGGCGACCAGCGGGCCCCGACGGCGGCGCGGCCGCTCCAACTGCGCCGCCACGTCCTGACCGCCGGGACGCAGCCCGCGGGCGCGGAGTTGGCGGCGCGTGGCGTAGCCGTCCGGGGCCAGGCGCCACCGGTAGACCGGCAGCGCCCCCATCACGCGACCCGCTTCCAGGCGGCCCGCAGACGGACCTCAGAGGCGGAATGGCCGGCCGCACGGAACCGCGCCGCCATCTCCCGGTACGACAGGGCCGGGGTCTCGCTGTCCCGGATCTCCCGCACCACGTCATCCAGCGCCGTGTCGGTGAGCGCAGCGGCCGACTCAAGGGCCGGGACGGGCTCGCTGAGCCCCCAGACGGGCAGGTCCCAGCGGGCCGTGACACCGGGCGTGACTGGGCTCGTCACGCTGGTCAGCGCCCTGCCGGTGTCCTCACCCCGCCGGGCCGCTTCCAGCGTCGACCAGGCGCCGGCGAGGGTTTCGGCGGTTCGGGCCTGGACGCGTGCGACGCGCGCCCCGGCCGCCGTCACGGCCGTCAGCCGCGTCTCCTCCGTGGCGGCCTCGGCGCGCAGGCGGGCGCGGGCCACGGCCGCCTCGTCGCGTGCCTCCTGCTGGATACCGGCGATGGCATCCAGCGCGGCGGGGGTGAGCGCGGTGCGCTCCCACAGCCCGTGCACCAGCCACAGCGCCTTGGCGGCGAGCGGCAGCCACGCCACCGCCAGCCACGCCCCGCGGGCGTCGTCGGCGGTCAGCGCGTGGGCGACCAGGACGCCGCTGGCGATGAGGCCGAAGGACCAGCCGACGGCGGTGACCGGGGTGCTGTGGTCGCCCTGGGCGGCCAGACGGCGCTCGTAGGCGAGGGTGGCCAGCCATCCCCCGTCGATCCCCAGACCGACGACCAGGGCGACCGCCCACGGCACCGCCGCACCGAGCCACATCACGACCACGGCCAGGGTGAGCACCATGGACACCGCCGTCATCACGGCGGCCGGCAGAACCGTCCTCGTCCTCACGCGGCACCCCCAAGGGTGAGCAGGGCGGCGAGGACGAGCAGGGCGCCGCCGACGTAGGTGAGGTCGATGGCGCGGCGCAGGTGGGCGAACTTGGCCACGGCCAGCCGGGACAGTCCGGCCACGTCGGCGGACAGGTCGCGGGATGCGGCCGCGGTGGTGATCTCGTCGGTGGTGAGCGTGGCCCACAGCGGGAAGCCGTGCCGGCCGCGCAGGTTCGGCCGGGCCGAGCGCAGCAGCAGCCCGGCCGCGGTGACCAGCACCGCCAGTCCGAGGCCGCCGGTGATGTAGGCGGCGAGGTTGAGGGGCAGGTCGCGGGCGACGGACCAGGCGCCGGCGAGGACCGCGCCGACGAACGCCAGCAGCAGCCCGGTCTTGGCGTCCGTCCGTGCGATCTCCGCCTTCACCTCGGCGTGCATCGCGGTCAGGTTCTGCTCCGTGGCGCTCACGCGGCACCCCCCGGCAGGACCGTGGCGGTGCGGTTGGCCAGCGCCGCCCGCTCGGCGAGCACCCGCCGGCGGGCCCGACGGATGCGCCGCTCGTCCAACTCGGACGGAGCGCGGTCGAGGGTGACGATCTGCGCGTCGAGCAGGTCGACCTCCGCCAGGATGGCGGGCATCTCCTGCTCGATCGCGTCCAGCTCCGCGGCCGACGGCTCGCACCAGTCGGCGAACGCGGTAACAGCGTCCTGAACAGTGACGATGTGCTCCATTGGGTCGTGTTCCTCTCGAAGGGTGAACGGCCCGAACAGCACCCCTCGGAGCGGCAACTCCGGGGGGTGCACGCCGTTGAGTAGGAACCGCGTCTGAGACGCGGTGCGGCCGCTGGGCAGCGACCGAAGCGCCCCGGACCGGGCTCGAACCGGTCTGACTTCCGTACGGGGCACGCCGGTCTTCTCCGCCTTGTTTCCGACCCCTTCGGGCAGGCGGACCACGGGTTACCGGCAGTTCCCTGTGTTCAGTTCTCAAGGTGCTTGCGCTTCCTTCGAGTCCTTTCGGACCCTCCGGGCGGCGTCCACGCACGGCGAATCGGAACCAGCTCCGAAAACTGGTGCGCACCAGTAGAGTGCATCTGGTGCGCACCAGAGTCAAGGTGGTTCGCTCACCTGAGTGGTGACCACCCCTCGCGGCGCATCTCTAGAAGACCGCCTTCAAGGGGTGCAGCGGCAGCCAACTGAGCTTCATTGCGACGGGGTTAGGTTCGGTGTTAACCCCTGTTGACCAGCCCTGATGTGAGGCACCATGAGTTGGGTAGCGACCGCGAGCGACGCCGAACGAGGTGCCTGGTGAGTGCAGAGTCAGGACTGCGGAACGCGCGTAAAGCGCGCGGCTGGTCTCAAGAGCGACTGATTCGCGAGATCGAGCAGTACGCCCGACGAAACCTCACTGATGTCGCATCAACTGCGAGCCTGCGAGTGTATGTATCCGAGTGGGAGAACGGCCGACGGCCCATCTCGGACCGCTACGCGGGCATTCTGCGCAACCTTCTCGGCGTAACAGACGCAGAACTGCGTGGCGTCGTAGAGCCAGTGTCGCCCCTTGCGGCTGACGGATATGACGATCTGTTGAGTCGGATCGACTCCGCCAGCAGCGTGAGCGCTTCCATGGTGAAGACGTTCAACGACCAGACCGAGCTACTTCGCATGATGGACCGGCAGATGGGTGCCGCCGGGCTGGTGGACCAGATGACGGGGCATCTCGCCGCACTTGAGGACGCCCTTAACTTCGCGGTGTTACCCGCGGCGCGGCGGCCTGTTGCGCTCGCCCTCGCCGGTGCGTCGACCCTAGCGGCATGGCAGGCAATCGACTCTGGAGCCATTGAGCGAGCTTGGCGGCACTACGAACTCGCTAAGCGTGCGGCGCGTGACGCGGAAGCGCCGATGTACCTCGCCCATGCGATGGGCGAGCAGGCGTACGTCCTCAGCGATGCGGGGCGGCCGGCGCTCGCCGTCCAACTCGTCCGCGACGCTCAGCGCTGCCTTGGACAGTCCGGCTCGGCGCGGCTGCGGTCATGGTTGTTTGCGGCCGAAGCTGAGCTGTGCGCGCACGCCGGCCTAGTCGACGACTGCAAGCGGGCGCTGGACGCGGCTATGGACGCCATCCCTCCGGGTCCCGAGGACCGTGACCCGGACATGCTCAGCATCTTCTTGAACGGTGCCCACCTCGCTCGGTGGCGGGGCAACGTGCTCGGCCTGCTTGGTGAGGATGAAGCCGTGACCAGCCTGTACGGCGCCCTGGAGGTGATGGACCCGACCTTTGTGCGGGCGAGGGCAGGGCTCCACGCTGATCTGGCGCAAGCGCATCTGGCCCGTGCCGAGTACGACGATGCAAACACCCACCTGCGGCAGGCGCGGTTGCTGGCGAGCCGCACCGGATCGGTGCGGCAGCGCCGTCGCGTCGACCGGCTCAGTGAGCGGCTGTGATGTTCTGCTTGCCCCTGGTCGCCAGGATGTGAAGCAGCGCGACCAGGGTGCCGGAGCCCAGAAGCTCGCCGCGGGCCAGGAGTCCGGGGACATCGGCGAGGGGTACCCACTCGATGTGGCCGGCCTCTTCGAGGTCAGTTGGCTCGCCTACCTTCTCCGCCCCATGAGCTACGAAGATCTCGTGGGGCGAGTCGACCATGCCGACCATGGGTTGGTAGCTGACGACGTGCTGAAGGTTCTTCGGGCGCCAGCCGGTCTCCTCGACGACTTCGCGCAGCGCGGTGTCCGCCGGCTCCTCGCCGTGGTCGACGATGCCGCCGGGCAGCTCCCAGCCGAAGCGCTGCGGTACGAAGCGGTATCGCCACATCATGAGCACGCGGTCCTGATCATCGATCACGGCCGTGATGGCGACGTGGTGCAGCCTGACGACGTGGTGCTCGAACCGTTCCACCCCGGGCGGCTCGACGTCCCAGAGCTGAAGCTTCACCCATCGGTTGTCGTACAGGTCGCGCTCGCCGTGAATGCGCCACGGCTCCAACCCGTCCGGAGTCTTCACGCTGACCGAACCCGGCACCCGGTACGAGCTGCGTCCCCGCACCTCCAGAGCGCCCTCAGCCACGAGACGGGCGAGCACCTGCCGGAGTGCAGTGCGGCCGATGCCCAGTTCCTCGGTTAGTGTGCGTTCAGAGGGGATCTTGTCACCGGGGCCGCCGTAAGCGCCGTCAGCAAGTCGCTGTCGCAGCGTCTCGTAGACCTTGGTCGTCTTCGGTCCCATCCGCGGAGCACTCTCCGTTCTTAGGTGGTGCGTACCAGAGTAGCGCCGGCGCCAGGTGGCGCGGGCGTCACCTACTGGGGGATGGGGATGACTTCAACGTCAACATCCGCATTTTCCAGGGCGTTGATTGCGCGCATCAGAGCGACTTGCGAGAACGTGAATAGGCTTTTCCGGGTGACTGTCGCGTCCCTTTTGATCGCGATTCCGTAAATTAGCTTTTTCGGTTTAAAGTCTGGATTGTAGGGATGGGTGGAACTGCGCTCCCTGATGCGCGTCAGGAGCTTCTCTCTAGCTTCGCGATCCGATCGCAGCGCCTCCATGGAAACCCATCCTTGCATGAACAAATGACTCAGAGGGCCGGAACTGGAGGCTCGCTTGATATGTATCAGCTCATTATTTGGCCCGATGATGTCGCATGCTTCGATGCCGTACGGGTGTTGTGAGGTGTGGATCTTTTTGCGGTCGAGACAGACCGCCCCGCTTATGAGCTGAGCCGCCTCTCGATTATAGTCCTCCTCTTCCGTCCAAGTTGAATCCCACTTTGGGAGGGGGATGGAGGCGGGGCGGCTAAATACCTCATCCAGTCGCTTGCGCAGGAAGTCCAGGTAGTTGTCGCCGACTTCGAACCATTTGCCTTGATGGTAGAAGAAGTGGCCGGAATTGAGAGACGCCTCAAAGGCTAGCCACTTATGCGCCTTGACCTGGCGGCTAGCCTTTTCTCTTCCTTCGGAGTCTGAGCACATCTGGATGTACCCTGAGCGCAGAGCATCCAGGCGGTCGGACACTGCAAGAGGGGTGACCCTATCCAGGACCGCCGATATATCGAGTTCGTCTACTACCTCGAATCGGTCAGAAGCTAGTTTGATCCGGTACGAGTGCGCCGTGTGCTCGTACTCCTCACACTCGGCCGGCAAGGTGAGCGCAATGGGCGCTGTGTTCGTGTGGGTCAGCGCCCGGGCTAGCTGGTCTTCAAGCTGCCTGACTACCTTGTTGCTCGACTTCAACCCTCGGATCTGGTCGATGAAGCCGAGTTCTGGCACGGGCGACGCCGTCTGGATGATCCGAGTAATTTCTTGCAGGTCGCCCAACAGGTCCGCGGGTTTAACGCCGAGCGGTATTTTCAGTGAGTCGGCCGCAGCGATGCTCACCTTCCTGGGAGTTGACCTATTGAATGTCATTTGGATCGATCCCAGGGTTCCAGCGAGGCGGCTAACAACCTCGCCGTAATGTTCGATGCCGAAGCCTCTGATTGATTGCCCGCCAGGAACGGTGCTGCGGTCTACCCTCGCACGACTGTCAAGTATGTTTCGTGTGATCTGTCGGATTTCCGTGGGCTCAATAGAGCGTATAGAGAAGGCGAGGCCGAAACCTGGGTCAATTTTTGCGGCATCGATGAAGAGATGACCCATCCCGTAGGTTATGGCGTACGGCCCTCCTGGGGCTGCGATGAGGATGGCCCCAGCAGAAGCCGCATTGGCAACTTTCGCGTCTATGCCGGTGAGTGACTTGAAGGTCGCGCACCAATCGGCGCGGTCCTTCTTGCCGACGATCCCCCAAATGGTGACAGCGGGCACCGTGGCTATTTTGGTTGACTCTACCGTGAAACTGCTGTCCTCTGCGTAGTAGTCGACCAGTGCCTCTTTCAGGCCGTCGCTGTTCGCCTCCGTGTCGATGAGCCGATAGAGAGTAGAACGCCGCGCCACGCTCTTAGACCCACCCGCATGGTTCGTCACAGGACCCCCCTGATTCGATCTCCGGAACCGTGGATCGTACATCCAAGCCCACGCATTGGCATTCGAACGTGAATCGAACGAAGGTTGGGCTCGTTCTAGACGCCAAGGGATGGTCGATGACGGTGGGGAAGGAAAAACGCGATGGTGAGCGCTGCGCTGCCGCCCATGCGCTGATCAGACCCAGTGTGGGCCGACCGGTCCGGTGACCAGTGGTTGCCCAACCGGTCGTCTTCGGCTCCTTGTCTTCGTGCTCCTGCTCGGCCTGGGCCTCTGCTGTACAGCGGACGCAGGCGGAGCAGCGCTCGGGGCAGCCCTCCGTCGGCACCACGACGGCGCGGACCCCGCCGTGGCCACACTTTCCGCACTTCACCATGGCAATCACCTCCTTCACCAATTGACGTCGTTCGCACTGGAAGATCGGACAGGATCGATCCGCGGGAACCGGGCGGACTATTGCGGAGTCGTCATCCAGGTGAACAGCGAACTGCTCAATACCGCTGCCGGGGCCATCGGTGCTGTCGTGCTGGTCTTCATCGGCGGATGGGAGAACGAACGACGCGCCCGGAAGGCGGAGGCGCGCAAGGATGCCGCGGCTGACCGCGCAGCGCTCGAGGCTCAGGCCAACGAGTTGGTGACGGCTGTCCTCGCTCTCAAGGTTGCGGGGAACACACACGATCACCTCTGGGGGGGATGGGGAGCCAGGGGGCGGATTGTGCTCCGTGCGCTGACGCAGGGCGGGGCCGCGGCTCTCGTGTCCGGTAGGCGCGGGATGGCGGCTCTGCCGGCGCTTCTCGAAGAGGCGGGCCGCGTGGTGGAACGCTGGGACAGCGACAGCGTCATATCGGCGGCGGGCCTGGCCGCGCCCTTGAGTCGGCTCGGTGCAGCCGTCGCACCGTTACTAAGGAGTAACGATCCGGAGCTCGCGGCAGCAGCCGACGAGGTGTTCATGGCGGCCGCGGAGAGCTATGGCGACGAGGCTCGCATGACCCGGGCCCTGGAGGCGTTCCACGCGGCGCTGCGACGCGCACTGAGGCAGCCGAATCCCGCGCCTCGGCGGTGGCCTGTGTGGCGCCGTGGACGGACCTCGGTCGAGTAGCTGCGCCGGCCTGTGCTGTCGGCGAGGGCACTTCAGTCAGGACTTGTCCAGCGGAACCTCGGGGCATCCGTGGGGCGCCAGGGGGTCAGCGGAACAAAGGCGCAGGTCAAGCGTTGATCGACGCGGCGGTCTGTAAATCTGCCGGCTCCTCCCGCCAGCTTGTTGGGCCGGGGCCGTCTGTGGGCCGTCCCGGGCAGACCAACAACGACCAATGACGCCAGACAACGACGACATCCGCGCTGGTCAGGGCGACAATCCCGCCAATTCGCCGAGGTGACTAAGCCAGGCCATCACTTCTTCGACGTGTGACCGGCGCACCGCGCCGACGCTTCGGGGCCGCCGCCCGCCAGGGTGGCGGCCCCGCCGTCGTCGGCGCGGAACCCGCTTCACAGACCGGGCACGGCCGGGCGATCCTGGTGACCGAGACCTTTGTCCGAGAGAGGCGACGGGGATGTCCGAGCGGGACGATTTCGAACAGCGGGAGTTCGACCTGCGGTGGGCGGACGGCGCCGCGCACAAGGAGCCGTCCGCCCGGGCCCGGATGCTCGCCGCGCGCTGGAAGCACGACCCGCCCGGGCCGGTGCCGTTCCGCCCCGAACCGGACCGTCGCGGGGCACGCCGTCCCCGCTCGCCGTGGGTGTCGGTGGCCGTGGTGTTCGGCGGCGTGGCCGCGGTCGTCCTGCTGCTCGGGTATCTGGACTTCCGCCCGTACTGAGCCCCGAGCCGCCGGCGCCCGGTGCGGGGAGCGCCCGGCCGCCGGGGGCCGCGCTCCCCCGGCCCCCGGCGGCCCCCGTCTTACCTGCTCCGTCCGCGCTCCTGGCGGCGGGTCTCGAAGGGGCGCTCGCGCCGGTAGCGGCGCTCCCACCTGGCCTGCCGGTCACGGTGCTCGCGGTAGGCGCGGTAGGTCGTGGGCGTGGTCCCCGCCGAGGCCGTGCCGGCCGGTGAGGACGGGGCGGCCGAGTCCCGGCCGTACCGCACGTACAGGAAGAGCAGGGCGACGGCGGCGAGCCACCAGACGGGGTCGGCGAATCCCAGGACCACCAGGACGAAGGTCCCGGACGTGATGACGGTGCCCATCACGGACCTCCTTCCGCTCGTTCCGCGACGTGCATCCAGCGTAAGGACCCGGTCACTCCGCGTGCATCCGCTTTTCCCCGTGGCGCCGGGGGGCGGCGTGAGTGAATGGGGCCCATGAGCCGACCGCCCTCCTTCAGACCCTTCTCCCACGAGCACGACGGCGAACTCCTCAGCGGGGTGTACGGCGACGCCGACGACGGGGATCCCCGGCGGCCCACCGCCGTCGTCCTGCACGGCGCCGGCACCAGCAGCAAGGAGCGGCTGCTGCCGCTGCTCGCGGAGTTCGCCGCCCACGGCTGCCGCGTCCTCGCCTTCGACTTCTCGGGACACGGCGACAGCACCGGCGCGCTGCGCGAGTCGAGCCTGCGGCGCCGGTTCGAGCAGGCCGTCGCCGTCGTCGACGCCCGTGCGCCGGCCGGCGGCCCGCTGGTCCTGACCGGATTCAGCATGGGCGGTCAGACGGTGGCCGACCTCGTGGCCCACTACGGGCCGCGGGTCGTCGCGCTGGGGCTGTGCGCCCCCGCGGTGTACACGGCCGAGGCGTGGGAGGTGCCCTTCGGGAACGGCGACGGCCGGTTCAGCGCGCTCATCCGCCGTCCCGGCAGCTGGCGCACGGCGCCCGCGCTGGACGTGCTGCGGGCGTACGAGGGCCGGGCCGTGCTGGCGGTGCCGGGCACCGACGCGGTCATCCCGCCGGCGGTGACGCGGGCCGTCCAGGACGCGCTGACCACCCGTGCCCGCTGCACCCGCCTGGACCTGCCGGACGCGGACCACCGGCTGGGCCTGTGGCTCCGCGACCATCCCGAGTCCCGGCGGGAGTTCGTGACGGCGGTCCTGGCGGGCCCGCGCCCCGCGGCCCCGGCCCCCCGCCCTCGTTGAGCGGCCGCCGCCGCGCCGCGGCGCGGGGAACCCCTCCGGCCGGGGGCGGCGAAAGCGCCGGGCGCCCCGCGGCACGGGGCGCCCGGCTCAGCGGCTCAGCGCGAGTACCGCATGAAGGCCCGCACCAGGTGGCACGTCGTGTCCGACGGCGGGCGCACCCCGATGAGCTCCGCGGTGTCCCGGATCGTCTCGTCGCGGGCCTGGTCCGGCTGGTAGACGCCGGAGTCGAGCAGGGCGATGGCCAGCCGCATCGCCTTCAGGCGCCGGTTGTGCGTGATGTACCACTCGCGGGGGCGCCCCGGCGGCAGCGGGCACTTCTCCACGGGCGCGTACGGGGTGTCGAGCAGTACGGGCCGCCGGGCGGTCGACTGCGTGGGCTTCGGCTTCGGCTTCACTGCGGCAGCGGGCACAGGCATCCTCCTGTCGCGGTCAGGGCACCCGCCGGAGACCCCGGCGCCACCCTCGAACACTGCTTCCATTCTACTGCCGGGCACTGACAAAAGCCCTGGCCACAAGGGCTGCCGGGGGTGCGGTGACGCACGTGGACAACGAGTTTCCGCGCCCCCGGACCGGTCGGTTCCAGCGCCCCGCGGGCGTACCGTGGCGGCATGGAGATCTGGATCAACCCGGCCTGTTCCAAGTGCCGCAGCGCCGTGCGGCTGCTCGACGCCGAGGGCGCCGACTACACCGTCCGCCGCTACCTGGAGGACGTACCGGGCGAGGACGAGATCCGCGACGTGCTCCGGCGCCTCGGCCTGGAACCGTGGGACATCACCCGTACCCGGGAGACGGCCGCCGAGGAGCTCGGCCTGGAGGAGTGGCCGCGGGACGCCGGTGCGCGCGACCGCTGGATCAAGGCGCTCGCCGAGCACCCGGAGCTGATCCAGCGCCCGATCATCACGGCGGACGACGGCACGGCGGTGGTGGCCCGCACCGACGAGGCCGTCCGGGACGCCCTGTCCCGCTAGGGACCTGTCCGCCGGGTTCCGCCGGGCGGCGCGGGACCGGGCCCCTCCCGGTGTCGCCTCCTCCCCGCCATGACCCCGGTGACCGGGGAGCGCCGTACGGGCCGCCCGGACGTGTCCCCGCGTCGGCTCTCCGCGCCGCTCACGCCCGTACGGCGTGAGCCGGGGCCCACCGCCACCGGGTAACACGGGGTTCACACATGGGCAATGGCCGGGAAATCGCCTGTTGACAGGCTGCCGGGCATCAACGCGGCGCCCCGGTGCCGCGGCGCCGCCGCACCCGCACGTGCGCCTGGACCCACCCCGAAGGATGTGGCCCGTGACCTTCAAGGCTGAGTACATCTGGATCGACGGCACCGCGCCGACGGCCAAGCTGCGTTCCAAGACGAAGATCATCGCGGGTGCCCCCGCCGGTCTCGACACGCTGCCGATCTGGGGTTTCGACGGGTCCTCCACCAACCAGGCCGAGGGCCATGCCTCGGACTGCGTGCTCAAGCCGGTCTTCACCTGCCCGGACCCGATCCGCGGCGGCGACGACGTGCTGGTGCTGTGCGAGGTCCTCAACACGGACATGACCCCGCACCCCAGCAACACGCGGGCCGCGCTGGCCGAGGTCGCCGGGAGGTTCGCCGCCCAGGAGCCGATCTTCGGCATCGAGCAGGAGTACACCTTCTTCAAGGACGGCTACCCGCTGGGCTTCCCCAAGGGCGGCTTCCCGGCCCCGCAGGGCGGCTACTACTGCGGCGTCGGCTCCGACGAGATCTTCGGCCGTGACGTGGTCGAGGCCCACCTGGACAACTGCCTGGCGGCGGGCCTGGGCCTGTCCGGCATCAACGCCGAGGTCATGCCCGGCCAGTGGGAGTTCCAGGTCGGCCCGCTCGCCCCGCTGGAGGTCGCCGACCAGCTGTGGGTGGCCCGCTGGCTGCTGTACCGCACCGCCGAGGACTTCGGCGTCGCCGCGACCCTCGACCCCAAGCCGGTCAAGGGCGACTGGAACGGCGCCGGTGCGCACACCAACTTCTCCACCAAGGCGATGCGCGAGTCCTACGACGCGATCATCACCGCCTGTGAGGCGCTGGGCGAGGGCTCCAAGCCGCTCGACCACGTCAAGAACTACGGCGCCGGCATCGACGACCGCCTGACCGGTCTGCACGAGACCGCCCCGTGGGACAAGTTCTCCTACGGCGTCTCCGACCGCGGCGCCTCGGTCCGCATCCCGTGGCAGGTCGAGAAGGACGGCAAGGGCTACATCGAGGACCGCCGGCCGAACGCCAACGTCGACCCGTACGTGGTGACCCGCCTGCTCGTCGACACCTGCTGCTCGGCGCTGGAGAAGGCCGGCCAGGTCTGATCCGTCCCGCTCGCGTCCAGGGGCGCCCGCCGTCACGGTGGGCGCCCCTTCGCGTCGCCCGGTTCCCGCGTCGCCCGGTGCCCGCGTCGCCGGCCGGGCGGGCCGTGCCGGGCTGTCCGCCCGGGGGACGGCGTCCGGGCCCGGCGGCCACCGCCGTCCCCCGGAGCGGCGCGAACGGCCGGCGGGTGACGTACCCGACAGCCGGTTTCCCGCCGTCGGGCGTCCACGCAGTGAGAGAAGGGTCCTGCCGGCGGCGGGTGTCTGCTTCAATGGGGCCATGGCCAGCTTCCAGAAGACTTCCGCGACGGGTCGCCATGACCTCGAGCCCTTCTGGCCTTCCCGTCAGCACCACGACTTCGACCGGGTGTGTTGCCGCGCGATGAACGCGCCGGCCCTCTGAAGCCGTAACCCCCGGCCCCCGGCCGGCGCGCACGCGTACGTCCTCGACGAGCCCGACCACGAACTCGCGGCCGTCGACCTCTCCGACGAACCTCTCGCGCGAAAGAGCTGACCTCTCATGGCGACCACCCGTTCCCTGTCCACCGCCTCCCCCGCCCCCGCCTCCTCCGGCTCCCGGCACCGGCTGCGCGCCGTCGACCGGGACGAGGTCGTGACCGTCGCGGACCTGCTGCCGCCCGGCGCCACCTGGCTGCCCGCCCCGCAGCACACCCTGCCCACCCTGCCGGGGCAGCCGCCGATGGTCGGCTACCTGGTGCTGGTCCCCGCCGACCAGCAGCCGCCGTTCCCGCCGGTCGCGGTGCCGGACCCGGCCGAGGACCCCGCCGGCGAACCGCTGATCCGCATCGATCCCGTGCAGCGCACCGCCGAGGTGGACGGCCGCGAACTCGACCTCACGTACCTGGAGTTCGAGCTGCTCGCCCATCTCGTCGCCCATCCGAACCGGGTGCACACCCGCGACCAGCTCGTCGGCACGGTGTGGGGCTACGGCCACGTCGGCGACGGCCGCACCGTCGACGTCCACGTCGCCCGCCTGCGCCGCAAGCTGGGCGCGGAGTACCGGAACACGATCCGGACCGTGCGCCGGGTCGGCTACAAGTACGTGCCGCCGGCCGGGCGTTGACGCCCCGAAGGACCGCCGGGACCGCCGACGCCGGCGGTCCCGGCGCACGCGCCGGTCGGGTCGGCCTCATCCGTTCCTCCGGTCCTTGCCGACGCCCTGCCGCACAAGGGCCCCGTCGGGCCCCGTCATCGATACGGCTCAGGAGCGCGGAGCGCGCGAAACACCGGGACGCCGCGGGCACGTCCGTGCCAAGGTGACCCGATGAACCAGGACTGGGAAGACCGCGTGGCCGCCGCCTGGGCCGCCTTCGACTCTCACGCCGAGCAGGACGCGGCGGCGTTCCGCGCGGTGATCGACGCGCTGGTCGCCGAACTGCCGGACGACAGTCCGCTCGGCCCGTTCGAGCGGGCCTGCGCGTGGGACTCGACGGGCCACTCCGACAAGGCGGTCGTACTGTACCGGCAGGCGCTGGAGGGCGGGCTGGCCGAGGTCAGCCGCTACAAGGCCCGCCGCGCCAGGATCCAGCTGGCCAGCTCGCTGCGGAACACCGGACGCCCGCAGGAGGGCGTCGAGCTGCTGACGCCCGAACTGGACGCGCTGTCCGACGAGTTGGACGACGCCGTCCGCGCGACCCTCGCGCTGTGCCTGTCCGACCTGGGCCGCGACCGCGAGGGGCTGTCGCTCGCGCTCGGCGCGCTCGCCCGCCATCTGCCGCGCTACCAGCGGTCGATGGCGAACTACGCCCGGCTGCTCGGGGCGCCGCGGGAGGGGCACCGCGCGGTCGGGTGACCGTCCGCCGATCCGCCCGTCCGCCGACCGTGCAGTCGCAGGACGCCGCCCCGCACCCCGCGCCGCCGCCCCGGTCGCCGGCGTCGGGCAGGCCGGGGCCGCGCCCGTCGGGCACCACCCGCGGCCGGCCGGCTCGCCCGCCTCGTACTGCCACCGGGCCCCGGGCGACCACCCCGCGCCGAAGCCGTGAACACCCGCGTCTGTTCGGGCCCGTTCGCGGCTGGATTCGATCGGTAAGGTGTTCGCATGACTACCGGGGTGCGCCGCAGGATGGGCGTCGAGGAGCGGCGGCAGCAGTTGATCGGCATCGCCCTCGAACTGTTCAGCCGCCGCTCGCCCGACGAGGTCTCCATCGACGAGATAGCGTCGGCCGCGGGCATCTCCCGCCCGCTCGTCTACCACTACTTCCCCGGCAAACTCAGCCTGTACGAAGCCGCGTTGAAGCGTGCCTCGGACGACCTCGCGGCCCGGTTCGCCGAACCGCGCCAGGGTCCGCTCGGCGCCCGGCTGCTGCGGGTGATGCACCGGTTCTTCGACTTCGTGGACGAGTACGGCCCCGGCTTCTCGGCCCTCGTGCGCGGCGGCCCGGCCGTCGGCTCCTCGGCGGCGAGCGCGCTCATCGCCTCCGTACGGCAGGCCGCGTATGACCAGATCCTTTCGCATCTGGAGGTGGCCGATCCGCCCCCGCGTCTGGAACTGGTCGTCCGGTCCTGGATCTCGCTCGCCGAGTCCACGGCGCTGATCTGGCTGGACGGGCGGCGCATCCCGCGGGCCGAGCTGGAGCGGCAGCTCGTGCACGACCTCGCGGCGCTGACGGCGGTCAGCGCCGCGTACGACGAGGAGATGGGCGCCCTGCTGCGCCGCATGTTCAGGGACGAGCCGGCCGACGGTCCGTTCGGCGACCTGGCCGGCCGGCTGACGTCCCTGGCGGCCCGGTCTCCCGGGCCGGCGGACTAGGCGTCGAACTTCCGGTAGGAGGGGTCGAGGTCGCGGACCTCGGCGGAGGCGTGCAGGGCCAGCCCCTCCCCCGGCTTCACGTACTGCCGCAGCAGGTCGAGGACCGCCTCGGTGAGCCGGGCCTTGGTCTCGTCCGTGCGGCCGGCGAGCAGACCGATGTGGACGTGCACGACGGCGTGCCCCTCGGTGTCCGGGCCGACCGTGGTGTCCTCCGTGCGGCGGAACTGCGTCTTGCACGCCGGCGGCTTCGCGGCCGCGATGTCGACGACGGCGGTGTGCAGCGCCTTCGCGAACCCGGGCCGGTCGAAGCCGTCCGCGAGCCGCTCGGAGTAGTCGACGGTGATCTGCGGCATGAGCGCTCCTGTTCTACGACGTCGGGGATCACCGTATCCGCTGGAACACCGCGACCGTACGGCCCGGCACCGCGAACGAGCCGGTGCCCGCCGCGTACGACGAGGCCCTCACCACCGGGTCCGCCCCCGCCGCCTGCACCGGGTGCAGCCGGTACCCGGTGCCGGCCAGTGCCGCGATCCGCTGCTCCTGCCGCTCGGGCGTCGCGTTGAACACCACGACGAGGTCGCCGAGGAGCATGGTGATCACGCCGGGCGTCTCCTCCTTCCCGGACAGCGGGAAGGAGAGCCGGGACTGCACCTGCCCGGCCGTGGCGAGGGAGAAGTCCCGCTCCGTCGTACGGATCCGCAGCAGGTCCCGGTACGCGGCCGAGGCGCCCCGGATCTGCTCGCAGCCCACCCGGACCGAGCTCAGCAGGGGCTCGGCGTACGGCCACTTGGCCGCGTTGTCGGCCGCCATCGGCAGTCCGCGGCCGAAGCCGTTGCCGTCGGCGCAGTCCCAGTGGACGGCGTTGAACCAGTCGCCGCTGTCGTAGGAGTTGCGGTCCAGCGACTTCGAGCGCAGCAGGTCGGTGCCGGCCTGGGACAGGGCCGGGCCCTGGGAGAGGGCGGCCGTCGCCATGGCGAGGACCTGCATCCGGGCCCGGTCGGCCGCCGGGGTGTCCTTCGGCAGCTTGAAGGCGAGCGCGTCGAACAGCGTCTCGTTGTCGTGCGCGTCGGCGTAGGCGAGGGCGTCGCCGGGCGCGTCGGCGTATCCGGCGGGGGCGCCGTTGTAGTCGACCTGGGAGCCCCTGACCTCCTTGCCGCTGGTGTCGGTGAAGGTGTAGTCGGCGAGGTTGCCGCTCAGCCCCACCTTGATCAGGTCCTGGTAGTGCAGCAGGCGGGCCTTCTGCTCGGCCGGGGTGCCGTTGTCCGCGGCGGGGTTGGGGTCGGTGTACAGGCCGGACGCGAAGCCCTGGACGCCGGGGTCGGCGTCGAAGGGGCCGCCGCCGCGCACCGCGTCGCGGGCGCGGTCGGAGAAGGTCGCGATGCCGGTGCCGGCCATGTTCCGCTGGGTGGCCTGCTCGAAGCGGGCGTCGTCGGCGACCTCGCCGAAGTTCCAGCCCTCGCCGTACAGGATGATCCTCTTGCCGTCCACGCCGTCCTTCGCCACGGTCAGCGCGTCCAGCGCCTCGCGCACGGCGAGGATGTTGGCCTTCGGGTGGTGGCCCATCAGGTCGAAGCGGAAGCCGTCGACCTTGTACTGCCTGGCCCAGGTGACGATCGAGTCGACGACCAGCTTGCCCATCATGGCGTTCTCGGGGGCGGTGTTGGCGCAGCAGGTGCTGTTCGCGACCGAGCCGTCGGCGAGCAGGCGCTGGTAGTAGCCGGGCACGATCCGGTCCAGGACGCTCGTCTCCGCCTGGCCGCCGGCCGCGGTGTGGTTGTAGACGACGTCCATGACGACCCCGAGGCCCTCTTCGTTGAGCGCCTTGACCATCTTGCGGAACTCGACCGTGCGGGCCGTGCCGTCCGGGTCGGTGGCGTACGAGCCCTCGGGGACCGTGTAGTGGTACGGGTCGTAGCCCCAGTTGTAGGCGTCCTTCGCGGCCGTCCTCGCCACGCACTCCTGCTGCCGGCCGGAGTCGGCCGGGAGGGCGGCGAGGTCGCAGCCGACGGTGGCCTGGTCGGCCTTGCGCTCGGGGATGGTGGCGATGTCGAAGGCGGGCAGGAGGTGGACGTGGGAGGTGCCCGCCTCGGCCAGTGCCCGCAGGTGCCTGGAGCCGTCGCTGTCCTTGTCGGTGAAGGCGAGGTAGGTGCCGGGGTGCCGCGCCGTGCGGTCCTCGACGGAGAAGTCCCGGATGTGCAGCTCCTGGATCCGGGCGTCCCGCAGCGGCACCGCCTCCGGCTTCCGCAGGGCCGACCAGCCGGCGGGCGCCAGCGACGGGTCGTCCAGGTCGACGACGAGGCTGCGCTCGGAGTCGGCGGTGAGGGCGACCGCGTACGGGTCGGTGACCTTGTTGGTGACGATCCGGCGGACGCCGGGCGCCCACACCGTCACGACGTACCGGTACGGCTGGTTCTTCCAGGACCTCGGGCCGGTGGCGGACCAGACGCCGGTGGTGTCGTCCCGCCGCATCCGCACGGTGGCGCCGCCGATCTCCAGGGACACCTGCCGGGCGGTCGGCGCCCACACCGCCAGCGTGGGGCGGCCGTCGCGGAAGACCGGGCCGAGCTGCGCCTTCGTCGCCCGCCCGGCGTACAGGTCGTCCAGGACGCCCGCGATCTGGACGCCCGTCGCGGCCGGCACCGCGCCGTCGGCGGTGCGCTGGGAGGCGACGACCTGGCCGCGCAGCGCCTGGCGGACCCGGTCGCGGTCGCGCGGGTCGACGGACCAGGCGGTGTGCTCCTTCAGGTGTGGGAACTTCGCCTTCTGGGCGTCGGTGAGGGCGGTCCTGGCCAGGCGGAGCCAGAAGGCGTCGCCGGTCAGGGTGCCGTCCCGCACCTCGACCGACCCGTCGCGGGAGGCGAGGAGCTGGGTGGAGGCGGCGGCCGGGGAGCCGTCCCAGACGACGGTGTCCCGGTCGATCCAGACCGCCTCGGAGGTGGTCAGGTCCAGGGCGGCGGCGGAGCCCGCGGGCTGCGGCAGCAGGTACTCCTCCTGTCCGCTCACCAGCCACACCTCGTGGCCGTGGGCCTCGAGGTCCAGCGACCGGTCGGCGGACAGGTCCTTCTCGTCGCCCTTGTGGACGATGTAGCCGAGATGGGTGGCGCCCTCGGTGAGCGGCACCTCGAAGACCGCGCCGTAGGAATCGGTCCGCACCGGGGCCAGGGGCTTCGACCAGTCGGTGGGCTCGGCGGCGCCGCCCCACACGTGCAGGCCCCAGCCGTCGTAGTCCCCGTCGGCGCGGTGGTAGTGCAGGACGGCTTTGCCGGTGTCCTGCGCCGGGTACTCGGGCCGCTCGGTCGTCACGGTCTCCTTGCCCTGCTCGATCCACACCTCGCCGGTCTTCGTGACGTCGATGCCGCGGTCGGCGGCGACGTCCTTGTTCCCGTCCTCGTCGATCACCAGGAAGCCGACGTCCGACGCGCCGGGCGCGAGCTTGACGTAGGCGAAGGCGCCGTAGGCGTCCCGGCCGACGAACGGATGGCTCTTCGGCCACTCGGTGGCCTCGCCCTCGGCGAGGTCGCCCCAGGCGTACAGGCCCCAGTCGTCGTAGTTCCCGTCGGCGCGCTTGTAGTGGACGATCGCGTAGTCGCGGGCGGCGGCGGTGGGGGGTTCCCCGGCCGGCGGGGTGCCGGTGGCGGAGACGGCGGTGGCGCTCGCGGTGCGGCCGGCCGAGTCGATGACGACCGCCTTGTAGCGCAGGGCGGTGCCGGCGGGCACGTCCTCGCCGATGGTGTGGGTGACCTTGTAGGGGGCGTGGTCGGCGGAGCCGAGGGTGCGCCACCTGCCGTCGCCGACCTGGGCGGCGAAGACGACCCGGTGGAGCTGCCCGTCTCCCCCGCTCCCGGCTTCGCTCGGACGGGAGGCGCCGCCCACGTCCGCGGTGAGTTCGACGGTGCCGGTGGCGCCGGGCTCGGGGCCCCTCAGGGCGAGGGACGGGCCGGTGGCGGGGGCGGGGAGGCGGCCGGCCGCCCGGTAGACGACGGCCGAGCCGGCCGGGACGGTGACGGTGACCTTCCGGTCGGCGTCGGACCTCAGGCGGCCGTCGGTTCCGTGGATGCCGTCGAAGCGCATCCGGGCGGAGCCGGTCGCGAAGGTGGCCTGCTTCGCCTCGTCGGCGTTGTTGAAGGCGACGACGTACTCGGTGCCGGTGCGGGCGTCGGTGCGGGAGAAGGCGTAGATACCGGCGCCGTCGGCCGCGTAGCGCTCGGTCTGGACGCCGTCGGCGAGCGCCGGGTGGGCCTTGCGGAGCTCGGCGAGAGCGCGGATCTGCCGGTAGAGCGGTGCTCGCGTGTCGTAGGCGTCCTGCGCGTGGGTGCGGTCAGTGCCGAGCTGGTCGTCGTCGAGGTAGTCGGCCGTGCGCGAGGCGAACATCGTCTGGCGGGCGTCCTTGTCGCCGCCGGCGCCGGTGAAGCCCTGCTCGTCGCCGTAGTAGACGACGGGGTTGCCGCGGCTGAGGAACATCAGCTCGTTGGCCAGCCGCGCCCGCTTCAGCAGCTCGGCGTCGGTGGCGTCCGGGTCGTCCTGCCTCAGGAAGGACCCGATGCGGCCCATGTCGTGGTTGCCGAGGAAGGTGACCTGCTCGTAGGCGTTGGCCTTGTCGGTCGTGTACTTGTAGTCGTCGCCGAAGACCCGGGCGAGCTTCTGCGCGCTGCCGCCCTGGGAGGCGTAGGCGCGGGCCGCGTCCTGGAAGGGGAAGTCGAGGGTGGAGTCCAGGCGGCCCTGGGTGACGTACGGGGCGGTGACGGAGGTGTCGGCGGAGTACACCTCGCCGAACATGAAGAAGTCGTCCCGTCCCCGTTCGGCCGCGTAGGCGTCGAGGGCGGTGGCCCACTGGGTCCAGAACTCCATGTTGACGTGCTTGACGGTGTCGATCCGGAAGCCGTCGATGTCGAAGTCCCGCACCCAGCGCTGGTAGATGCGTTCCATGCCCTTCACGACCTCGGGGCGCTCGGTCCACAGGTCGTCGAGCCCGGAGAAGTCGCCGTAGGTGGTCGACTCGCCGGCGTAGGTGGAGTCGCCCCGGTTGTGGTACATCGTCGGGTCGTTGAGCCAGGACGGGACCTTGAGGTCCTTCTTGGCGGCGGGGACGGCCGGGGTGCGCGGGAAGGAGTCGGCGTCGACGGCGGGGAAGCGCTTCTTCCCGGCCGCGTGGCCGGCGTCGTCGAAGGGCTCGCCGTCCTCGGTCAGGTAGGGGAAGGCGCCCTTGGCGAGGTAGCCGTAGGACTTCTCCTCGTAGTCGACGACGTCGGCGGTGTGGTTGGTGATGACGTCGAAGAAGACCTTCATGCCCTTGGCGTGGGCCTTGTCGATAAGGGTTTCGAGGTCCTGGTTGGTGCCGAAGTGCGGGTCGACCCGGGTGAAGTCGGTGATCCAGTACCCGTGGTAGCCGGCCGAGGCGTTGCTGCCGGTGCCCTGCACGGGCTGGTTCTTGAAGATCGGGGCCAGCCAGATGGCGGTGGTCCCGAGCCCCTTGATGTAGTCGAGCCGCTCGGTCAGGCCCTTGAGGTCGCCGCCCTGGTAGAAGCCCTTGTCGGTGGGGTCGTAGCCGGTGGCCAGCCGGGAGCCGGTCAGGCCGCCGCGGTCGTTGGCCGGGTCCCCGTCGGCGAAGCGGTCCGGCAGGACGAAGTAGAACTGTTCGCGGGTGAGGTCGTGCCGGGCGGCGGTCCGGGCCAGCGCGGCGTCCGACGGCGGCGCGGGCGGCGCGTCGGCCCGCGCGGCGGGCGGCTGCACGAGCGTCGCCGCCAGGGCGGCCGCGGTGACGGCCGCGACCCGTCCGGCGGCTGCGGTACGGCGCGTCCCAGGCGCCGGCCATCTCGGTCTCACAGGCGTGAACTCCTTGCGCTTACGGCTTCGTCGGGTCCGGTCCCCGCGCCGCGGCACGATCTGGTCGGCTTCGTCGCCGGGCGCCCGCGCGACCGTACCTCCGCCGAAAGGATTACAGCAAGGGTCGTGAAAGTAACGGAAAGAACTTTCACGACCCTGCTGTGCGTACGGGGTTACGGCCGGCTCAGCAGCTCGGCCTGCCGACGTGGATCGCCAGCGCCGTGTTACCGCCCAGGGTGGCGGTGAACCGGCCCGAGGAGTCGACCGTCACCGTCGTGTTGTTCTGGACGTTGCAGTACGTCCCGGCCGGCAGGGACGTCTGGTAGGTGCGGGTCAGGGCGGCGGACTCGTGGTTGATGGCCACGTAGCCCTTGGCGCCGCGCCCGAAGGCGATGGCGTCGCCGCCGTTGTCCCACCAGTGGGTGACGGCCTCGCCGCGGGTGGCGTTGCGGAAGGCGACCATCGACTTGATCTCCGGCCAGGCGTGCTGGCACTTCCAGCCGTTCTGCCAGCAGGCGGTCACCTGGCCCCCGTTCGGCGGGCCGGCGTCGGTGTCGGAGAACTCGTAGCCGGAGTTGATGTCCGGGGCCCCGTACGGCCAGGCCAGCATGAAGACGTTGGCCAGGGTGTAGTTCGCGTTGTCCTTGTAGCTGAGGGTGGAGCCGTTGCGCTCGGTGTCGTGGTTGTCGACGAAGACGCCCGCGACCGAGCTGTTCAGGTAGCCCCAGCCCTCGCCGTAGTTCTTCAGGTAGGCGAGGTTCTCGTTGGTGAAGACCCGCTTGAGGTCGTACGCGTAGCGGAACTCCTGGACGTCGCCGTTGCCGGTGTACTCGCCCGGCTGGACGGCCTCCCCGCTGCCGTAGATGACCTCCTGCTTCCAGTAGACGGACGGGTTGGTCAGGCGGGACTTGATGTCGGCCAGGTCGGCGGCGGCGATGTGCTTGGCCGCGTCGATGCGGAAGCCGTCGACGCCCAGCGAGAGCAGGTCGTTCAGGTAGCCCGCGATCCTCCCGCGGACGTAGTCCTCGCCGGTGTCGAGGTCGGCGAGGCCGACCAGTTCGCAGTTCTGGACGTTCGCCCGGTTCCGGTAGTCGGTGATCTGCGCGGTGCAGTTGTCGAAGTCGTACGACGAGTACAGGCCGGGGTAGTCGTACTTCGTGTACGACGAGCCGCCGGTGCCGGTGCCGCTGCCCGCCGACATGTGGTTGACGACCGCGTCGACGACGACCTTGACCCCGGCCGCGTGACAGGTGTTCACCATGTTCCGGAAGGCGGTGCGGTCGCCGAGCCGGCCCGCGATCTTGTAGCTGACGGGCTGGTACGAGGTCCACCACTGCGCGCCCTGGATGTGCTCGGCGGGCGGGGAGACCTGGACGTAGCCGTAGCCCGCGGGGCCGAGGGTGGTGGTGCACTCGCGGGCCACGGAGGCGAAGTTCCACTCGAACAGGACGGCCGTGACGTCCTTGGTGCCGGGCGGGGAGGCCTGTGCGGCAGTCGGGGCCATGACAAATGAGGCCGCCGCGAGGGCGAGGGCCCCGGCAAGGGTTCTGCGTGCCATGTGGGGGTTCCTTCTCCGTCGAAGGCGTTCTTTCGAACGGTGTGCGGGGAACGCAAGGCCGCCCTGAAGACTCTTGCTGCAATCTTCAGAAACCTTGCGGTGACGCAGATGGTAGAGGCCCGCCGCCCGAAAGGGCAGCGGGCCGTACGGAATTCGTCGGAGAAACCCGCGGGACGGGCCGGGCGTCAGGCCGTCGTCCACCACACCGTCGTGTCGCCGGGCACCTTCGCCTCGCCGGCCGCCTCGGTCACCTCACCGCTGGCGAGCAGCACCCGTCCGTACGCCGGCACCGCCACCGACTCCCCGGTGGTGTTGGCCACGCACACGAACTCCCCGCGCCGGAAGGCCAGCACCCCCTCGGGCGCCCGCAGCCACTCCACCGCGTCGCCCGCGCCCAGGTCGGGCTGCTCGCGGCGCACGGCCAGCGCGGCCCGGTACAGCTCCAGCGTCGAGCCGGGCACCCCGGTCTGCGCCTCGACGCTCAGCTCGCCCCACTCCTTCGGCTGCGGCAGCCAGCTGCCCCCGTCGCCGAAGCCGTACGACGGCCCGGTGCGCGTCCACGGGATCGGCACCCGGCAGCCGTCGCGGAAGCCGTCCTGGCCCGCGCCGCGGAAGTACGCCGGGTCCTGGCGCACCTCGTCGGGCAGGTCGACCACGTCCGGCAGGCCCAGCTCCTCGCCCTGGTAGAGGTACGCGGAGCCGGGCAGCGCCAGCATGAGCAGGGTCGCGGCCCGGGCCCGGCGCAGGCCCAGCTCGCGGTCGCCGGCCAGGCGGATCTGGGTGCCGAGGCCGGGCGGGTTGGCGAAGCGGGTGGCGTGCCGGGTGACGTCGTGGTTGGACAGCACCCAGGTGGCGGGGGCGCCGACCGGGCGCATCGCCTCCAGGGTGCGGTCGATGACCTCGCGCAGCTCCTTCGCGTCCCAGTGGGTGCTCAGGTACTGGAAGTTGAAGGCCTGGTGCAGTTCGTCGGGGCGGACGTAGTTCGCGGTGCGCTCGATGGTCGGGGTCCACGCCTCGGCGACGAAGATACGGTCGCCCGCGTACTCGTCGAGGATCAGGCGCCACTGCCGGTAGATCTCGTGCACACCGTCCTGGTCGAAGAACGGCATGACATCGTTGCCCAGCAGCTTCACCTGGTCGTGGGAGCCGATGTCGGGCAGCCCCTCGGCCTTCACCAGCCCGTGCGCGACGTCGATGCGGAAACCGTCGACGCCCATGTCCAGCCAGAACCGCAGGATCGAGCGGAACTCGTCGCCGACGGCCGGGTGCTCCCAGTTGAAGTCGGGCTGCTCGGGCGCGAAGAGGTGCAGGTACCACTCGCCGGGCGTGCCGTCCGGCTCGGTGACCCGCGTCCAGGCGGGTCCGCCGAAGATGGACTCCCAGTCGTTGGGCGGGAGCTCGCCGTCGCGTCCCCGGCCGGGGCGGAAGTGGTAGCGCTCCCGCAAGGGCGAGCCGGGGCCCTCGGCGAGTGCCCGCCGGAACCACTCGTGCTGGTCGGAGGAGTGGTTGGGGACCAGGTCGACGATGATCCTGAGACCCAGTCCGTGGGCGTCGCGGATCAGCGCGTCCGCGTCGAGCAGGGTGCCGAACATGGGGTCGACGGCCCGGTAGTCGGCGACGTCGTAGCCGGCGTCGGCCTGCGGCGAGGCGTAGAAGGGGCTGAGCCACACGGCGTCCACGCCGAGGTCGCGCAGGTACGGCAGGCGGGAGCGGACGCCCTCCAGGTCCCCCATGCCGTCGCCGTTGCCGTCGGCGAAGCTGCGCGGGTACACCTGGTAGATCACCGCGTCCCGCCACCAGTCACGGCGCTTGGCGACGGCGGCGGCAGCCGGTGCGGTCAGGGGGCCGGGGGCCGGGGCTGCGGAGTACTGGCTCATGTCGTCCTTGATACGTAACGGGATCGGGTCGGGTAGGCGTGGGGTACGGCGATGGGGTGACGAGGCGGCCGCGGTGCCGGCGGGGTCGGACGGTCCCCCGGCTCGGAGTGCCGGGGGAGGACACCGCGGCCGCCGCCCGCGCGGTCGGGCGCGGGGGTCCGGGTCCGGGGCGTCAGCCCTTCGTGCCGCCCGCGGTGAGGCCGGCCACCAGGTTCTTCTGCACGAGGTAGAAGAACGCGGAGACGGGTATCGCGATCAGGACCGCGGTGGCGGCCATGAGGTTGCGCTGCGCGTCGTGCTCGCTGACGAAGCTCTGCAGGCCGACGGCGAGCGTGTACTTCTGGTCGTCGAGCATGAACGTGGTGGCGAAGGCGACCTCGCCGAACGCGGTGATGAAGCTGTAGAACGCGGCGACCGCCAGCCCCGGCTTGGCGAGCGGCAGGATCAGCCGCGCGAACGTGCCGAAGGGGGTCAGCCCGTCGACGCGTCCGGCCTCGTCGATCTCGAACGGGATGGTGTCGAAGTAGCCCTTGAGCAGCCAGGCGCAGTACGGCACCGCCGTCGAGCAGTAGACGAGGACGAGACCGAGGTAGCTGTCGACGAGCCGGAGCTCGGACAGGATCTGGTACATCGGCACCATCAGGACGGCGACCGGGAACATCTGGGTCACCAGGAGCACCCACATGAACTTCCGGTATCCCGGGAAGCGCATGCGGGAGACCGCGTAGCCGGTGGTGGCGGCGACCAGGACGCCGATGGCCGTGGTGCCGAGCGAGACGATCAGCGAGCTCTTCAGCCAGTCGAAGAAGTTCGTCTCCTGCAGGACGAAGGCGTAGTTGTCGAGCGTCATCTTGCCCCAGATGCGCCCGGGGTGCAGGTAGTCGTCCTTGTCCGGGCCGAGGGACAGGAAGACCAGCCAGGCGACCGGGAAGAGCGCGATGACGCTGCCCAGGATCAGGACGCCGTGGGAGGTGAGGGACCCGAGCAGGCTGCGCTCGCCGCGCCGGCGCACCCTGCGCGGCGGGGCGGCGGCGGAGCTGTGCCCGGTCACCGCGGCGGAGGTCTCGACGGTGGTCGTGCTCATGGGGACTCCTGCCTCAGATCGCGAGCTGCTGCTCGTCGCGGTTCAGCCAGCGGCGGTAGAAGGAGGTGAAGACGATCAGGATGGCCAGCAGCAGGATGCCGTAGGCCGCGGACTGCGCGAAGTCGCGCGGCTGCTGCCCGAAGCCCAGGAAGTACGCCCAGGTCACCAGGATGTCGGCGTCCGGGGCGGTGCCGCCGAACAGCAGGAAGATGATGGCGAACTGGTTGAAGGTCCAGATGACGCCGAGGAGGACGACGGTGGAGCTGACGGACCTCAGGCCGGGCAGGGTGACGTACCGGAACCGCTGCCAGGCGTTCGCGCCGTCCATCTCGGCGGCCTCGTAGAGGGTCGTGTCGATGGACTGCAGTCCGCCGAGCAGCGAGACCATCATGAACGGCACGCCGCACCAGGTGTTGACCATGATCGCGGCGAACCGCTGCCAGAAGGTGTCCTCCAGCCACAGCGGCGTCGGCAGGTGCAGCGCCTCCAGGCCGGAGTTGATGACGCCGCCGTCGGCGAGCATGAAGCGCCAGCCGAAGACGGTGACGAAGGTCGGCACGGCCCACGGCAGGATCAGGATCAGCCGGTAGAAGGTGCGGCCGCGCAGCTTCTGGTTGAGCAGCAGGGCGAGGCCGAGGCCGATCCCGTAGTGCAGGGTGACGCAGGCCGCCGTCCACACGATCGTCCAGACGAAGTGCGACCAGAACCGTTCGTAGGCCGTCGGGCCCCACAGGATGTCGGCGTAGTTGTCGAGGCCGATGAACTCGTAGGTGGCCTCGATCTCGTTGACGCCGATCGTGCGGGCGGTGTTCAGGCTGTCGGCGTCGGTGAGCGTGAGGTAGAAGCCGTACGCCAGGGGGTACAGGACGATGACCCCGAGGACGACCGCCACCGGGGCGATCATCGCGTAGGCGTACCAGTGCCTCTGGTAGCTGTGCTTCAGGCGGCGGCCCAGCCCGGGCCGCGGGGCGCGCTCCCCGCGGCGCTTGCCGGTCGCGCGGTCGATGGCGACTGTCATGGTTCGACAACCTTCTCGGAGTCCTGCGGATCAAGGGGTACGGCACACAGTCCGGCGGCCGCCGGATGCCTCCCCCGGGGGATCCGACGGCCGCGTACGGCCTACTTGCCGAAGTCCGGCACCAGCTTGGCGATGGCGGCCTCGGCGTCGCCCAGGCCCTTGTCGAGGGACTTCTTGCCGCCCGCGATGGCGTTCAGCTCGGTGTCCAGCGGGCTCCACAGGGAGCTGTACTCGGGCAGCTCCGGGCGCGGCCGGGCGGCGGAGAGCACGTCCTGGTAGCCGGCGATGCCCGGGTCGGAGGTGACCTTCGCCGTGTAGGCGTCGTCGCGCGTCGGCAGCGTGGAGTTCTTCAGGGCGATGGTCTCCTGGGCCTTCGCCGAGGTCATGAACTTCACGAACGTCAGCGCGGCCTTCTGGTGCGCCTCGTCGGAGCCGGCGTACACGGAGAGGTTGTGGCCGCCGGTCGGGGCGCCCGCCTTGCCGGAGGAGCCGGCCGGGACGGTGGCGATGCCGAGGTTGCCCTTGTCCTTGAAGGCCGCGCCCTTGTAGAAGTTCGTGATCTCCCACGGGCCCTGGATGATCGAGGCGACCTTGCCGCTGACGAACGCCTCCTGGATGTGGGCGTAGGCGTCGGCGGTGGTGTCGGCCTTGTGCAGGCCCTTGCCGTCGAACAGGCTCTGCCAGGTGGCGTAGGCCTTCCTGGCCGCGGGCGAGGTGACGGTGATCTTCTTGGCGTCGACGTCGACGGTGTCGGTGCCCTCGCCGTGCAGGAAGGGCTGGGCGTAGTAGCCCTGGGTGGAGCCCCAGTAGCCGTCGACGCCGGTCCTGTCCTTGATGGTGGCGGCGGCCTTCTTCAGCTCGTCCCAGGTCCTGGGGACCTCGACGCCGGCCTTCTCGAAGAGCTCCTTGTTGTAGACCAGGGCGAGGGTGTCCGTGGTGAACGGCACGCCGTAGACCTTGCCCTCGTACTTGGCCTGCTGGATCAGGTTGGGACGGAACGCGTCCTGCTCGGCGAGGGCCTCGGTGCCGTCCAGCGGCAGGAAGAAGCCCTTCTTGGCGAAGGCGGGGGTCCAGCCGACCTCGGAGCGCAGCACGTCCGGGGCGCCCTTGGAACCCGCGGCGGTGTCGAACTTGTTCTGCGCCTGGTCGAAGGGGACGTTGACGTACTTGACCTTGATGTCCGCGTGGGCGGCCTCGAACTCCTTCACCAGGGCCTTGTACGTCGGCGCCTCGTTCGTCGCGTTGGAGGTGTCCCACCAGGTGATGGTGACCGGACCGGCCGTGTCCCCGCTGTCGCCGTCTCCGCCGCACGCCGTCGCCGCGAGGGCGAGGGACGCCACCAGCGCGGTGGCCGCTATGCCACGCCGCATGAGTTCTCCTTGAGGGTGAAAGCCCGTGTGGTGCAGGAGGCGGCCCCGTCTGCCGCCCCTGCCGACTTGCCGACCGCGCCGTTGCCGCCGCCGGGCGACGTGAACGTAACAGCGATGTAAGCGCCGCGAAAGACCTTGCAGAAAAAAAGTGCAAGGCTTCTCCGAAGTTATCCGGGCGTGACCGGTTGTCGATCGACGTGAGACCCTTGTTCTTCCGGGCTGAACGGGCGCGGACGGTGGTGTGCAAGACTCTGCAAGCTCTTGCCACGCGATTCCGGCGCGGGAGACCATCCGTTGCGGGCCGGACACCGATCGACCATCACAAGGGGACGCAATGACGCAGCAACCCGCAGCGGGCCGGGCCGCCCGCATCCGGCGTCCGATTGGTGCGCAAGGCGACATACGGCCGGTACAGTCCGGTGGCGTGACCACACGGCTTGCCGACATCGCTGCTCAGGCGGGGGTGAGCGAAGCGACCGTCAGCCGCGTCCTCAACGGGAAGCCGGGCGTCGCCGCCACCACCCGCCAGTCCGTGCTGGCCGCCCTCGACGTGCTGGGCTACGAGCGCCCGGTGCGGCTGCGGCAACGCAGCGAGGGCCTGGTGGGCCTGATCACCCCGGAGCTGGAGAACCCGATATTCCCGGCCCTGGCCCAGGTCATCGGCCAGGCGCTGACCCGGCAGGGCTACACGCCCGTGCTGGCCACCCAGACGCCGGGCGGGTCGACGGAGGACGAGCTGACGGAGATGCTCGTGGACCGCGGGGTGGCCGGCATCATCTACGTCTCCGGGCTGCACGCCGACACCACCGCCGACATGTCCCGCTACGACCGGCTGCGCGCCCAGGGCGTGCCGTACGTGCTGGTGGACGGTTTCTCGCCGAAGGTGCAGGCGCCGTTCATCTCCCCCGACGACCGGGCGGCGATGGCGCTGGCGGTGACGCACCTGGTGTCCCTCGGCCACACCCGGATCGGCCTGGCGCTCGGCCCGAAGCGGTTCGTGCCGGTGCAGCGCAAGATCGAGGGCTTCGTCCGCAGCATGCGGGACCAGCTGGGCCTGACCGCCCGGACGGTGGAGGAGGAGCTGGTCCAGCACTCCCTCTACACCCTGGAGGGCGGCCAGGCGGCGGCCGCGGCGCTGATCGAGCGCGACTGCACGGCGGTGGTGTGCGCCAGCGACATGATGGCGCTGGGCGCGATACGCGCGGCCCGGCAGCGCGGCCTGGAGGTGCCGAAGGACATCTCGGTCGTCGGCTTCGACGACTCCCCGCTGATCGCCTTCACCGACCCGCCCCTGACCACGATCCGCAAGCCGGTCCCGGCGATGGGCCAGGCGGCCGTGCGGACGCTGCTGGAGGAGATCGGCGGGACGCCCGCCCCGCACAGCGAGTTCGTGTTCATGCCGGAGCTGGTGGTGCGCGGTTCGACCGCCTCGGCGCCGGGCGACCGCGGCCGCGCCTGAGCCGCCCGGCCGGGGTCCGTGCGGCGGCTCCTCCTCAGGTCGCAGGGGCGTCGGCCCGGGCCGTGCGCGAGGAGGAGGGCGGGCGCCTGCGACCGGCGCAGGGCGTGCGGTCCGGACCGGACCGGGGGATGATCGGGGCAGGACCGCTTTTCTGGCAGACTCTGTGCCCATGGACAGCACCGTGACGACACCGGGAGGCCGGAAAGAGGCCGTTCCGCACCCCGTCGCGGAGGACGCGGGGCGGGGGGTCCTGCGCCGGCTGCGCAGCCCGCGCCGGCCGCGTCTGTGGTTCGAGATCCTGCTGATCGTGGTGAGTTACTGGACGTACTCGCTGATCCGCAACGCCGTCCCCGAGCAGAAGGCCGAGGCGCTGCGCAACGCCGACTGGATCTGGCGGGTCGAGCACCGACTCGGCATCGCCGTCGAGGAGTCGGTCAACCACGCGGCGAACTCGGTGACCTGGCTCATCGTCGGCATGAACTACTACTACGCCACGCTGCACTTCGTGGTGACGCTGGGCGTGCTGATATGGCTGTACCGCGGGCATCCCGGGCGGTACGCGGCGACGCGGCTGGTGCTGTTCGCGACCACGGGTGTCGCCCTGGCCGGTTACTACCTGTTCCCGCTCGCCCCGCCCCGGCTGATGGACGGCGGCGTCTTCATCGACACGGTCCGGGTCCACCAGACCTGGGGCTCGATGGCGTCCGGCGACCTGAAGAACATGTCGAACCAGTACGCCGCGATGCCGTCGATGCACATCGGGTGGTCGCTGTGGTGCGGCCTGACGATCTTCGCGCTGGCCACGGTCCCCTGGGCCCGGGTCCTGGGCGCGCTCTACCCGGTGGCCACGCTGGTGGTCATCGTCGCCACCGCCAACCACTTCTGGCTGGACGCGGTCGGCGGCGTGCTCTGCCTCGCCTTCGGCTTCGCGGTGACGGCGCTGTGGTACGGCAGCCTGCCGTACGCCCTGCCCCGGCTGGTCCCGGCGGGCGGCGGGCCGCTGCTGCCGTCGAGGGCGTAGCCCCGGCGGGGCCTACCGCTCCGCCGCCCCGTAGAACAGCTCCTCCACCACGGCCCGCGCCCGGCGCGTCGTACGCCGGTAGGCGTCGAGCATGTCGCCCGCGTGCCCGGGGCCGTAGCCGAGGTAGCGGCCCACCGCGGCCAGCTCGCGGCCGTCGGGGGGGAAGGTGTCGCCGGCCCGGCCGCGCACCAGCATCACCGCGTTGCGGACCCGGGTGGCCAGCACCCACGCCTCGTCGAGGATCGCCGCGTCCTCCTCACCCACCAGACCGGCCGCGCGGGCGGCGGCGAGGGCCTCGCGGGTGCGGGTGGTACGCAGGCCGGGCTCGGCCGCGCCGTGCCGCAGCTGCATCAGCTGCACGGTCCACTCGACGTCGGACAGGCCGCCGGGCCCCAGCTTGGTGTGCAGCCTGGGATCGGCGCCGCGCGGCAGCCGCTCGGACTCCATGCGGGCCTTCAGCCGCCGGATCTCGCGCACGGCGTCGTCGCCGAGCCCGTCCGCCGGGTACCGCAGCGGGTCGATCAGCTCGATGAAGCGGCGGCCCAGGTCCTCGTCCCCGGCGACGAACTCGGCCCGCAGCAGCGCGTGCGACTCCCACACCAGCGACCAGCGGCGGTAGTAGGCCTCGTACGACTTCAGGGTGCGCACCAGCGGACCGGACCTGCCCTCCGGGCGCAGGTCGGCGTCGATCAGCAGCGGCGGGTCGGAGCTGGGCAGCTGCAGCAGGCGGCGCATCTCGGCGACGACCCGGTTCGCGGCGTCGGCGGCCTCCCGCTCGCCGGCCCCCTCCCGCGGCTCGTGCACGAAGATCACGTCGGCGTCGGAGCCGTAGCCCAGCTCGTGGCCGCCGAAGCGGCCCATGCCGATGATCGCGAACCGGGTGGGCAGGGTGTCGCCCCACGTGTCGCGGACCACCGCGCGCAGCGTGCCGGCCAGGGTGGCCGCCGTCAGGTCGGAGATCGCGCCGCCGACCCGGTCGACGAGGGCGCCCGGGTCGGCCTCGGCGGAGTGGGTCTCGGTGCCGTAGGAGCCGATGATGTCGGCGGCGGCCGTGCGGAACAGCTCGCGGCGCCGCACGCCGCGGGCCGCCCGCACGGCCTGCGCGGCGTCGTCGGCGCGGCCGACCGCGGCCAGGATCTCCTGCTCCAGCGGGGCGCGGCCGCGGGGGGCGAGCCCCCCGCCGTCGCCGTCGCCGAGCAGCGCCACGGCCTCCGGCGCCCGCAGGAGCAGGTCGGGGGCGAGCCGGCCGGCGGACAGCACCCGGGCGAGGTTCTCGGCCGCCGCGCCCTCGTCCCGCAGCAGCCGCAGATACCAGGGGGTCTTGCCGAGCGCGTCGGAGACCTTGCGGAAGTTGAGCAGGCCCGCGTCGGGGTCGGCGGAGTCGGCGAACCAGCCGAGCAGGACGGGCAGCAGGGTGCGCTGGATGGCGGCCTTGCGGGAGACGCCGGAGGCCAGCGCCTCCAGGTGCCGCAGCGCCGCGGCCGGGTCGGCGTAGCCGAGCGCCACCAGCCGCTCCCGCGCCGCCTCGGGGCTGAGCCGGGCCTCGCCGGGGGCGAGCTGGGCGACCGCGTCGAGCAGCGGGCGGTAGAAGAGCTTCTCGTGCAGCCGGCGCACGGCGGTGGCGTGCCGCCGCCACTCGCGGACCAGCCCGGCGACCGGGTCGGTGCGCAGGCCGAGGGAGCGGCCGACGCGGCGCAGGTCGGCCTCGTCCTCGGGGACCAGGTGGGTGCGGCGCAGCCGGAACAGCTGGATGCGGTGCTCCATGGAGCGCAGGAAGCGGTAGGCCTCGTCGAGCCGGGCGGCGTCGGCGCGGCCGACGTAGCCGCCGGCGGCGAGCGCCTCCAGGGCGTCGAGGGTGGTGCCGCTCCGCAGGGACGCGTCGGCCCGCCCGTGCACCAGTTGCAGCAGCTGCACCGCGAACTCGACGTCCCTGAGGCCGCCCGGCCCGAGCTTCAGCTGCCGGTCGACCTCGGCGGCCGGGATGTTCTCCACCACCCGGCGGCGCATCTTCTGCACGTCGGCGACGAAGTTCTCCCGCTCGGCCGCCTGCCACACCAGCGGCCCGACGGCGGCGAGGTACTCCTCCCCCAGCTCCGGGTCCCCCGCCACCGGGCGGGCCTTGAGCAGCGCCTGGAACTCCCAGGTCTTGGCCCAGCGCTGGTAGTAGGCGAGGTGGCTGCTGAGCGTGCGCACCAGGGGGCCGTTCCTGCCCTCGGGCCGCAGGTTGGCGTCGACCGGCCAGATCGAGCCCTCGACGGTCGTCTCGGAGCAGATCCGCATCAGGTGCGAGGCCAGCCGGGTCGCGGCGCGCAGCGCCTCGCTCTCGTCGGCGCCCGCGCCGTCCTCGGCGGACTCGCCGACGAAGATCACGTCCACGTCGGAGACGTAGTTCAGCTCGTGGCCGCCGCACTTGCCCATCGCGATCACCGCGAGCCGGCACCGCGCGGCGTCCTCGGGCGCGGCGGCCTCGGCGAGGCGGAGGGCGGCGCGCAGGGTGGCGGTGGCGAGGTCGGCCAGCTCGGCGGCGGTCTGGGCGACGTCGGTGGTGCCGCACACGTCCCGGGCGGCGATGGACAGCAGGCAGCGCCGGTAGGCGACCCGGAGGGAGACGGGGTCGTCGGCCCCGGCCAGGCCCCGCTCGAACTCCGCCACGCCGGGGTGCAGGTCGTGCGGCTCGTAGGTGACCAGCGCACGCCAGTCGCCGGGGTGCCGGGCGAGGTGGTCGGCGAGCGCGGCGGAGGCGCCGAGCACGCCGAGCAGGCGGTCGCGCAGCGGCTTGGCCGCGATCAGCGTGTCGAGCAGTTCCCGGCGGGCGGTGGGGTCGGGCTGGGCTTCGAGCAGGCGGACCAGGCCGTGCAGGGCGAGGTCGGGGTCGGCGGTGGCGCCGAGCGCGTCGAGCAGCACCGGGTCGGTGCGGACCGGGGTCAGCTCGGCGCTCTCCAGGAGCCGCTCGGCGGCCGAGGGATCGGTGAAGCCGTGCCGCAGCAGTCGCGTGAAGGTGCTGCTCCTGCGCCCCGGCGCCGCGGTCATCCCGGCCTCCTGTCCGATCGTCGGATCAAGGTCGTACGCGCTCGAGCCTAACCGGAGAGCCGCCCGCGGGGGCCGCCGAGTTCCGCCCGGGCGCGGGGGCCGCCGAGTTCCGCCCGGGCGCAGGGGGCGGCGCGGTCCGCGCGGGCGGGGCCGGTCCGCGCGGAGCGCGCGAAGCCCCGCCGACGGGGGACGATCGGCGGGGCTGTCGTGCGCCGCGGCGGCTCAGTGGACGGAGTGCTCCTCCTGCGGGAACGTCCCGCCGACCACGTCCTCGGCGAACGCCTTCGCCGCGTCGCCCATGACCTGGCGCAGGTTCGCGTACTGCTTGACGAACTTCGGGACCCGGCCGCCGGTCAGCCCGAGCATGTCGGTCCACACCAGCACCTGGGCGTCCGTCTCGGGACCCGCGCCGATGCCGACCGTCGGGACGTGCAGCACGCGCGTCACCTCGGCGGCCAGTTCCGCCGGGACCAGCTCCAGGACGACCGCGAAGGCGCCGGCGTCCTGGACGGCCTTGGCGTCGCGCAGCAGCTGCTGGGCGGCCTCCTCGCCGCGGCCCTGGACGCGGTAGCCCATGGCGTGGACGGACTGCGGGGTGAGGCCGATGTGGGCCATCACCGGGATGCCGGACTCCACCAGCAGCCGGATCTGGTCGTGCGAGCGCTCGCCGCCCTCCAGCTTGACGGCCCCGGCCCCGGCCTCCTTCACCAGCCGGGTCGCCGAGCGCAGCGCCTGCACCGGGCCCTCCTGGTAGGAGCCGAAGGGCAGGTCGGCGACGATCAGGGAGCGCCTGGTGCCGCGGACGACCGCGGCGGAGAGCATGGTCATCTCGTCGAGGGTGACGGGCACGGTCGTGTCGTACCCGAGGTGGCAGTTGCCCGCCGAGTCGCCGACCAGGATCACCGGGATGCCGGCCTCGTCGAACACGGACGCGGTCATCGCGTCGTACGCGGTGAGCATGGGCCACTTCTCGCCGCGCTCCTTGGCGGCGGCGATGTCGCGGACGGTGATGCGGCGGGTGCCCTTGCCCCCGTACAGCGCCTTGCTGCCGTCGGAGGACTTGTTCGGGGCGGTCTGGGCAGCCGAAAGCTGCGTCATGGCAACGGCTCCTAACACGTCGTCTCGAAGCGCCCTGACGGCGTCTCCGGATCCCCTCCATGGTGGCACCTCGTGCCGGGGGCGGCCAGGGGGCCCCCGCCGCGCCGGGTCCGGCGTAAGAGCCCGGTAAAAGGTTTTCGATACGGCACGGTCTCGTATCGAAAGTCGCCTACGCTCGGCCGTATGACGACTTCTCCCCCCGCCCCTCGCATACCCGAGGCGGTGCACCGGCGCCGCTGGGCGATCCTCGGCGTCCTGATGCTGAGCCTGCTGATCGTGGTCCTGGACAACTCGATCCTGAACGTCGCGATCAAGACCATCTCGACCCCCGCCCCGACCGGTCTGGGCGCCACCCAGAGCGAGCTGGAGTGGGCGATCAACTCCTACACCCTCGTCTTCGCCGGCCTGCTGTTCTCCGCCGGCCTCCTCGGCGACCGGCTGGGCCGCAAGAAGGTGCTGCTCGGCGGGATCGCCGTGTTCGGCGCCGGCTCCGCGCTCGCCGCCTTCTCCGGCTCGCCGGGCGAGCTGATCGCCTTCCGGGCGGTGATGGGCCTCGGCGCCGCGTTCGTCATGCCCGCCACCCTCGCCGTCCTCATGAACGTCTTCGAGCGCGAGGAGCAGCCCAAGGCCATCGGCATCTGGGCCGGCGGCGTCGGTCTCGCCATCGCCATCGGCCCGATCACCGGCGGGCTGCTCCTGGACCACTTCTGGTGGGGCTCGGTCTTCCTGGTCAACGTGCCGATCGTGCTGCTCGCGATCGCGCTGATGCTGTGGCTGGTGCCCGACTCCCGCGACCCGGCCCCCGGCCGGATCGACCCGGTGGGCGTCGTGCTGTCCGTCGTCGGGCTGGTCCTGCTGGTGTACGGCATCATCAAGGGCGGCGAGCTCGCCGACTTCACGGACGTCACCGTGCTCGCCACGATCGGCGCCGGACTCGCCGTCCTGGTCGCCTTCGTCGTCCACGAGAAGCGCAGCGACCACCCCTCGCTCGACGTCACGTACTTCCGCGACAAGGTCTTCTCGGCGGCGATCGCCGCGATCGCGCTGGTCTTCTTCGCGCTGATGGGCGTGACCTTCTTCTCGGTCTTCTACACGCAGAGCGTGCGCGGCTACTCGCCGCTCCAGACCGGTCTGCTGATGCTGCCGCTGGCCGTCGCGCAGCTGGTCTTCGCGCCGCGCGCCCGGCTGCTCGTCGACCGCTTCGGCAACCGGGCCACGACGACGGCCGGCATGGCGGTCGTCGCCGCGATGCTGGCGGCGTTCGCCACGCTGGACGCGGACACCCCGATCTGGCTCCTGGAAGTGATCTTCTTCCTCATGGGCGCCGGCATGGCGCACATCATGACCCCGGTCAGCGTCGTCATCATGCAGGCCCTGCCCCGCGAGAAGGCCGGCTCGGCCTCCGCGCTCAGCAACACCTTCCGCCAGGTCGGCGGCGCCCTCGGCATCGCCGTCCTCGGCTCGGTGCTGTCGACCGCGTACCGCAACGGCATCGAGGACGAGCTGGGCGCGCTGCCGGCGGGCCTGCGCCACACCGCGGGCGAGTCCATCGAGGCCACGCTCGGCGTCGCCGACCGGCTCGGCCCCCGGGGCGGGGAGCTGGTGGGCCCGGCCCACGACGCGTTCCTGCACGCGATGCACGTCACCGCCCTGTGGGGGGCGGGGATCGCGGTGATCGGCGTGGTCGTGGTGGCCCTGTTCCTGCCGGGGCGGACGCCGGACCGCCGGACGGGCGACCGGGAGCAGGAGTTGGTGCCGGCGGCGGAGTAGCGCCGCCGCCGGCCGGGGAGAGCACCGGGGAAGCAGCGGGGAGAATCGTCCCAGCACAGGGAAAGGACGCACACGACGTGAGCCTCACCGACAGCCGCACCGGGCACGACGACGGACCCGCGCGGGGCCGCCCCCGCAGCGAGGCCGTCGAGCGGGCCATCATCGAGGGCGTGATGAAGCTCCTGGAGGAGGGCGTCTCCCTCGCGGAGCTGTCCATCGAGCGGATCGCCCGCACCGCCGGCGTCGGCAAGGCCACCATCTACCGCCGCTGGCGCGGCAAGGAGGAGCTCTTCGTCGACGTCGTGCGCGCCGCGGAGCCCCCGGACCCCGAACTCCCCGGCACCTGCCTGCGCGACGACCTCGTCGTCCTGCTGGAGTCCCTGCGGCAGCGGGGGCTGGCCAACCGCTCGTCGGCGATCCTGCACAGCGTCCACGCCCAGATGAAGTCCAGCCCGAAGCTGTGGGCCGCGTACCACCACACGGTCGTCGAGCCGCGCCGCCGGCTCGGTGTCGCGGTGCTGCGCCGCGGGCAGGCGAACGGCGAACTCCGCGCCGACGTCGACGTGGAGCTGGTGAACGACATCGTCATCGGCCCCATGCTGGTGCGCGCCATACTGCGCCCGGACGCCGAGCTGTCCGACGGTCTCGCCGAGCAGATCGTCGACACGCTGCTGGACGGGCTGCGCCCGCCGGGGAACTGACCCGCGGTCAATGTGCGCGTTGCGTCACAGAAACCGCCCGTCCCGCCCTTGATCGGAACTCCGAACAGCGGCTCGGACGTCCTCGTGCCCGTACGGCCGTCACCGGACGGCGGAACGGAACGGATCATCCCCTAGGGTCTTGGGACGCGGGGGCGATGATGTGCACGGCAGGCAGTGAGGCGACGGTATGGCGCAACAGGCGTACATGACGGAGACGGCAGGCGGTGGCTCGGGGCCCGAGCGCCGGGGGGCCCGGCTTCGGCGCCTGTGGGGACGGCTGGCCGCGAGCTGGCGGGGCGATCCGCGGATCTGGCGCCGCGGGATTTTCACGGCCGCGGTCGCGGTGCTGCTGGCCGTGGTGATGCTGGCGCACGCGCACATCCCGAACGCCGTCGGCAACCTCGGCAGCCTGACCGAGACCTTCCTGCCGTGGCTGGGCCTCCTCGTGCCGGCGCTGCTGGTGGCGGCCCTCGTCCGCAGGTCGGCGACCGCGCTGATCGCGGTGCTGCTGCCGGCGGTCGTCTGGCTGAACCTCTTCGGCGGGCTGCTCACCGACAAGGCCGCCGCCGGCGGCGACCTGACGGTGGCCACGCACAACGTCAACGCCGACAACGCCGACCCGGCCGGCACCGCCCGTGCCGTGGCCGCCTCCGGCGCGGACGTGGTGGCCCTGGAGGAGCTGACGGCCGCGGCGGTGCCGACGTACGAGAAGGCGCTGGAGCCGACGTACCGGTACCACTCGGTGCAGGGGACGGTCGGGCTGTGGAGCAAGTACCCGCTGAGCGGCGTCCGGGCCGTCGACATCAAGCTGGGCTGGACGCGCGCGATGCGGGCCGCGGTGGCCACCCCGGCCGGGCAGGTCGCGGTGTACGTCGCCCACCTGCCGTCGGTGCGGGTGAAGCTGGAGGCCGGGTTCACCGCCCGGCAGCGGGACAAGAGCGCCGACGCCCTCGGCGAGGCCATCGCCGACGAGCCGCTGACGCGGGTCGTGCTGCTCGGCGACCTCAACGGCACCATGAACGACCGCGCGCTCAACGCCGTCACCTCGCAGCTGCGGTCCACGCAGGGCGCGGCGGGCCACGGCTTCGGGTTCAGCTGGCCGGCGTCGTTCCCGATGGCGCGGATCGACCAGATCCTGGTCAGGGGGGTCGAGCCGGAGAGCTCCTGGTCGCTGCCGCAGACCGGCAGCGACCACCTGCCGCTCGCCGCACGTGTGAGGGTCGCCACATCCGGTTCGTGAAAACCCCAGGTCAACAGCGTTTCGGCAGGTCGGCGTCAGCGGGGCGTAACCTCGCGGAATACTCCGCCTGAGAGCCTTTGTTCCGTACGTGAACATACGAGTCACGACGTACGGATCCCCGCTCCCGAAAGGCAAGACCCCTTCATGCCCCTGGCCCTGCTCGCCCTTGCCGTGGGTGCCTTCGGCATCGGCACGACCGAGTTCGTGATGATGGGCCTGCTGCCCGACGTCGCGGACGACCTGCACGTCTCGATCCCCGCCGCCGGGCACCTGGTCTCGGCGTACGCGCTGGGCGTCGTCGTCGGCGCCCCGCTGCTGGCCGCCGTCACCGCGCGGCTGTCCCGCCGCACCGTCCTGATCGGCCTGATGGTCCTGTTCGTGGCGGGCAACGCCCTGTCGGCGCTCGCCCCCGGCCACCAGTGGCTGCTCGCCGCCCGTTTCCTCAGCGGCCTGCCGCACGGCGCCTTCTTCGGCGTGGGCGCCGTGGTCGCGACGACCCTGGTGACGCCGGAGCGCAGGGCGCGGTCGGTGTCGCTGATGTTCCTCGGCCTGACGGTCGCCAACATCGTGGGCGTGCCCCTGGCCACCCTCGTGGGACAGCACCTGGGCTGGCGGGCGACGTTCCTCGGCGTGAGCGCGATCGGCGTGGCGGCGATCGCGTCGCTGGCGCTGCTGATCCCGCGCGACCGGACCCGGGCGCCCGAGGCGGGCCTGCGCGGCGAACTGGCCGCCCTGCGCTCCCTGCCGGTCTGGCTGGCGCTCGGCACGACGGTCGCGGGCTTCGGCGCGCTGTTCGCGGCGTACAGCTACATCACGCCGATGCTCACCGACGCCGCCGGGTACGCCGAGACCAGCGTGACCCTGCTGCTGGCGCTGTTCGGCGTGGGCGCGACGGCCGGCAACCTGCTCGGCGGCCGGCTCGCCGACCACTCGCTGCGCGGCACGCTGTTCGGCGGACTGGGGGCGCTGGTCGCGGTGCTCGCGCTGTTCCCGCTGCTGATGCGGACGCCGGTGACCGCCGCGCTGGCGGTGACCCTGCTCGGCACGGCCGCCTTCGTCACCGGTTCGCCGCTGCAGCTGATGGTGATGGAGAAGGCGTCGGCGGCCCCGTCGCTGGCCTCCTCGGCCAACCAGGCCGCGTTCAACCTGGCCAACGCCGGCGGCGCCTGGATCGGCGGCCTGGCGCTCGCGGCGGGCCTCGGCACGACGTCCCCGGCGCTCGCCGGCGCGGCGCTGGCGGTCCTGGGCCTGGCGGTGGCGGCGGTCGCGGCCCTGCTGGACCGCCGGACCGCCCCGGTGAGCGGGCGGGAACGCGTGGTCGCCGGGCACGTGCCGCAGGAGCCGGAGGTCCTGCACCGCTGACGGCCGGTCGCGCACCGGCGAGGCGCCCGGTCCCGCACGGGGCCGGGCGCCTCGCCGCGTCCGGAGCCGGCGGACCGCCGGCCGTCCCGTTCACTGTGACACCCCTGTGACTCGGGGAGTGGCTTCCGTCACAGCCCGTCCGGTACGGGCCCTGCTGGGATGACCCGATGCGACGAGCACCGCGCCCGAGGGCGTCCGCCTCATGATCATCGGACTCGGCATCGCCGCCGGGTGCGCCCTCGGCGCGCTGACCGCCCTGATGGGCGTGGTCGCGATGGCGTTCCCGGGCCGGCCCCGGCCCTGGCCGGCGCACCTGCTGCGGCGCAGTGCGTGGCTGGCCGCCGCGTCGGCCGCGGCGGTGTACTCGCTGGGCCTGTCCGGGGTCCTGGCCGCCGAGTGGGCCGTCGGCGACGGCGCCGATTCGACCCCGGCCCCGGCGTGCCGCGACGGGTTCGCCCCGGCGACCGTCCAGGGCCTGTCCCACCACCGCGCGTCCTACCTGCCGCTGGGCTTCGACTGCGTCCGCGAGGACGGCAGCACCTACACCAGCGACCCGGACTACGCGTGGATGAACCGGACGAGCGCGGTCCTCGCGCTGTCCGCCGCGGCGCTCGCCGTCGGCGCGGGCTGCGCGGCCGAGCTGCGCGCCCGCGCGGCGGCCCGGTGATCCGCCGTCGCGGCGCGCCCCCGGCCGGGAGGAGGGCGGCATGACGGTGCTCCTGGTCTTCGCGGCACTCGTCGTGGGCCAGGTCGCCCTGCGCGGCTGGCTCGCCCGTCCCCGCCTGCCGCTGCTCGCGAAGTCCTGCGTGTTCTGGTCCGCGCCGCTCGCCGCCCTCGCGTGGCTGGCGGTCGTGACGGCGGACGACTTCCTCCTCTTCCCGGAGACGGCCCCGTGCCCCAGGGAGCCGATGCTGAAGGGCGTCCTGGGGGACGGGGCCGTGGAAGGGGTCTCCACGGCGTTTCCGCCGCGGGCGTACTGCCGCTGGGAGGACGGCACCACCTACGATCTCGCGACCGGCGCCCAGGCGGCGTTCTGGGTCTTCTTCTCGCTGACCGCCCTGCCGCTGGCGGCGGGCCTGTGGCACGCGCTGCGCGATCCGCGGGCGCTGCTGCGCTGACACCGGGCCCGCGGGCCCGTCCGTGCCCCGCGCACCGCCGGGCCCGGACCGGTACGCGCCCTGCGCACCGCCGGGCCCGCGGACCGGTCCGCGGGTTACGCCCCTTCCCGCCAGCCGTTGGTGATCGGCAGCCGCCGGTCCTTGCCGAAGCCCTTCGCCGAGATCTTGGTGCCCGGCGGGTACTGGCGGCGCTTGTACTCGGCCGTGTCGACCATGCGGAGCGTCCTGGTGACCAGGTCCCGGTCGAAGCCGGCCGCGACGATCTGGTCGGCGCCCCGGTCCCGGTCGACGTACAGCTCGAGGATCGCGTCCAGGACGGGGTAGTCCGGCAGCGAGTCCGTGTCGACCTGGCCCGGGCGCAGTTCGGCGCTCGGCGGCTTGGTGAGGGAGTTCTCCGGGATCGGCGGGGTCTCGCCGCGCTCCTCGGCCGCCCGGTTGCGCCACTTCGCCAGGCGGAACACCGACGTCTTGTACACGTCCTTGATGGGGCCGTAGGCGCCCACCGAGTCGCCGTACAGCGTCGAGTAGCCGACCGCCAGCTCCGACTTGTTGCCGGGGGCGAGGACGATGTGGCCCTCCTGGTTGGAGATCGCCATCAGCAGCGTGCCGCGCAGGCGCGACTGGAGGTTCTCCTCCGCCAGGCCCGTCAGGCCGAGCGAGGCCATGTAGGCGTCGAACATCGGCTCGATCGGGACCGTGCGGTAGTTCAGGCCGGTCCGCCGGGCCAGCTCCGCCGCGTCGTCGCGGGAGTGCGCGGAGGAGTACTTCGACGGCATCGACACGCCGTACACGTTCCGCGCGCCCAGCGCGTCGCAGGCGATCGCCGCGACCAGGGCCGAGTCGATGCCGCCGGACAGGCCGATCAGGACCGACCGGAAGCCGTTCTTCGCCACGTACGCCCGCAGGCCGACCACCAGCGCCGAGTAGACCTCCTCGTCGTCCTCCAGGCGGTCGGCGTGGCGGCCGGTCAGCTGCGGCTCGTAGGCCGGCAGGGGGTCCTCGGACAGGACCACGCGGTCGATGCGCAGGCCGTCGTCCACCACGCCCGTCGGCGCGTCCGGCGCCGCGGCCGGCAGGTCCAGGTCGAGGACCAGGCACTCCTCGGCGAACTGCGGCGCCCGCGCGACGACTTCGCCGTCGCGGTCGACCACGATCGAGTCCCCGTCGAAGACCAGCTCGTCCTGCCCGCCCATCATGGCGAGGTAGGCGGTGGTGCAGCCCGCCTCCTGGGCCCGCTTGCGGACCAGCTCCAGGCGCGTGTCGTCCTTGTCGCGCTCGTAGGGCGAGGCGTTGATCGACAGCAGCAGCCCGGCCCTGGCCGAGCGCGCCGCCGGGACCCGGCCGCCGTCCTGCCACAGGTCCTCGCAGATGGCGAGGGCGACGTCGACGCCGTGCACCCGCAGGACCGGCATCGAGTCGCCGGGCACGAAGTAGCGGAACTCGTCGAAGACGCCGTAGTTCGGCAGGTGGTGCTTGGCGAAGGCGAGCACGATCTCGCCGCGGTGCAGCACCGCCGCCGCGTTCTGCGGGGCGCCGGCCGGCTGCCCGTACTTCGGCTGGGCCCGCTCGCTGCGGTCGAGGTAGCCGACGACCACCGGCAGGTCGCCGAGGCCCTCCGCGGCCAGCCGCGCCGCCAGGTCCCGCAGGGCCGCGCGGGACGCCTCCACGAAGGACGGCCGCAGGGCCAGGTCCTCGACGGGATACCCGGTCAGCGCCATCTCCGGGAACGCCACCAGGTGCGCTCCCCGCTCGGCGGAGTGCCGGGTCCAGCGGACGATCGACTCGGCGTTCCCGGCGAGGTCGCCGACGCTTGCGTCGATCTGGTTCAGGGCGAGGCGTAGTTGAGGCACGCGCCCAGTGTAATCGTCAGTGCGACGCGATGGGGTGGCGTGTGGTGTGGGGCACCCCACGCGCCGGCTCCGTTTGACGGCGTCGTTCCTGGTGAGGGCAGCTCTCCCGGTGCCGTCGTCACCGTCGGCGCCCTCACCGGCGGCGCCGGCGCGGACGGTCGCGGCCGGCGGCCCGGACGGCACCGGAAGCGCCCCGGGACCCGCCCGGGGCGCGCGCCGTCCGGATCCGCGTCGGCGTGCGCGTCGCGGGGACCGGAAGGGAGTGCGGACCGGCCGTTACGGATGCCGGTGCGAGCAGGCAAGATGGGCGCAGAGCTGTGCACCTGCCGGAGGTGAGGCGTTCAGACCGGGGTCGGCCGGCCGATCAAGGTCCGCAACGCGCACGAAATGGTGTTGTGGTGGGATGCTCAGGTGCCCGACCGCCTCCCGTGGGACCGGAGACAGGCGGCCTGACCAGCAAGGATGGGGAAGCGGAAGATGGACAAGCAGCAGGAGTTCGTGCTCCGGACGTTGGAGGAGCGCGACATCCGGTTCGTACGCCTGTGGTTCACGGACGTCCTGGGCTTCCTCAAGTCCGTGGCCGTGGCCCCGGCGGAGCTGGAGCAGGCCTTCGACGAGGGCATCGGCTTCGACGGCTCCGCCATCGAGGGCTTCGCGCGGGTCTACGAGTCCGACATGATCGCCAAGCCCGACCCGTCGACCTTCCAGGTCCTGCCGTGGCGCGCGGAGGCCCCGGGCACGGCCCGCATGTTCTGCGACATCCTCATGCCGGACGGCTCCCCGTCGTTCGCCGACCCGCGCTACGTCCTCAAGCGCGCCCTGGCCCACGCCTCCGACCTGGGCTTCACCTTCTACACGCACCCGGAGATCGAGTTCTTCCTGCTGAAGGACAAGCCGGTGGACGGCTCGGTCCCGACGCCCGCCGACAACTCCGGCTACTTCGACCACACCCCGCAGAACATCGGCATGGACTTCCGCCGCCAGGCGATCACCATGCTGGAGTCGATGGGCATCTCGGTGGAGTTCTCCCACCACGAGGGCGCCCCGGGCCAGCAGGAGATCGACCTGCGGTACGCCGACGCGCTGTCCACGGCGGACAACATCATGACGTTCCGCCTGGTCATGAAGCAGGTCGCGCTGGAGCAGGGCGTCCAGGCGACGTTCATGCCGAAGCCGTTCAGCGAGCACCCCGGCAGCGGCATGCACACGCACCTGTCCCTCTTCGAGGGCGACCGCAACGCCTTCTACGAGTCCGGCGCCGAGTACCAGCTCTCCAAGGTCGGCCGCTCCTTCATCGCGGGCCTGCTGCGGCACGCGGCGGAGATCTCCGCGGTCACCAACCAGTGGGTGAACTCCTACAAGCGCATCTGGGGCGGCACCGAGCGCACCGCGGGCGCCGGCGGCGAGGCCCCCTCCTACATCTGCTGGGGCCACAACAACCGCTCGGCCCTGGTCCGGGTGCCCATGTACAAGCCGGGCAAGACCGGCTCGGCGCGCGTGGAGGTCCGCTCCCTGGACTCCGGCGCCAACCCGTACCTGGCGTACGCCGTCCTGCTGGCCGCCGGCCTGAAGGGCATCGAGGAGGGCTACGAGCTGCCGCCGGGCGCCGAGGACGACGTGTGGGCCCTCTCCGACGCCGAGCGCCGCGCGATGGGCATCGAGCCGCTGCCGCAGAACCTCGGCGAGGCCCTGACGCTCATGGAGCGCAGCGACCTGGTGGCCGAGACGCTCGGCGAGCACGTCTTCGACTTCTTCCTGCGCAACAAGCGGCAGGAGTGGGAGGAGTACCGCTCCGAGGTCACCGCGTTCGAGCTGCGGAAGAACCTGCCGGTGCTGTAGGCGCGGGCCGGAGCGGGCTGCCGCCGGGCCGGCCCGCCGGGCCGCCCGACCGGGGTCAGGCGGCCCGGCCCTTCGCCGGCGGCAGCGCCAGCACCGCGACGACGGCCCGGTGGTCCGTCCCCGGCACGGTGCGCTCGCCGACGGAGATGCCCACCAGGCCGGGGCCGTGCAGCACGTGGTCCAGCTGGATCAGCGGGGGGACGAGGGCGTGGCCGACGGGCCAGGTGCGGGCCCAGCCCCGGCCGAGTTCGGCGTGGGTGTCCGTGAGGCCGGCCGCGAGCAGCCTGCGCATCGGGGTGTGGTCGAGGGAGGCGTTGAAGTCGCCCAGGAACACGGTGTCCGGGCCGCTGCGCCGGGCCAGGGAGGCGAGGGCGGTCATGTCCCGCGTCCAGCGCTCCGCGTCTCCGAGCGGGTAGTAGGTGTGGACGGCCACGAGCCGTACCCTGCGCCCGCCGACGGCCGCCTCGGCGGTGGTCTGGGGCCAGGCGGTGTCGGCCCGCGTCGTGCCGGCGCGGGTCAGCGGGCGCCGTGCGTAGATCGAGGAGTCGTACTCGGGGTGGAGTTCCCGGTACGGCATCAGCGCGTCCAGGCCCGCGGCGTCGAGCGCGGCCACCCCCTCCGGCGGCAGTTGCTGCACGGCCAGCACGTCGATCCGCTCGGCGCGGACCAGCTCCACCAGCGCACGGGCGTCGGCGTCGCCGCCGTCGGCGTTGACGGTGGCGACGCGCAGCTCGGCCGACCCCGGCGGCACGTGCCGGCTCTCGGGTACGAACCGCGGTGCCAGCAGCGCCAGGTGGGCGGCCGCCACGACCGCGGCGACGGCCACGGACCACCGGGACCGCAGGGCGGGGACGGCGATCAGCACGCCCAGCACCAGCACGCCGAGGACGGCCGCGTAGGGGAGGAGCACCAGGGGCACCGCGAGCGGCGTTCCCTCGTCGAGTCCCGTCAGCCGGACCACGAGCAGGGCGGCGGGCACGGCGAGCGCGACGCCGCAGCCCAGCCGTCCCCCCGCGCGTCCTCGCCGGCCGGGTGTCCGCCGCCGGTCCGCGTCGCGGAGGGCGCCGGTGGCCGTGTCCGTCATTCGTCCCGCCCTGGAGTCGTGTCCGGCGAGACGCTCGTGGTCACCGGTTCCCGGTACCGGGACGCCGGCGCGGGCCCGTACGGTTCCGGGCGCGGTCGGCCATCGGGTCCTGGTGCCGGGGCATCCCGCCGCTCAGCGTCCCGGCCCGCCCCGCGGCCCCGCGGCCCGGAGCGCTCGGCCGGCCGGCCGTTCCCGGCCGTCCAGTGCGTCGCCGATCTCCCGCAGGCGATCCCAGGGCAGCGCGAAGGGGTTGCCGGGGTTCCGGTAGGAGTGCCCGCCGTCGTTGATCCGGACGCCGTCCGCCGTCCGCCAGCGGGCGGGCTCCCACAGTCCCTGCTCCTCCAGGAGCATCCTCGCCACTTCGGCGGGCTCCTCGATCACCGTGAGAGCGGCGAGCGCGGCGGTGAGGACCGGGGCCGCGTCGTCGGGCGGCCGCGCGTCGCCGAGGGCCGGGAAGAGCAGCAGCAGACGGGCGTCGGGGCCGCCGGCCCCCTCCGTCACCGGCTGCCGGGCGGCGGACACCAGCTCCGGCCAGGACAGGCCGGGCCCCATGAAGTGACCGTCGACCACGGCGAGGGTCTCCGCCTCGGGCCACGCCGGGTGATGTACCAGATAGTCCAGCCCGTGTTCCCCCTCGAGGTTGCGGTAGACGGCGTGGAGGGTGTGGCCCGAGCGCAGGGGCACGCTGAACACCGGCCACTCGTGGTCGGCGGACAGCTCGCGGTACAGCTCCATGGCCGCGTCCCGGTCGGCTCCGAACGCGGCCCGCTGCGCCTCCTCGCTCCGCAGGCAGCTGCCGAGGTGCACCGGCCAGAACAGGGGCTCGTCCAGCCAGGCGCTTCCCTCGGTCAGGGGGCCGTCTTCGTATCCCGGGATCCGCAGCACGTGAGGATGATGGCACGGGGCACCGACACTCCCGGCCTGCACCTGCCGGCGAGGAGACGGTGTCCCGGTCCGCGCTGTTCGACGCGCGTGACCGCCGCGGGCACCGGCGGGCGGCGCGGAGGACCGCGGGGTTCCCGCGAACCGGTGCGCGCTCTTCCACGACCGCCGCCGGCCGTCCCCGGGCCGTTCCCGCCCCGGCGCCCGTCGAAGGAGCCGCTCGCGCGCCGCGGCACTCCCGCGCGAGGAGCGCCGGGAACGGCAGGGGTACCGCTCGGAGATCTCGGCGTCGGAGCGGCGGAGGGGCCGCCGGTCCTCCGAGGCGGGCCGGGGATCGCGGCACGTCGGGACGCACAGGGCCTGCGGTGTCGCACCGCCGGCCCCTCCCCCGCGCGTGGGCGCGCTCCCACAAAATCCGGAGGAAAACGTTCCGTAACTGTGCGGAACCTTGCCAGTTACTCCCGCACCACTCTACTGTCGCGGCCAGAAAGCGCTTTCCCAATCCATGAGCCGGGCCGTGCGGCCACCTTCGGCCGCTCTACTGACATGCCCATGTCATATGACGGGTCGCGCCCGGCACGCGAGGACGAAAGGCGAGGCGAGGATGAGACGACCAGTCGCTCTGCGACTCTCCGCGGCGCTGACCACGGGGGCCCTTGCGGCCGTGGCCGGTGTGGCCCTGTCGCTGCCCGAAGCGGCGGCGGCGACCACCGGAGCCACCGGCTACGCGACCCAGAACGGCGGGACCACCGGCGGCGCGGGCGGACAGACGGTGCGGGCCACCACGGGAACCGCGATCCACCAGGCCCTGTGCAGCCGGGCCAGCAGCAGCACCCCGATCACCATCCAGGTCGAGGGGACCATCAACCACGCCAACACCGCCAAGGTGTCGGGCAGCAGCTGCAGCACTGCGGCCGGAGTGATCGAGCTCAAGCAGATCAGCAACGTCACGATCGTCGGAGTCGGCAGCGGCGCCGTCTTCGACCAGCTGGGCATCCACATCCGGGAGTCCCGCAACATCGTCATCCAGAACGTGACCGTGCGGAACGTCAAGAAGTCCGGCTCGCCCACGTCCAACGGCGGCGACGCCATCGGCATGGAGAGCGGCGTCCGCAACGTCTGGGTCGACCACGTCACCCTGGAGGCGTCGGGCGGCGAGTCGGAGGGCTTCGACGGCCTCTTCGACATGAAGGACAACACCCAGTACGTGACCCTGTCCTACAGCGTCCTGCGCAACTCCGGCCGCGGCGGCCTCATCGGCTCCAGCGAGAGCGACACCTCGAACGGGTACGTGACGTTCCACCACAACCTGTACGAGAACATCGACTCCCGGGCGCCCCTGCTGCGCGGCGGCATCGCCCACATCTACAACAACCACTACAAGAGCCTCAACGAGTCCGGCATCAACTCCCGTGCCGGGGCCCGCGCCCGGGTGGACAACAACTACTTCGAGGACTCCAAGGACGTCCTGGGCACCTTCTACACCGACGCGGCCGGGTACTGGCAGGTCAACGGCAACATCTTCGACAACGTGACCTGGTCCGCCCCCGGCGAGGACACCAACCCGGCCGGTCCGGACCCGCAGTCCAACACCAGCGTCAGCGTCCCGTACTCCTACAGCCTCGACGCGGCGAACTGCGTGCCGAGCGTCGTCGCCCAGACGGCGGGCGCCGGCAAGGGCCTGAAGGTGTCGGACGGCAGCTGCACGCCGCAGAACCCGGGCCCGACGCCGACCGACCCGACGCCGACGCCGACCGACCCCACGCCGACGCCGACCGACCCGACCCCGCCCGGCGGGACGAACCTCAGCCTCGGGGCCGGCGCCGACGGTTCCAGCAAGGCCGACGGGACGAGCTACGGCAACGTGCGGGACGGGAACCTGAGCACGTACTGGTCGCCGGCCGGCTCGACCGGTTCCGTCTCGGTCAAGTGGGGGTCCGCCACCGGCGTCTCCAAGATCAACATCCGGGAGGCGGCGGGCTCCGCGGGCGTCATCGGGTCCTGGCGGGTCGTCAACGGCGACACCGGCGCCGTGCTGACCTCCGGCAGCGGCGCGGGCGTCATCAGCTTCCCCAAGGTCTCGCTGAAGAAGATCACCTTCCAGATCACCGGTTCGACCGGCACCCCGAAGGTCGCCGAGTTCGAGACCTACGCCGGCTAGCTGTACTGACCCGTGAGGTTGGGGACGCGGCTGGCGGGTGGTTGCCCT
>NZ_BAAATK010000025.1:0-97050 GCF_039533365.1 Streptomyces glaucus
CGGGCAGCAAGGGCTCGATCCGCACCCACAAGTCATCGTCGACCAGCCACGGTTGGGGATCACGCTTCCTCACGCCCAACCAACCGAGTCACCCAGCGGGAAGACACGACCCAACCGCATTTCGTTAGGAGCTCTAAGACCGCTCCGAAAACTGACGGTCTTTTGGAGGGTGTGCAGGATGAACCAAGCTCTCATGACCGCATTGGCGGCAGCAGCGTTGGTCGTGTCCGGGGGCAGCACCACCGCCTCCGCTTCGGTGACGCCGGAGCCGACTTCGCACATTCCGATGGCGCGTCCGGCGTCGTCGTGCAGCCGGAAGTAGGACAGTGACCATAAGCGCTGCCGGTGCGGGTCGACGGGGGCCGTGCTCTGGTAGCCCGTGTCTCTCACCAGCTCGCCGGTACGCAGAACGTCCCGGATGGGCCGTTCGACGTCCCGTACAGTCCGGCCGTCCGAGAAGAGGAGGGCTCCTTCCGGCAGGATGTCTGGTCCGATGCTGACGTCGCACGCGTGAGGGCCCCCAGCGAAGACCTTGCCTTCCACGGCCACCGGCGAGAGCGTGGCCGTCGGCCTCCCCTGTTCGCCGCGGCGTGGCACCGGTGGCGGCTGGGCTGACGCCCGTCCTTTCCGGGCCGCCGACCCGGTTGCGGGGGCGGCCCTTCGAGGTGCCGACCGTTAGTGCCTCGCGGCCGAGCGTGTCCTGATGGTGAGGGCGGCCAGGGCCATCATCAGGGCGCCGAAGAGCGCGGCGCAGGCGTACATGGTGAAGCCGATGTCGGCGTTGCCCGCCTCGATGAGGGCGCCACCGATCCACGGGCCGAAGATGGCGCCGAAGCGGCCCATGCCGGAGACCCAGCCCAGGGCGGTGGGGCGGTCCTCGTCGTTGTGGTGGGTGCCGACCGTCGCGTAGACCATGGTCTGGCCGGAGAAGAGCAGCAGTCCGGCGAGGAAGACCACCGCGTACAGGACGCCGACCGACATGTGGACGCCCATGAGGTAGACGAAGACGGCGGTCAGGAGGAACCAGGCGATGACGACCTTGCGCGGGCCGATGCGGTCGGCGGTGCGGCCGGCGACGAGCATGCCGCAGATGCCGCCGACGTTCAGGAACGTCGAGAAGAGCAGCGAGTCGCCGGTGTCGTAACCGAGCTCGACCATGATCTTCGGAAGCCACTGGCCGACGCCGTAGACCAGGAGCAGACCCGCGAAGGAGGTCAGCCAGAAGCACAGGGTGGTGGACCACTGGCCGTGCCGGAAGAGGTTCTTCAGCGCGTCCAGCTTGTCCACGTGGTGCGTCTTCGGCTCGGCCAGTTCGGTGCCGTAGGCGGCGGCGAGCAGCTCGGCGTCGGCGCGGCGGCCACGGGTGAGCAGGTTGGTGGGCGACTCGGGCAGCAGCTTGAAGGCGACCGGGAGCAGGATCAGGGCGGGCAGCGCGGAGACGATGAAGGCCGTGCGCCAGCCGTGCTCGTCGACCAGCCAGAGGGCGATCAGCGGGGCCAGGGCGCCGCCGGTCTGGTGGGCGGTCATGATGATGCCGGTGGCGAGGGCGCGCCGGCCGCGCGAGGTGAACTCCATGCCGTACGAGATCGCGATCGGCAGCAGCGCGCCGAGGCCGAAGCCGCACACGAAGCGGAAAAGGCCGAACTGGCCCGAGGACTGGGACCAGCCGGTTCCCAGTGTGGCGAAGGTGAAGATCACGACGCTGACGAAGACGGTGACGCGGCGGCCGATCCAGTTCGAGGCCATGCCGGACAGGATCGTGCCGAGCAGCATCCCGAAGTTGGCGTAACTGCCGATCGTTCCGGCGACGTCGGGGGTGAGGCCGAGGCTGTGGCCGCCGAGCATCTTCGGAAGCACGGAGCCGTAGATGAACGTGTCGATGCCGTCGAGGAGGACGAGTCCCCAGCACAGGGCGATGACGGCGGTGCGGCTACGGCGGGTCGCTGTCCCGGTCGCCGGGGCGAGCGGGGAGGTGGCGGAGGAGGACATCGTTGTTTCCTCTCGTGCGGGACGTCAGGACGGGGCCCTGGTCCCTGGCTGCAAGGGCAGGGGGGCCGGTGCGGCTCGCGCGGCCGGTGGGGAGGACGGACGGAGCATGCCCCCGAGCTGCGGACTCCGCGTGGGGAGCCTCGAGCTCGCTGTGGCGTAGACGTTAAGAAGCCATAGCCATCACGTCAACAGTTTTGTTAACAATCTAGGCAACAATTCGGCCCCGGGGTACCGGACGGCCGTTCCCCGGGGCCGGACAGGACAAGATCACATCAGGGCTGCACGGGCGGCGTGCCGTGCGTGTGGAAGGACTCGATCGTCTTCAGGCCCCATGCCTGGCCCTTCTTGCGCTCCTCCTCGGTCCAGGTGATGAGCGGCCAGTCGGGGGCGAGGACGAGACGGGTGAGGGGGTTGCAGAGTTCGATGCGGTTGCCGCCGGGTTCGTAGACGTAGAGGAAGAACGTCTGCTGGATGGCGTGCTTGTGCGGCCCGGTCTCGATGAAGACGCCGGTGTCGATGGCAAGGTCGGCGGCGCGCAGGATGTCCTCGCGGGTGTCCGTGGCGAAGGCGATGTGGTGCAGACGGCCCTCACTGCCGGTCCAGTCGGACGTGTAGACGACGTCGTACGACTTGTCGGTATACGTCAGCCAGCGTGCCGCGATCTTGCCTGAGTCGAGCCGGATCTGCTCGGTGGGGCGGGCGCCGAGGAGCTGTTCCTGCCATTCGGCGTTGGCGAGGACGTCGGCGGCGAGGAAGTTGATGTGGTCCAGGCGGCGGACGCCGACGCCGCGGTTGGGTTTCGCCTGCGGCTGGTTCTTGAGAGACGGCTTGAGCGCCTGGGGGGCCTCATAGTGCTCGCTCTCCCAGTACAGGGCGTGTTCGTGGCCGTCCGGGTCGGTGGTGACGTAGAGCCGGCCGAGACCGGGCTCGTCCTCGGTCCACTTCCCCGTGCCGCCCGCCGCCTCGATGGCCTCCACCCGACGTCGGAGCGCCTCCTCGCTGGAGGTGCGCAGGGCGAGGCGGCCGAGGCCGGGCTGTTCGCGGGCGGTGAGGACGAGACTGTGGTGCTCGTAGTCGTCGAAGGTCCGCAGGTAGACGGTGTCGCCGTCCTGCCCGTTGACGGTCAGGCCCAGGAAGTCGGTGAAGAAGGCGACGGAGGCGTCCAGGTCCGGGGTGAACAGCTGGGCGTGGCCGATGTGGGCGATGTCGCCGAGAGGCGGGGTCATGAGCGACCTCCTGTGGGTGGTACGGGGAAGACGGTGCCGTCGAAGATCTTGCGGGCGGTGCGGACGACGGCGGTGCGACGGGCTCTCAGGCCGCCCTCGGGGGTGCGATCGATGCTGCTCTCGATGTCTGTGAAACCGCTGGGATGCTCGATGCGCAGCCGATCGTCCTCTTCGGGGAGGGCCGCGATGCCGTGCGCGACGCTTCCCTCGATTCGCAGCCCGGCCGCCACGCTCGCGGCGCCGAGGACGCCTATGGAGGTGTGGACGCGGGCCGGGACGAAGGTACGGGTGGTGACAGCGCCGCCGTGGCGGGGCGGCGAGAGGAGGGTGAGCTTGGGGACGGTGGTTTCGGTGACGTCGCCGAGTCCCATCAGCTTCCCGGCTTCCAGCCGGATTTCGTGGAGCCGGGCGGTCAGTTCCCCGTTGGTCTCCAGGTCCTCGGGGTCCTCCTGACCGGTGACCTCGAGTGCCTCGGCCGGGATCAGAACGGTTGGCATGCCGTTGTCGACGCACGTGACCCGGATGCCGGCGACCGTGTCGCTCACGTTCCCCGTGGGCAGCAACCGCCCCTCCCGAGGGGGGAATTCGATGACCACGGCAGCTGCGCTTCCGGGAACACCGGAGATTTCCGTGTCGCCGCTGTAGTCGACGCGGCCGTCAGGGGTCGGGAACGTCGCCGTGGCGAAGTCACCGGAGTTCACCATGCGGATGCGCACGGATGTCTCGTTGCTGCCTGCTCGTACGAGTCCGCGCTCGACAGCGAACGGGCCGACCCCTGCGAGCAGGTTGCCGCAGTTCTGGCGGTCCGAGACCACTGCTTTGCCCACGGCGACCTGGAGGAAGAGGTAGTCGACATCGGCCTCGGGGTCGGTCGACGGGGACACCACGGCAACCTTGCTCGTGAGGGGGTGGGCGCCGCCGAGGCCGTCGATCTGGCGCGGGTCCGGGCTGCCCATGACCCGCAACAGCAGCTCGTCGCGGACGGTCTCTTCGGTGGGCAGGTCGTCCGCCAGAAAGTAGGCGCCCTTGGAGGTGCCGCCGCGCATCAGCATGCAGCGGACCTCCGCGGGGCCGCTCACGACTCGACCTCCTCGTAGGTGCGGTACTCCACGCCGAGTTTCTTGAGCTTGTCCCGCAGCCCGTAGCGGTCCAGGCCCAGTTCGCCCTCCAGGAAGGCGGCGCGGGCGGCGGCCTCCTTCCGCTCGCGGGCCTCGGACGCCTCGGCGGTATCGCGGGCGCGCTCGCGCGGCACGACCACCACGCCGTCGTCGTCGGCGACGATCACGTCACCGGGGCGGATCACCTGGCCGCCGATCACGATCGGTACGTTGACGCTGCCGCCGGTCGCCTTGACCGTGCCCTGCGGGCTGACGGCGGCGGACCAGGCCGGGAAGCCCATCGCGCGCAGTTCGGCGGTGTCGCGGATGCCGGTGTTCAGGACGACGCCACGCACCCCGCGATGGGCGAGGGCTGTGGCGAACAGCTCGCCGAACAGGCCGTCGGTGCACGGCGAGGTGGTGGTGACGACGAGGATGTCGCCCTCGCCGCACTGCTCGACCGCCGCGTGAATCATGAGGTTGTCGCCCGGCCAGCACAGCACCGTGACGGCGGTGCCGGCGACGCGGACGCCTTGCTGGATCGGGCGCAGATGCGTGCCGAGGAAGCCGGTGCGGCCCATGGCCTCGCCGACGGTGGCCGTTCCGTAGCCGGCGAGCGCCTCGACGGCCTTCGCCTCGGCCTTGGACGGGTTGGTGACGATGACGCCGGGCATCAGGCGAGCTCCTTCGCGATCTGCGGGTAGGGGCGCATGTACGCCTCGGCCATGGTCTTGTGGGCAAGACCCAGGTTGGGGCCGGCGTTGCGCTTGAGCTGCACCCCTCGACGTACGGCGAGATCGGTGTAGTAGTCCCACAGGTGCTGCTGGGCGCCCAGGCACTCCATGGCCTTGCGCTTGGTGTCCCACACCTCGGTGATGTCGAGGAGGACCTCTGGCTTGAAGCCGCTCATCTCGGGCTGGTGCGGTTCGAAGTAGAAGACGGGCGGGGCGCCGATGATCCCGCCCTCGCCGGGGTAGCCGATGGCCTGGGCGAGGACACGGGCCTCCAAGGCCATGCGGTTGGCGGCCGGGTGGTCGCCGTTGTACGGGTCCTCGACCGGGTGCGTGAGCACGACGTCCGGCTGCGTCTCCCGGTAGACGGCGACGAGCCGGTCGGTCAGCTCGGGGGTGGCGAGGAGCGGGTAGTCGCCCGCGTCGAAGAAGCGGACTTCGGCGCCGAGCGTCGCGGCGGCGCGCTCGGCCTCCTCGCGGCGTATCGCCTTGATCTCGTCGAGCTTCTTCCCCTCCCGCCACGCCTTGGCCGACTCGCCGCGCTCGCCGAAGGTCAGGCACGCGATGGTGACCTTCTCGCCCCGGGACGCGGCCAGGGCGATGGCTCCGCCCGCCCGCCACACGAAGTCCCCGGCGTGCGCGGTGACGACGAGGGTCGATCGGGGCGGAGTGGCGGCGGGTGCGCCGTTGCCGTGGGTCATGCTGTATCTCCTTGGTGACAGGTGCCGCACCCGCCCCAGGAGCGCGTCTCAGTCGGCGCGCAGGGCGTCGATCACGCTGCTGAGGTGGGCGCGCGCGGCCGTCTCGGCCGCTTGCGGATCCCTGGCCCTGATCGCTTCGATCAGCGCCAGGTGCTCACTCAGGGACTGCTGCGGACGCCCCGGGCGCAGCGCCAGCTGGAAGCGGTGGCGCACCAGCTGGGCGTTGAGCCGCTCCAGAAGGCCGACGGCCGTGTGCTGGCCGGAGGCATCCCGGATCAGGCCGTGGAGGTCATGGTTGAGCTCGGAGTAGGTGACCGGATCGCCGTCGGCGACCGCCTTGGACATGGCCTTGCCCAGGCCGGTCAGCTCGTCGAGCTGTGCGTCGGTGGCCTCAGTCGCCGCCTTGGCCGCGCACAGCCCCTCGAGTGCCATCCGGCACTCCGTGATCTCCACGGCCTCCTCGACCGTCACCACCCGCACCCGCGAACCGCGGTTGCGGATCCGCTCGACCAGCCCCTCGGAGGTCAGATCGAGCAGAGCGGCGCGCATGCTGGCACGCGTAACGCCGTACCTCTCGGCGAGCTCGTTCTCCACCAGCCGCTGGGCCGGCGCCATCTCGCCCTGCAGGATTGCCTTCCTGAGGCGCTCCAGCGCGTACTGCTTGGCCTGCTCTCCGGAGCCTGGACGGGCTTCCTTCGGCATCTGCCCTCCCTGAGTGAGTGCCTGTCGACGCTAAATCTAGGGCAACAGAATTGTCAACGATTCTGTTCTCACTCTTGAGGGTGGGGCGCGTCACGGCGGATGCGGCAGGCGGCGCCAACGGCTCTCGTCGAGGGTCAGGTCGTCGGCGAAGGAGGGCGGAGTGGCCGTTGTGACGGTGGCGGTGGCTAGCTCTTGTAGCCCGTCACCTTGGCGACCCACTTGATGAAGTCGCCCGGGTCCTCGTTGGTGGCGTGGCCCTTGTCCCAGTAGTACGCGTGGTCGACGTCGTCACCGAGGTTGTCCACGGCCATGGCGAGGTTCGCGGCGACTGTCAGCGCTGTGTCGGTGTCGGATGTGCCGAGCCGGATCCACCAGTGCTTGGAACGGTTCGGGTTGCGCTCTTCGAGAAGGTGGAACATCGGGTTCATCAGCTTGAGCTTCTCGGGGATGTCGCTGTCGACCCGCTTGCTGCTGAGCCCGGTGGTGTCCTTCTTCGCGCTGTAGGCGGTGAAGTGACGGGCCTTGGTGGTGCCCTTGCCGAACTCGTTGTTCTCACCGGCGGACAGATCGAACGCGTCGAAGGCCGGCTGGGTCTTCTTCCGCTGTGCCACGTGCGCGAGGTAGCCCTCCCACGTGAAGGTCGCCCGGTTGTTCTTCCACGTGATGAACGTGTTCTTGGCCAGGTATGTCTCGCGCTCGGAAGCCGACAGGGCCGCGAGGTACTTCGTCGCCGACGGCCGGAGGTAGTGCTCCAGGAGGTAGTCGGCGTAGTTGCGGGCGGTGATCTTGCCGAAGCCCGAGCCCTTGAGGCCGCGGAGTTTCAGGCCCGCCTGGTATTCGGCGAACTGCGACCGGAGCTCCTTCGACACGCTCTGGTCGACGGTCCTGCCGGTGGTCTGCGTGGGCAGGGTGCCCCAGTTCCACTCGTAGGCGCCGTCGGCATGCTCCAGGTCCGTGATCGGGCACCAGGCGCCGGTCGCGAAGATCGCGTCGGAGGCATCGGCCGCGCCGGCCTCCCTGAGGTACGGCTCGTAGATCTTGCTGTCGCCGGAGGCGCCGAGCAGGGCCGAGGAGGCGCCGCCCGCGCTGGTGCCGGTGGACACGATCCGCTCCACGTTGCCCGGGATGCGGCCCTCGTTGGCGCGGATGTAGCGCACGGCGGCCTTCAGGTCGACGATCACTGCGGGGGCTGTGCCGTAGTAGCTGCCGGAGGAGTCCGTAAGGCTGCGGCCGCGGGTGCCGGGCTCCACCACGACGTAACCGGCGACCAGGGCCAGCTTCGCGAGGTTCACCATGCCGTTGATGGCACCCGTGCCACCCGCCGTGCCGCCGCCCGTGCCGCCCGGAGGCATGCCGCTGGGCATGGCGCCGCCCATGCCGGTCATCTCCAGCTTGGCCTGTCCCACGCCGGTGGCCTCCGCCACGCTGGTGGGCATGTAGGCTCCCACCGCGTTGGCGAGCACGATCGGGGCGTTTGAGGCATCGACCGCCGTGCTGTCGATCTTGACCGGGACGCTGACCACCAGGCTCTGGTGGTCGGAGTCGCTCGGGTTCGTGACGTAGTGGCGGGCCTTGTAAAAGCGGTACGTCACCGAGTGCTCGGTGCCGGAGGCGTCGGCGATCGACTCCGTCTTCTCTGTGAAGTCGTCCTGGTCGAAGACCAGCAAGTCGTCGACCGAGGCGCTGTCGGTGCCGCCCGTGTTGTCTGCCTGTGCGGTCAACGTGATGCCGCCGACGGCTGCGACCCCGGCGGTCGCACCGAGTCCTATGACGACGCTCCTGCGGTTCACTGCCCTGTGCTTCATGGTCATCTCCTCGTCGCGGCGGGTTGTCCGCCGTCCGTGGGGGTGCTTCACGTTGAGTGTGCGGGCTCCGGTTCTTTATTTTCAACGGTTGAAAAATTAGAAGGACGTGAAATCGAGGACCGCTGTGGCGACCATGCACAATCGAGGCGTGAACACCCCCGCTCCCACCGACTCCGCGGCTGTGCGCCGGGCCAACCTCTCCCTGGTCCTGCGCTACGTCGCCGCGCACGGCCCGTGCGCACGCACCGAGGTCGCCGCGGGCACCGGCCTGGTGCACGCTTCGGTGACGGCGCTCGTCGCCGACCTGATCGATCGCGGCCTGGTGGCGGAGGTCGGCGCCGCCTCGTCGGGGGGGCGCGGCCGTCCGCGCCGACTGGTGAGTCTTGTGCCCGCGCGAGTGCGGACCACAGCTGTTCATGTGGCCTGGGGATACAGCACGGTGATGACGTCCGACCTGGCCGGCGTACCCGGCCTGCCGCGCCAACTACCGAACTCGGGGGGGCCGTTCGGACCCGTGGAGAACCTGGCCGATGACATCGCCTCCGCCGTCGACGCCGTCGGTCCCCCGGAGCCAGGAGTCCATCATGGCCGTCTGGTGATCGCTCTGTCCGGACCGGTCACCGACAGGGCGCAGGACGCGCCGAGCCCTGCGCGCAGTGCCTCGCACCTCGCCCGGCTCGTCGCCGACCGGCTGCCCGGACTGCCGTGCCCCGTCGACGTGGTCAACGACGCCAAGGCCGCGGCGCTGGCCGAGTACCACGCCCTCGCCTTGCGGGGCGGCACCGTGGCGTATGTGAAGTCGGACGCGGGAGTGGCCGGTGCGTTGATCGTTGACGGCCGCGTCTTCCACGGCAGTCACGGCCTGGCCGGGGAGCTCGGCCACATCCCGGTCTCCCTCGACGGGCCCGTCTGCCGCTGCGGCGCGACCGGCTGCCTGACCACGTACGTCAGCACCCGCGCGGTCCTGGAGGAGGCCGGCCTCGGCACTTCGGCTTCGCCTCAGCACACCAGCGCCGCCCTCACCGAACTCGACCACCGCCTGCGTACCGGCGAGCCGAGCGCTCTGGCCGCACTGAACCGCGCCGGGCACGCCCTGGGCGCCGCACTCCAGTCGCTCACCGGAGTGACCGACCCCGATCACGTCGTCCTCGGCGGCCGACTCGCCGACTGGCTCCCCTGGTTGAGACCCGGCATCGACGCCCGCCTCGCCCCGCGCCGGGGCGCCTTCCCAGCCTTTTCCCCTGCCGTCACGCCGGGGACCCTCGGTGCCGACGCGGCCCTTCACGGTGCGCTCGCCGCCGGACGCGAACACATCCTGGCCGACCCGGCCGCCGTACCGAAGGGATCCTGACGTCGGCCGCGCGGGTGCTGTGGTCGGCGATGGCTCAGGACCTGCCTTTGCTCGCCGTACGTTCGGCGCCGACGCAAGTGAAGACGGTGAGGTCGCGGTCGGCCGCGTCGTACATGCCCTCGCCGAGGCCCTCGTCCGTCTTGTCGTAGGCGGACGTGAACGTGATGTCCGCGTACCCGAAGGTGGGCTCCAGGGCGTCGAAGTTCGGCGCGGTATGGATCTGCACCGGCCCAGGCCACCAGTCCTGACCTCGGACGGCCGATGACCCCCGGCCGGCACCGTGGATTTCGTCATCGCCACCGCACCAGACGCATCCCCGGACCTCCGCGTAATGCCGACCGGGACCGAAGAAGGCTCAGCCGTGAGCCGCCCTGCCCGGTTGTCGGCATGGGCATGTCCGCGGAACCGCCGAGGGGGGCGGTCACGGGGTTCGGAAGCCTCGGAAGGTCACCTTCTTGCGTGTCGTGAAGCCGAGGCGCTCGTACAGCGCGATGACGCCGGTGTTCGTCTCGGCGACATGCAGGAAGGGACGGTCGCCGCGCGCCAGGATGCGTGCGGCGAGCGCACGTACCAAGCGGGTGGCGTGGCCTTGGCCCCGTGCCTCGGGTGCGGTGCAGACGGCGCTGATCTCCGTCCATCCCGGGGGCCGCAGGCGTTCCCCGGCCATCGCCACGAGGGCGCCGTCGACCCTCACACCCAGGTAGGTGCCGAGTTCGTGGGTGCGTGACCGGAAGGGCCCCGGCTCGGTCCGCGCGACGAGATCGAGCATCTCGGGCACGTCGTCCTTGCCCAGGACGACCATGTCGCTGTCGGGCGCGGCGCCGCGCCGGTCGGGAAGGGGGCCGCCGGACCAGATCAACTGACGGCCCGCCAGGTCGAAGACGGGCTCCCAGCTCGGCGGCGGGCCGGCCGGGCAGCTGAACATGTCGGCGAAGGCACCCGGACCGAGCAACGCGGCGAGGTCTGCCCAGTCCCGTGCCCCCGGCTGGACGGGCACGGCGGAGAAGGTCGCCACGTCGGCGCAATAGGTGGCGGCTCCACCCAGCCGTCGGGCGAGGTGCGCGTGCGGGCCGCCGAGTGACTGCCCTACAGGATCGTCGAGTACCGAGTCGTCGATCGTCATTCCTGCAGTCTCACATCCGTGGCGGACGCGGTGTCCGATCGATGTCACCTGCCGCGGGCGCCCCCGGTTGTCCGCAGTCGAAAAGTTTCGCGTCCCTGTACCCGACCGGGTGGTGTTGCTTTCATGTGACCGCTGCCGCCCGAGCGGGCGCACGTACACGCGAGGAGTGTTCAAGTGCTTTCCACCGAGGCCGGGGTTCCGGAGTCGCTCCAGTTCGGCACGGGGCGTGCGGTGCTCGACCCGGTGACGGGCGCGCCGGTGCAGTTCCTGGACGACCGGGCCCTGGTACGGCGGTTTCTGCTCGATCAGGACGCCGCGCCCTGGCACTCGGTGGAGCACCAGTGGGGGTCCGGGCATCTGGTGACGGACAGGGGAGCGGCCCGGTGGCTCGCGCCGTCGGGCCTGCGGGTGGCGGAGGACGTCGTGGAGGCGGTGCACACACCGCTGCCCGGGGTCCGGGTGGAGGTGCGGCGGTGCGTGGACGGGGCCGTGCTGCGTGAGCGCTACAGGGTCGTGAACAGCGCCGACGAGTCCCTCGCCGTCACCGGCCTGGGCATCCAGACGCCCTTCGCCGACTGGTACCGGGACGCGCGGACCTCGCTGGAGGAGGCGGTGCACGCGCACGTCTTCACCGGAGGCACGTGGGCGTGGGTGCTGGCCGAGCCCATGTCCGGTGAGGGGCGCTGCCTGGGACTGATCGTGCGGGAGGGGGCGGTGCGCGCGTACTCGGTGGAGTCCCGCAACCAGGCGTCCCTGTCCGACGTCCGCGGTCACCTGGTCCTCCAGGTCACCGACCATGCCCGCAACCCGGACGCGTTCGGCGGGCAACCGGTGCTCCGCCTGGCGCCGGGGGAGTCGGTCTCGCTCGCGTGGGAGCTGGGCTGGTACGCGTCGGTCGGCGCGTTCACCGCCGCCACCCGGCCGCCGGCCGCCTTCTCCGCGTACGCCGCCGAGACCGGCACCCCGATCGTCGTCGAGGCGGCGTCGGTGAGCAGCCCGGACCCGCAGGTGAAGGTGGAGCGGGAGGCGGACGGCCGGTACCGCATCGAGGCGTCCGCACACGGCACCCGCACCCTGGACATCGGCGACGGCGCCCGTACCGAGGTGCTCTTCCATCTCCCGCTGGAGGAGGTCGTGCGCCGCCGCGTCGCCTACATCGCCTGCCACCAGCGGGCCGTGGAGCGGCCCGGTCTGCTCGCGCATGCCTTCGTCCCGGTGAACACCCGGACCGGGCTGACCGGCGCCACCAACGGCTGGCCGGACTGGTCCGACGGCTCGGAGCGGATCGCCATGCCGCTGCTGCTGCAGGCCGCCACCGCCCGCGGCCTCGCCGACCCGGAGCAGACCGGCCCCCTGCTGGATGGCTGGTCCCGCTTCGCCGTACGCCACCTCCTCGACGAGACCGACGCCCCGCGCCGCGGCTCGCAGACCTGGCACCTCGAACCGCGGCTGTACGACATGCCCTGGCTGGCCCGCTTCTTCCTCGACCGGCACCGGGCGCACGGCCGGGAAGAGGACCTGGAGCGCGCCGCCCGCATCATCGAGCGCCGCTTCGACCTGGGCGGCGCCACCCATCTGTCCATCGACGACTCCCCGACGACGACGGCCGTCTGCGACGCCCTCGACACCGCCGGCCAGAGCGCCCGCGCCGCACGGCTGCGTGAGCAACTGGTCGACAGCGCCCGCCGGTTCGCGCGCCTGGGACGGCAGCTGCCCGCCCACGAGGTCAGCTACGAGCAGGCGATCGTCGCCCCCCTGCTCGACCTCCTCAGCGACGCCTACGCCCTCACCGGCGAGGCCGTCTTCCACGGCGCGATCGAGGAGCGGCTGCCCTGGCTGCTGGCCTTCGGCGGCCCCCAGCCCCACGCACGCCTGCACGGCATCGCCATCCGCCACTGGGACGGCTACTGGTTCGGCGAGAACCGGCTCTGGGGCGACGTCTTCCCGCACTACTGGAGCACCCTGACCGCCACGACCCTGCTGCGCCTCCCGGCCACCCTGCGCACCCCCGACACCGACCGCCTCGCCGAGACGATCTTCCGCGCGAACCTGGCCAACTACCACGAGGACGGCTCGGCCACCTGCGCCTTCGTCATGCCTTCGGCCGTGGACGGACGCCCCGCGCACACCGCAGATCCCCTCGCCAACGACCAGGACTGGCACCTCGTCCTGTGGCTGCGCCACCACGACGACCGACAATGTCCGCGATAATGCTAGGCATATTGTTAACAATCTTGTAGCGTGCGTCACGCCTTGACCTCGAGGCATCCGCGAAGCACCTGGTGCTCGATGAGGGGAGACCCATGCAGAGGTTGACCACGTCCTGCGGACGAGACGCACTCGCCCACCCGCCGAGCGTGCGGGCGGAACGCCCAGTGATCCGCACACGCCTCCTGAGAGGTATGGCGCTCGCGGGTTCCCTCGTCCTCACGTCCGCCGCCGTACCGGCCTCCGTCGCGGCGGCCGCCCCCGCGCAGAGCCGCAGCCACGCCGCGGGCTCCCAGGACGCGGCGCTCGCCTTCGACCCCTCCCGCTACACGACGATCACCGTCACCGTCGACGGCCGTCCCCTGCAGGTGCGCTGGTACAAGGAGATCTGCTACGTCGCGAACCCGGTCGCCGCGGCGGCACAGCAGCCCGGCGGTCCGGGCGGGGGCACCACCACCATCTCCAACACCGCCTGCGGCTACCAGAGCATGAACGTGTTCGTCCCCGAGAGCGCCTTCGGCGACCAGGGGGCGCCGATCTACTTCGCCGTGAACAACAGTGGCTGGATGGCCAGTTACATACGGGCGAGCGTGACCGCCGGCGCCGCCTACAACAGCGCGACGAGCAACGTCGGCGCCGCCCTGAAGGCGGGCTACGTCTTCGTCGACGTTGCCAGCCGCAGCCGCGGACTGATCGGCGCCGACGGCTCGTTCCCCGGCAAGGCACCCGCGGCCGTCACCGACGCCAAGGCCGCCGTGCGCTACCTGCGTCTCAACGACATCGCGATGCCCGGCAGCGCGGAGCGGATCGTCGTCAACGGCACCAGCGGCGGCGGAGCGCTGGCGTCGGCCCTGGGCGCTTCCGGCAACAGCGCCGAGTACACCCCGTACCTCGCCGCAATCGGCGCCGCCGGCATCGACGCCGAGGGGCGCAGCACCCTGCGCGACGACGTCTTCGCCGTCAGCGCCTACTGCCCGATCACCGACCTCGGCAACGCCGACATCGCCTACGAGTGGCTCTACAACGCCCTCGGCACCCGCGACACCACCGGCCAGAACCTCTCCCCCGAGGCCGCCGCAGAGATCGCGGCCCGGTTCGCGGCGTACGAGAAGAGCCTCGGGCTGCGCAACCCCGACGGCTCCCGGCTCACCGCCGCGACCATGCTCGACACCATCCAGCAGGAGGTCGTCCGCTCCGCCGAGACCTACCTGAAGCAGGATGCCGCCCACTCCATCCCGCCGCTGGGCGATACCTTCCAGATCACCGCAGGGGGCACCACCAAGTCGTACGTCAACGACTGGATCGACGTCGACACCGCCACCCGCACCGTGCGCTCCGTCGACATGACGAAGTACCTCGCCTTCGTCGCCACCCAGGCCGCCCTCAAGACAACCCCCGCCTTCGACGCCGTGGGCGTCGCCGGGAACACCACCAGCCGCACCGAGACCAACCTCTTCGGCCCGCCGACCCAGATGTACCTCAACTACACCGAGTACAGCTGGAACCACAACGACGTGCCGGGCGACGGCAGCGGCCTGGACGACACCGGGCTGACCTGGAAGCAGTACACCGCGCAGCCGAGCACCACCGTCGACGACCAGATCCACCTCATCAACCCGATGGACTTCATCGGTACGAAGGCCGACACCGCGCCGAACTGGTACGTCCGCCACGGCACCCGTGACCGCGACACCGCCTTCACCGTCTCGGTCAACCTCGACCGCGCCCTCGCCGCCGACAAGCAGGTCGAGGACCTGGACTACCGGCTCGCCTGGAACCAGCCGCACGCCGGGAACTACGACGTGCCCGAGGCCATGGCGTGGATCGCCAGGATCGTTCAGAAGGCTGGCGACCCGCTCGCATAACGGGCAGGACCGCCACCGGCCGCCCCGTCCGGGGACGGGGCGGCCGGGCGATCGAGCACGCTGACTGCAAGGTCCGGCCGCATCCTCCAGTCCCTCAGCCCGCCCGGGAGCACGGAGACCATCATGGCCGACATCGGCCAGCAGCTCATCGAGAAGGACCTCGCAGCCGTCGAGGCGGGAGCGGGAACGCCGACAGCGCGCCGAGTTCGCCGCATCGCGGGCCGTCGGCGTCCGCTACGTGACTTGTGGAAGGCCGTGTGCCGGAAAGAGGGCTCGAAGCTGTTCGTGCGATGGTCGATGAAGGGGCGATCGCGCGGCGGGCCGGACGGCTGTCCGTCGTTGCCGGTCACGAGTGGTCGGGGATCCGACTCGTTCTCAACCTGCTCCAGCCAGGTTGGGTGCTCGTTCGGGCGAAGCCATCCGGCTGTGGTCGGGACGTGCTGATGCGCCGGGATCGATGGGACGGTTGCGCGATGCCGTCCCGTACGGGGGGCTGACTCTTGAGATCTTTGACCGAAGTGTCCAGTCACAGGCATGTCGACCGTCGTTACGCGATGGGTTCTGCTGTCACCGAGCCGCAGGGCGTGTCCCTATAGGGGCCTTGCCGAGTTCCAGGCGCCATCACGGTTCAGACCGTCCGAGCAGGCCGGTGCTGTTCCCCCAGCCGGCACGTCACCGCGTGGGAGGCGAACCATCATGACGACCAGACAGCGCAGCACTTCCTCGAGCACGGATCCGCCCGTTCGGCGCGAGGTCGTCCTGGGTGTGGACACGCACGGCGAGGTTCACGTCGCCGCCGTGGTCTCCCCGCCGGGGAAGGTCCTGGGCACAGAGTCCTTTCCGGCGAAGGCTGTTGGCCACCGTCGGCTGCTCGTCTGGGCCCGCAAGCGGGGGACGGTGCGCCGGGCCGGCGTGGAGGGCACCGGCACCTTCGGCGCGGGCCTGTCTCGCTATCTGCTCTCCCAGCACGTCCAGGTGTACGAAGTGAACCGGCCCGACCGCTCGGCCCGCCGGCAGTCGGGAAAGTACGACCCGCTCGATGCGCAGGCCGCCGCGCGTGCCGTGCTCAGCGGTCGCGCCCGGGCACGGGCCAAGTCCGGCGATGGTCCGGTGCACAGCGCCCGGATGTACAAGCTCGCCAAGGACTCCGCGGTCAAGGCCCGCACCCAGGCGATCAACCAGCTCAGGGCTGTCCTGGTCATCGCCGACCCCGCCCTGCGGGAACGATTGTCGAGCCTGGGCAATGCCGGGCTGTTCCGCACCTGCGCGACCCTCAGCCCACCCGATGGTGGGGGAGACGAGGACGCGGTGGCCCAGGCCACCCACATGACGTTGCGCATGCTCGCCGAACGCATCGAACAGCTCACCGGACAGATCGATGAGCTGAACCGACGCCTGACCCGGCTCGTCGAACGTCACGCCCCACAGCTGCTCGAACCGGTGGGCATCGGTCCGGACAACGCCGTCACTCTCCTGACCACCATGGGGGACAATCCCGAGCGACTGAACAACGAGGCGTCCTTTGCCGCCCTTTGCGGAGTCAGCCCCATCGAGTACTCGTCGGGGCGGCGGCGCACGCGCCGGCTCCACTACGGCGGCGACCGCCAGGCCAACGCCGCCCTGCACCGCATCGTCTTCACCCGGCCACGTCACGACCCGCGCACCCGGGCGTACTGCGAACGCCGCACCCAGGAGGGCAAGACCCGCCGTGAGATCATCAGATGTCTCAAGCGGTATGCCGCCCGCGAGGTCTTCAACCTGGTCGGACCGGTTTCCCGCACCCCCGCGTTATAGGGGCGTCCGTGAGACGTGAGAGGGTGCGGGGCGTGAGTGAGACACCGTCGAACACCCTGCAATACCGCTTTGACGGGCCGGAAGACGCCCCTGTCCTGATCCTGGGACCGTCCCTCGGCACCACCTGGCACATGTGGGACCGGCAGGTGCCGGAACTGGCGCAGCAGTGGCGGGTCCTCCGGTTCGACCTGCCGGGGCACGGCGGCGCACCGGCCTACCCGGCGGGCTCCGTCGCCGACCTCACCGCGCGGCTGCTCGCCACGCTCGACGCCCTGGGCGTGCAGCGCTTCGGCTACACGGGCTGCGCGCTCGGCGGCGCCATCGGCATCGAGCTGGCCCTGCGCCACCCCGAGCGGCTCGCCTCCCTCGCGCTGATCGCCGCCTCGCCCCGCTTCGGCACCGCCGACGAGTTCCGCCAGCGCGGCGTGATCGTCCGGACGAACGGACTCGACCCCATCGCCCGTACGTCGCCCGACCGGTGGTTCACCGGCGGGTTCGCCGCCGCGCAGCCCGCGATCACCGAGTGGGCCGTGCAGATGGTGCGCACCACCGATCCCGGCTGCTACATCGCCGCCTGCGAGGCGCTCGCCTCCTTCGACGTCCGTCACGAACTCGCCCGCGTCGGCGTGCCCACCCTGGTGCTCGTCGGCTCCGAGGACCAGGTCACCGGCCCCGCCGAGGCCCGCACCCTGGTCGCCGGCATACCGGACGCCCGTCTCGCCGTCGTCCCCGGCGCCTCCCACCTGGTCCCCGTGGAGCAGCCCGCGGCCGTCACCGACCTGCTCGTGACGCACTTCTCCACCGCCTGGCAGCCCGCCTTCGACTCCGGCACCGGCCAGACGGCCGTCCCCGCCGCCCCCGCCAGGCCGGTCCCGGCCGCCGCGCCCGCGCAGCCGGCGCCCATCGCCGAGATCGCGCCCGCCGCGCCCCCGCGGCCGGAAGGGCGGCCCGACCTGTACGAAACGGGGCTCAAGGTGCGCCGCGAGGTGCTCGGCGACGCGCACGTCGACCGGGCGCTGGCGCAGGCCGACGACTTCTCCGAGGACTTCCAGGAACTCGTCACCCGCTACGCCTGGGGCGAGATCTGGGGCCGCCCCGGCCTGGACCGCCGGACCCGCAGCTGCGTCACCCTCACCGCCCTGGTCGCCGGCGGGCACCTGGAGGAGCTCGCCTTCCACACCCGGGCCGCCCTGCGCAACGGCCTCACCCCGGACGAGATCAAGGAGGTGCTGCTGCAGGCGGCCGTCTACTGCGGCGTCCCCGCGGCGAACAGCGCGTTCCGGGTGGCCCAGCAGGTGATCCGGGAGGAGACCACCCCTCAGGAGTGAGCATCCGCACCGGGTGCGCGCCAGGATGGACCCATGAAGCTCACGAAGAAGTCGCACTCCTGCGTCCGCCTGGAGAAGGACGGACAGACGCTCGTCGTCGACCCGGGGGGGTTCAGCGAGGAGGACGCCGCGCTCGGCGCCGACGCCATTCTCGTCACCCACGAGCACCCCGACCACTTCGACGAGTTCCGGCTGCGGGCCGCGATGGAGGACAACCCGGCCGCGCGGATCTGGACGCTGAAGGCGGTCGCGGAGAAGATCGCGCCAGCCTTCCCCGGCCGCGTGCACACCGTCGGCCACGGCGACACCTTCACCGCCGCGGGCTTCGACGTGCAGGTCCACGGCGAACTGCACGCGGTGATCCACCCGGACATCCCGCGCATCACCAACGTCGGCTACCTGATCGACGGCGGAAAGCTCTTCCACCCCGGCGACGCCCTCACCGTCCCCGACCACCCGGTGGAGACGCTGATGCTCCCCGTGATGGCCCCCTGGAACAAGATCTCGGAGGTCATCGACTACGTCCGCGAGGTCGGGCCGCAGCGCGCCTACGACATCCACGACGCCCTGCTCACCGACCTCGCCCGCCCGGTCTACGACCGTCAGATCGGCGCCCTGGGCGGCGCGGAGCACCTGCGGCTGGCGCCGGGGGACTCCACCGAGGTGTGAGGCCGGCCCGGCGGGGCCCCCGGGGTCCCGCCGGGCGGGCCCGTTGTCGGACCCGCCCGGTAGGTTGTGGACCATGCGCATCGCGACCTGGAACGTGAACTCGATCACCGCCCGCCTGCCGAGGCTGCTGGCCTGGCTGGAGAGCAGCGGCACGGACGTGCTGTGCCTCCAGGAGGCCAAGGTCGCCGAGGAGCAGTTCCCCTTCGGCCAGCTGCGCGAGCTGGGCTACGAGGCGGCCGTGCACGCCACCGGCCGGTGGAACGGCGTCGCGGTGCTCTCCCGCGTCGGCGTCGAGGACGTCGTCAAGGGCCTGCCCGGCGCCCCCGGCTACGACGGCGTCGTGGAGCCCCGCGCCGTCGCCGCGACCTGCGGCCCGGTCCGCGTCTGGTCGGTGTACGTGCCCAACGGCCGCGAGGTGGGCCACCCCCACTACGCCTACAAGCTCCAGTGGTTCGAGGCCCTGCGCGCGGCCGTCGCGGACGACGCGGCCGGCCCCCGCCCCTTCGCGGTGCTGGGCGACTACAACGTGGCCCCGACGGACGACGACGTCTACGACCGGGCCGTCTTCGAGGGCTCCACCCACGTCACCCCCGCCGAGCGCGCCGCCCTCGCCGCCCTGCGCGAGACGGGCCTGAGCGACGTGGTGCCGCGCCCGCTGAAGTACGACCACCCGTTCACCTACTGGGACTACCGCCAGCTCGGCTTCCCCAAGAACCGCGGCATGCGCATCGACCTGGTGTACGGCAACGAGCCGTTCGCCAAGGCGGTCGAGGACGCCTACGTGGACCGCGAGGAACGCAAGGGCAAGGGGGCCTCGGACCACGCGCCGGTCGTGGTGGACCTCGACGTCTAGCCCGCGTCCAGCAGCCGCAGGTCCACCGACCCGGCCAGGGCCGCCAGCCCCGCGTCCCCGGGGTGCAGGTGGTCGCCGCTGTCGTAGGCGGGCAGCATCCGCGCCGGGTCGGCCGGGTCGCGCAGCACGGCGTCGAAGTCGAGTACGGCGTCGAAGGCGCCGGCGCCGCGGATCCAGGCGTTCACCTCGGCCCGCTCGGCGTCGACGGCGGCCGTGCACCCCGACCGGCCCCCGCAGGGCAGGACCGTCGCCGCCAGCGTCCGCAGGCCCCGCGCCCGCGCCTGCTCCGCGAGCGTGCGCAGGCCCGCGATCACGCGCTGGGCGTCCGTGCCCGCCAGCAGGTCGTTGACACCCTCGAAGACGACCGCCGTGCGCACCGAGGTCTGGGCGAGGACGTCCCGGTCGAACCGGTTCAGGGCGCTCACCCCGGCCGTGTCCGCGGACACCCCGTCGCCCGGGTAGCGGTCGGTGACCACACGGTTGCCCGCGATGCCCTGGTTGAGCACCCCGTAGCGGGGGACCGCGTCCTGCCGCAGGAGCCGGTCGGCCAGCACGTCGGGCCACCGCCGGTTCGCGTCGGGCGTGGACCTGTCCCCGTCGGTGATCGAGTCGCCGAGCAGCACCACGGACCCCGGCCCGCCGCCCACGTCCACCCCGGCCAGCAGCGGCCAGCTCGTCAGGGTCGTGGGGTACGCCGCCGCGGAGCCGTCCGCCGTGTGGTCGCCCGGCTCGCTCACGTACGAGCGCTGCTGCGCGAGGCGGTGCACGGGCGCCGCCGGCACCGTCCCGGGCAGGTGGAAGCTCACCAGCAGATCGGCGTCCGCGGGCACGTCGAAGCCGAGCGGATCGCTGTACGCCTGCGCCCCCGCCGGCACCTCGGTGCCCGCCGCGCCGCCGAACGACAGCCGCACCGGCGTGCCCCGCGCCGCCGCGCCCGACGCCCGCACCGCCACCGTGGCGCCGCCGATCCGCACCGGCACCGAGGCGAACGTGTTGTCGAACCGCACCCGCACCCGGGGCCCGCCGGCCGAGGTGTGCACCACCAGCCGCAGCGTCCGGTCGGTCCACGGCCCCACGGCGGCGTACCCGCCCGTGGCCGCCGCCCAGGAGCCCGTCCAGCCCCGCGCGGCGGCCCGCACCGACACCGCGAAGACATGCAGGTCCGCCGCGTGCGGCAGCCGCACCGAGACCACCTGGCGGTCCGGCGCGAGCGGCACCGTCACGACGTACAGCCGGGCCCGCTCGGCGAGCCGGCCACCGGGCGTGTTGACGTGCGGCAGCGCGACCGCCTTCGTGGCGAGCGGGCCGGTGCGCCAGTCGGGGGCGGAGATCCGGTACGCCGAGCCGGTGCCGTCCGCGTAGGCCACCGTGCCCGTCCCGCTCGCCGCGGCGCCGGTGCCTGCCACCAGGAAGGCCAGCGCGTCGCCGCGCCCGGTGACCCGTACGGCCTGCCCGGCGGCCCGTACGTTGTCCGGCTCGCCCGGCTGCCGGCGCGGCCAGGTCAGCCGCGCGCCCTGCACGGTGAGCGTGCGGCCGGGGGTCCAGCCGGCCGCCGCCAGGTCCCGCGCCGACAGGGAGGCGCCCGAGCCGTCGAAGTCCGCCTCGGCGGGCCGGGCGTCGTCGCTGACGGCCGTGTTGTCGAAGAGCCGCTCCAGCGGCAGCGGCGGCGTCCCCTCGCCGGCGGCCCGGGCGGAGCCGCCCGGCGCCAGGCCGGCGAGCAGGGCGAGGACGACCGCGGAACTCCACCCACCTCGGCGCACGGCCGACTCCTCCCGCTCGGGGCAAGGGAACGCGCCGGGGACGACGGACGCACCGGGACCGTAGGAAGACGGCGGCGCCCCGTCAACGCGCCGTGCGGCAAGTCGGCGCGAAGTCGCCCGGAATCGTCCGTCCGCGCGCCTGTGGTGCGCACGGTGGCACGAATGACAGGCTGGCGGCATGAACATCCCCTTCCTGGGCAACCGGCGCGAGAAGGCGGCGGCCCCCGACCCCGAGGGCATCGCCGATCTGCTCGCCGAGTGCGATCTGCTCCGCTCCCAGGCGTCCCGGGAGGGCGTCCGGCTCGACGACTCCGCGGCCTCGCTGGAGGAGCTGGACCAGCTGGTGCCGCGCTGGCGGGACGACGAGGAGATCCTGCCCTGGCTGGGCAACGACGCCGGCCTGTACCTGGGCACCGTGATCGTGCGGACCGTGCCCGGCGCCGCCTGGTGGATCCGGCCGGACGGCCAGCCCGTCGTCCGGCTGGCCTCCGGCCGGGAGTTCGACGTCGTGGCCTGCGGACAGGAGTGGGCCGCCCACGGGGCGCCCGAGCTGTCGCAGCTGTACGCGGAGGTCGCGGAGGCGTGAACTCCCGGCCCGCGGCCCCGTGCCGTGGCGGCACGCGGCGAGGGCGCCGCCGTCCCGGCCGGGACGGCCGGGACGACGTCGCGCGCGGCGCCGGTCGCGGGCGGGCACGGCAGCGGCCGAGGGGGACACGCGTTCCGGAGGTTCCTGACGCGGCCATGTCGATGAATTAGGCTGCGCGAACGGCTTCTTCCTGGAGGTGCGGATGCGTCGTCCGGTCGGACGGAAACTGGCGGTTCTGGCGGTCTCGGCCGCCGTCGTGTCGGTGGGGGCGGCGGCACCGCCCCCCGCGCAGGATCGGACGGCCGGGAAGGTCCCGGTCGCCGTGGGTCACGGCGGCGCGGTCGCGAGCGTCGACCCGGACGCCTCGGCCGCGGGCATCGAGGTGCTGAGGAAGGGCGGCAACGCCGTCGACGCCGCCGTCGCCACGGCCGCCGCGCTCGGCGTCACCGAGCCGTACTCCGCCGGCATCGGCGGCGGCGGCTACTTCGTCTACTACGACGCCAGGTCCCGTACGGTGCACACCATCGACGGCCGCGAGACCGCGCCGCTCACCGCCGACGAGGACCTCTTCACCGAGAACGGCGAGCCGCTCGCCTTCGCCGACGCCGTCAGCAGCGGCCTCGCCGTCGGCACCCCGGGCACCCCCGCCACCTGGCAGGCGGCGCTGGACAAGTGGGGCAGCCGCAAGCTCGCCTCGGTGCTGAAGCCGGCCGAGCGCCTGGCCCGCGACGGCTTCACCGTCGACGACACCTTCCGCGCGCAGACCGCCGCCAACGAGACCCGGTTCCGGTACTTCCCGGACACCGCCGAGCTGTTCCTGCCGGGCGGCGAACTCCCCGTCGTCGGCTCCACGTTCAAGAACCCCGACCTCGCCCGCACCTACGCCGAGCTGGGCCGCAAGGGCGTCGGCGTCCTCTACCGCGGCGAACTCGGCGACGACATCGTCGACACCGTCAACAAGCCGCCCGTGGACCCCGCCTCGGGCTGGAACGCCCGTCCCGGCGCGCTGTCCGAGAAGGACCTCGCGGCCTACCGCGTCAAGTTCCAGGCGCCGACCAGGACGTCGTACCGCGGCCTGGGCGTGTACTCCGTCGCGCCCTCCTCCTCCGGCGGCACCACGGTCGGCGAGGCCCTCAACATCCTGGAGCGGACGGACCTGTCCAAGGCGAGCCGGGCGCAGTACCTGCACCGGTTCATCGAGGCCAGCCGGATCGCGTTCGCGGACCGCGGGCGCTGGGTCGGCGACCCCGCCTTCGAGGACGTGCCGACGAAGGAACTACTGTCGCAGAAGTACGCCGACTCGCGGGCCTGCCTGATCCGGGACGACGCGGTGCTCACCAGCCCCCTGGCGCCCGGCGACCCGCGCCGTCCCGCGGCCTGCGCGGGCGGCGGCACGGCGGCGCCGACGACGTACGAGGGCGAGAACACCACGCACCTGACGGTCGCGGACAAGTGGGGCAACGTCGTCGCCTACACCCTCACCATCGAGCAGACCGGCGGCAGCGGCATCACCGTGCCGGACCGGGGCTTCCTGCTCAACAACGAGCTGACCGACTTCTCCTTCACCCCGGCCAACCCGGCCGTGCACGACCCGAACCTGCCCGGGCCGGGCAAGCGGCCCCGGTCCTCGATCGCGCCGACGATCGTGCTCGACCGGCACGGCAAGCCGGTGGTGGCGGTCGGCTCGCCCGGCGGCGCGACCATCATCACCACCGTGCTGCAGACCCTGACCGGTTTCCTCGACCGGGGGCTGCCGCTCGTCGACGCGATCGCCGCGCCGCGCGCCAGCCAGCGCAACGCCGCCCGGACGGAACTGGAGCCCGGCCTGTACGACAGCGCCCTGCGGGGACAGCTGGAGGCCCTCGGTCACTCCTTCCGCCTCACCTCCGAGATCGGCGCCGCGACGGGCGTTCAGCGGCTGCCGGACGGCAGGTGGCTGGCCGCGGCGGAGAAGGTGCGCCGGGGCGGCGGCTCGGCGATGGTGGTGCGTCCGGCGCGGTAGCGGCGCGGCGATGCGACGGTGACGTGACGAACGGCGGCGGCCGGGGTGCGTGCCCCGGCCGCCGCCGTCGCCGTCCCGGACCCGGCTACAGCTCCGGCGCGGGCCGGTCCTGGGTGCGGAACGCGAGCCGCCCGTCCTGGACGTCGACCGTCACCCGGCCGTCCTGGCCGACGCGGCCGTCCAGCAGGAGCCGGGAGAGCTGGTTGTCGACCTCGCGCTGGATGGTGCGGCGCAGGGGGCGGGCGCCGTACTCCGGCTGGTAGCCGTGCCGGGCGAGCCAGTCCACGGCCGCGTCGGTGAAGTCGACCGCGACGCCCTGGGCGTGCAGCAGCCGACGGGTCTGCTCCAGCAGCAGGTCGGTGATCTGCCGCAGCTGCTCCGCGCTGAGCTGGCGGAAGACCACGATCTCGTCGATGCGGTTGAGGAACTCCGGCCGGAAGTGCTCGCGCAGCGGCCGCAGCACCTGCTCCCGCCGGGCCTCCTCGTCCGCGTCGGCGCCGCCCGCCCCGAAGCCGATGCCGGCGCCGCGGCGGGTGATCACCTCGGAGCCGAGGTTGCTGGTCATCACGATCACGGTGTTGGTGAAGTCCACCGTGCGGCCCTGGGAGTCGGTCAGCCGCCCGTCGTCGAGGACCTGGAGCAGGATGTTGAAGACGTCCGGGTGCGCCTTCTCCACCTCGTCGAGCAGCAGCAGCGAGTACGGGTGCCGGCGCACCACCTCGGTGAGCTGCCCGGCCTCCTCGTGCCCGACGTAGCCGGGCGGGGCGCCCACCAGGCGGCTGACGGTGTGCCGCTCCTGGTACTCGCTCATGTCGAGCCGGACCATGCGGTCCTCGCTGCCGAACAGGGCCTCGGCGAGCGCCCGCGCCAGCTCCGTCTTGCCGACCCCGGTCGGGCCGAGGAACAGGAAGCTGCCGATCGGCCGGTCGGGGCTGGCGAGCCCGGCCCGGGAGCGCAGCACCGCGTCGGAGACGACCCGCACCGCCTCCTCCTGGCCGACCACCCGCTGGTGCAGATGCGCCTCCAGGCCGAGCAGCCGGTCCTTCTCCTCCTGGGTGAGGCTGCTGACGGGGATGCCGGTCAGCCGGGACACCACCTCGGCGACGGCCTCGGTGCCGACCACGAGGTTCTGCCCCTCGTCGGCCTCGACGTCCCCGCCGGCCTCGGCGATGCGCCGCTTCAGCTCCACGATGCGGTCGCGCAGCTGTGTGGCCTGCTCGTAACTCTCGTCCGCGACCGCCCGGTCCTTGTCCAGGGTCAGCTGCTCGACCTCGCGCTCCATGGCCCGTACGTCCGTGCCCTTGGTCCGGGCCCGCAGCCGCACCCGGGCGCCGGCCTGGTCGATCAGGTCGATCGCCTTGTCCGGCAGCCGCCGGTCGGGCAGGTAGCGGTCGGACAGCTCGACGGCGGCCACCAGCGCCTCGTCGGTGTAGCGGACCTGGTGGTGGGCCTCGTAGCGGTCGTGCAGCCCGCGCAGGATCTCGATCGCGTCCGCCGTGGTCGGCTCCGGCACCATGATCGGCTGGAACCGGCGGGCCAGCGCCGCGTCCTTCTCGATCCGGCGGAACTCCTCCAGCGTGGTGGCGCCCACGATGTGCAGCTCGCCGCGGGCCAGGGCCGGCTTGAGGATGTTGCCGGCGTCCATCGCCCCGGACTCGCCGCCCCCGCCGGCCCCGACCACGGTGTGCAGCTCGTCGATGAAGATGATCAAACGGTCGGAGTTGCCGCGGATCTCGGTGACGATGTTGTTCAGGCGCTCCTCGAAGTCGCCCCGGTAGCGGGTGCCCGCGACCACGCCCGTCAGGTCCAGGGCGACGACCCGCCGCCCGCTGAGCACGTCGGGCACGTCCCCGTCGGCGATGCGCTGCGCCAGCCCCTCCACGATGGCGGTCTTGCCGACGCCCGCGTCGCCGATCAGCACCGGGTTGTTCTTGCCGCGGCGGGAGAGCACCTCGACGGTCTGCTCGATCTCCTCGTCCCGCCCGATCACCGGGTCGATACGGCCCTGCCGGGCCAGCTCGGTGAGGTCGCGCCCGTACTTGTCCAGGGTCGGGGTGGCCGAGGGCCGCGGCGCCTCCGGGCCGCGGGGCGGCGCGGCCTCCGGCGTCTCGGGGGGCAGCTTCTGGGGGGCGAACCGGGCCGCGTTCAGGATGTGCCCGGCCGCCGAGTCGGGGTTGGCGGCCAGCGCGCTGAGCACGTGCTCCGGGCCGATGTAGCCGTAGCCGCGCGCCCGGGCCAGGTCGTGCGCGTCCAGCAGGGCGCGCTTGGCCGCCGGGGTCAGGGACAGGGAGGTCGGCGGGGGAGCGTCGTTGGGTTTGTGCTGCGCCGGGCCGGACCGCTCGTCGATCTCCGAGGCCAGCGAGTCGGGGTCCGCGCCGGCCCGGCTCAGCAGGCTCCGGGTCGGCTCGGCGGCCACCGCGGCCCGCAGCAGGTGCTGGGTGTCCAGGTCCCGGCTGCCGTGCTCGGCGGCGTACTGCGCGGCGCCGCGGACCAGTTCCCGCGCCGGCTGGCTGAGCAGGCGCCCGATGTCGATCTGCCGGGGGCGCGGGCCGCCGAAGAAGCGGGCCAGGAATTCTGCGAAGGGGTCGCCCTCCGGGCCTATGAAGCCGCTCGTCATGGTGTCCGTTCCTTCGCTGACGATGTGCCGAGGCCGGGTAACCGCGTCGGGGCTCGCTCATGCCACGATGGCACGTTCTGTCCGGGGAGGCATGTCGGCGGGCGGGCCGTTCCGGGGTGCGCCCGGGCGGCGGGCCGCTCCGCGGGGACGGGGGCGCCCCGCCCCCGGGGGTCCCGTGCCCCGGCCCGGCCGTCACCGCTCGGCCCCCGGGTGCGGGGAGGCGCCCGCGTCCGCACTGAAAACTCCGCGTAGCGGCTCCGTAACACGGCTGGTGTTCGCTACGGACCGGAGTGTTCCAGTCGGATGGGGGTGAACGGTGGCCGTGGATCGACTCCCGGATCGGGTACGGGAGTTCGCCGACTACCTTCGGGGCCTGCTGGCCCGCCTGGACCAGGACGGCGGCTGGTGCGGGGTGTTCCGGCGGCGCGACCCGGAGGGAATGCGGGCCTGCCTCGACGGGCGGGAGGTGCCGCCCTGGGACGTGGTGGAGGCGCTGCTGCAGGATCTCGCGGCCGGGTACGGGCCGGAGGCCGCCCGGACCGAGGCGGAACGGGCGCGCGCCCTGCACGCCGCCGCGCTCGCCGCCCACGACGCCCGGCCCGGCGCCCGCGACGCCCTCCGGGACCGGCTCGACGCGATGCTCCGCGAGCAGCGGTACGCCGCCGAACGGGAGCTGGAGCTGGAGCGGCTGCTCGCCTCCGCCGCCACCCGCGAGGCGGCCGACGTGCTCCGCCTCGACCTCGCCTGGGCCCGCGACGACCACGCGAGGGCGGCTGCCCGGTGCGCCGAACTCCGTGCCCGGACGGCCGGGCTGGACCGGCGCGCGGCCGCGCCGGCGGGCCGGTACGACGCCCGGCGGCCCACCGGAGGCGACCTCGACCCCGCCCCTCCCGCAGCCCCCACGCGCCCGGCCCCCGGCCACCCCGCCCCCACCGACCCCGTCCGCGCGGACCCCGCCCGCGCCACCCCCGGGCAGCGCAAGCGCCGGCGGGGCAGCGCGCGGTTCGCCGGGACGGCCGAGGCGGAGGCCGCTCCCGTCGTCGTCCCCCCGGCGGCGCCGGACCTGCCGGTGCCGGAGGACACCGGCGGCCGTGCGCCGCGCGGGGCCCGGTTCGCCGGGGCCGCGCAGGCGCCGCGGGCACCGGTGCGGGCGGAGCCGCGGGCCGAGGCGGCCGGCGCGGTGGACCGCGAGGAGGTCGCCGGGGCGGTGGAGACGCTGGCGCGGCTGCGCGCCGAGGGGCGCAGCGGCGAGGCGCACGCCCTGCTCGCCGAGATCGCGTACTGGCCCGCCGTCCGCTTCCCGCTGCTGGCCGCCGCACTGCCGGCCGCCGGACTGGGCGCCGACTGGGCGACCCTGCTGTGGGAGGCCGCCTCGTTGCCCGCCGGCCGGCTCGTCCCCGTCGCCGACGCGCTGGCCGCGGCGGGGCGCGGCGCGGACGGGCGGCAGGTCCTGCGGCAGGGCGTGGCGCGGCCCGCCGGCGACCTGGGGCGAGCCGTGCTCGGGCTGGTCGGCGAGGGCCGCCACCGCGAGGCGCACGCGCTGCTCGACGCCTGCGTCCGCGCCCGCACCCCGGAGGAGGCCGCCCGCGGCGCGGAGCCCGATCCGCACACGCTCGTGCCGCTGCTGCTCCGGGCGGCCCGGGGCGTCTCCGCCGAGCGGCACCGGGACCTGCTGAACGCCCTGCGGGCCGCCGGGCTCACCGCCCGGGACCGCTCCGGCGCCCCCCACCGGTCCCACGACTCACCCACCGGGGTGTGAAACACGATCGACTCCGCGGGTTGCCGACGATGCTCTTGGCAAGCCCGCCCCCGGGGCTTACGTTCGTCCCTCTACGACCTGCGTCTACGGGCGTAGAGGCTCTGACGTCCCGTCGAAGGAGCAGCTCATGGCCAACGTCGTACGTGCCGCCCTGGTCCAGGCCACGTGGACCGGCGACACCGAGTCCATGGTGGCGAAACACGAGGAGCACGCCCGCGAGGCGGCCCGGCAGGGCGCGAGGATCATCGGGTTCCAGGAGGTCTTCAACAGCCCCTACTTCTGCCAGGTCCAGGAACCGGAGCACTACCGCTGGGCCGAGCCGGTGCCCGACGGGCCGACGGTGCGCCGCATGCGGGACCTCGCGCGCGACACCGGCATGGTGATCGTCGCGCCGGTGTTCGAGGTCGAGCAGTCCGGCTTCTACTACAACACCGCGGCCGTGATCGACGCCGACGGCGCCTACCTCGGCAAGTACCGCAAGCACCACATCCCGCAGGTCGAGGGCTTCTGGGAGAAGTACTACTTCAGGCCGGGCAACCTCGGCTGGCCCGTCTTCGACACCGCCGCCGGCAAGGTCGGCGTCTACATCTGCTACGACCGCCACTTCCCGGAGGGCTGGCGGCAACTGGGCCTGAACGGCGCCCAGCTGGTCTACAACCCGTCCGCCACGCACCGCGGCCTGTCCTCCCACCTGTGGCGCCTGGAACAGCCCGCGGCGGCCGTCGCCAACGCGTACTTCGTCGCCGCGATCAACCGCGTGGGGCAGGAGGAGTACGGCGACAACGACTTCTACGGGACCTCGTACTTCGTCGATCCGCGCGGACAGCTCGTCGGCGAGGCCGCCGGCGACACCGAGGAGGAACTCCTGGTCCGCGACCTGGACCTCGGCCTCGTCGAGGACGTGCGCCGGCAGTGGGCGTTCTACCGCGACCGCCGCCCCGACGCCTACGAGGGGCTGGTGCGGCCGTGACCAGGGACCTGCTGTGGCGCCACCGCCGCGTCCTGCCCGACTGGCTCGCCCTGTACTACGAGGACCCCGTCGAGATCACGCACGGCGAGGGCCGGCACGTCTGGGACGCCGCCGGGAAGCGGTACCTGGACTTCTTCGGCGGCATCCTGACGACGATGACCGCGCACGCCCTGCCCGAGGTGACGAAGGCGGTGAGCGAGCAGGCCGGGCGGATCGTCCACTCCTCGACGCTCTACCTCAACCGGCCGATGGTCGACCTCGCCGAGCGCGTCGCCCAGTTGTCCGGCATCCCCGACGCCCGGGTGTTCTTCACCACCTCCGGCACCGAGGCCAACGACACCGCCCTGCTGCTGGCGACGACGTACCGGCGCAGCAACACCGTCCTGGCGATGCGCAACAGCTACCACGGCCGCTCGTTCGGCGCGGTCGGCGTCACCGGCAACCGCGGCTGGTCCCCGACGTCCCTGTCCCCGCTGCAGACGCTGTACGTGCACGGCGGGGTGCGCACCCGCGGCCCGTACGCCTCCCTGGACGACGACGCGTTCATCGCGGCCTGCGTCGACGACCTGAAGGACCTGCTCGGCCACACCCGCCCGCCGGCCGCGCTGATCGCCGAGCCGGTGCAGGGCGTCGGCGGCTTCACCTCGCCCCCGGACGGCCTGTACGCGGCCTTCCGCGAGGTGCTGCACCAGCGCGGCATCCTGTGGATCGCCGACGAGGTGCAGACCGGCTGGGGCCGCACCGGCGACCACTTCTGGGGCTGGCAGGCGCACGGACGCAACGGGCCGCCGGACATCATGACCTTCGCCAAGGGCATCGGCAACGGCATGTCCATCGGCGGGGTCGTCGCCCGCGCCGAGATCATGAACTGCCTGGACGCGCACAGCATCTCCACCTTCGGCGGCACGCAGATCACCATGGCGGCCGGCCTCGCCAACCTCACCTACCTGCTGGAGCACGACCTCCAGGGCAACGCCCGGCGGGTCGGCGGGATGCTCATCGAGCGGCTGCGGTCCGCCGCCGCGCGGGTGGAGCACGTGCGGGAGGTGCGCGGCCGCGGGCTGATGATCGGCATTGAGCTGACGAAGCCCGGCACCGACGAGGCCGACCCGCAGGCCGTGGCCGCCGTGCTGGAGGCGGCCCGCGAGGGCGGGCTGCTCATCGGCAAGGGCGGCGGGCACGACACCAGCGCCCTGCGCATCGCCCCGCCGCTGTCGCTCACCGTCGCGGAGGCCGAGGAGGGCGCCGCGATCCTCGAACGCGCCCTGCGGAGCATCCCGTAGCCGTGCGCCGGGCCGGGGCACGCCACGACGGCGGCGTCGAAGCCCCGGGCGCCCGCCGGCCGCGCCCCGGCCCGCCCCGATCACGCCAGGAGAGGGAGCAGCAGCATGAGCAGCCGTACCGTCATCCGCGGCGGTCTCGTCGTCACCGCGTCCGACGAGGTCCACGCCGACGTCCTGATCGAGGACGGCCGCATCGCCGCCCTCGCCGCGTCCGGCACCCCGGCCGCCGAGTCCTTCACGGCCGGGCGGAGCGGGAGGGTCGTCGACGCGACCGGCAAGTACGTCATCCCGGGCGGCGTGGACGTCCACACCCACATGGAGCTGCCGTTCGGCGGCACCTTCGCCTCCGACACCTTCGAGACCGGCACCCGGGCCGCCGCCTGGGGCGGCACGACCACGATCGTCGACTTCGCGGTGCAGAGCGTCGGCCGCTCCCTGCGCGAGGGCCTGGACGCCTGGCACGCCAAGGCCGAGGGCAACTGCGCGGTCGACTACGGATTCCACATGATCGTCTCCGATGTGAACGAGGAGACGCTGAAGGAGATGGACCTCCTCGTGGAGGAGGGCGTCACCTCGTTCAAGCAGTTCATGGCGTATCCGGGCGTCTTCTACAGCGACGACGGCCAGATCCTGCGGGCCATGCAGCGCTGCGCCGGGAACGGCGGGCTGATCATGATGCACGCGGAGAACGGCATCGCGATCGACGTGCTGGTGGAGCAGGCCCTCGCCCGGGGCGAGACCGGCCCGCGGTACCACGGGGAGGTCCGCAAGGCGCTGCTGGAGGCCGAGGCCACCCACCGCGCCATCCGGCTCGCGCAGGTGGCCGGCGCGCCCCTGTACGTCGTGCACGTCTCGGCGGCGGAGGCGGTCGCCGAGCTGGCCCGGGCCCGCGACGAGGGGCTGGACGTCTTCGGGGAGACCTGCCCGCAGTACCTGTTCCTGTCCGTGGACAACCTGGCGGAACCCGGCTTCGAGGGCGCGAAGTACGTGTGCTCCACACCGCTGCGGCCCCGCGAGCACCAGGCCCGGCTGTGGCGGGGCCTGCGCACCGACGACCTCCAGGTGGTGTCGACGGACCACTGCCCCTTCTGTTTCGCCGGCCAGAAGGAGCTGGGCCGGGGCGACTTCTCCAGGATCCCCAACGGGCTGCCGGGCGTGGAGAACCGCATGGACCTGCTCCACCAGGCCGTCCTCGACGGGCACCTCTCGCGCCGCCGCTGGATCGAGGTCGCCTGCGCCACCCCGGCGCGGATGTTCGGCCTGTACCCGAAGAAGGGCACGATCGCGCCGGGCGCCGACGCCGACGTGGTGATCTACGACCCGCACGCCGAGCAGGTCCTGTCCGCCGCCACGCACCACATGAACGTCGACTACTCGGCGTACGAGGGCCGGCGCGTCACCGGCCGCGTGGAGACCGTGTTCTCGCGCGGCGAACCCGTCGTCACCGAGCGGGAGTACACCGGACGCAAGGGCCACGGCGTCTACGTCCCGCGCTCCACCTGCCAGTACCTCAGCTAGGAGGACACCGGATGGACTTCGGACTCGTCCTGCAGACCGACCCGCCGGCCTCCCGCGTCGTCAGCCTGATGCAGCGGGCCGAGCGCAACGGCTTCACCCACGGCTGGACCTTCGACTCCGCCGTGCTGTGGCAGGAGCCGTTCGTGATCTACAGCCAGATCCTGGCGCACACCACCAGGCTGAAGGTCGGCCCGATGGTCACCAACCCGGGCACCCGCACCTGGGAGGTCACCGCCTCCGCCTTCGCCACCCTCAACGACATGTTCGGCAACCGCACCGTCTGCGGCATCGGCCGCGGCGACTCCGCGATGCGCGTGGCCGGCCGCAGGCCCGACACGCTCGCCCGCATCAGCGAGGCCATGAAGGTGATCCGGGCGCTGGGCAGCGGCCGGGAGGCCGACCTCGGCGGCGGCACGGTCGTCCGGTTCCCCTGGATCGGGCCGGGCGCCGAACTCCCGGTCTGGATGGCCGCGTACGGGCCCAGGGCCCTGCGGATGGCCGGTGAGGAGGCCGACGGGTTCATCCTTCAGCTCGCCGACCTCTACCTGGCCGAGTACATGGTCAAGGCCGTCAAGGACGCGGCGGCCGCCGCCGGCCGCGACCCGGCCGAGGTCACGGTGTGCGTCGCCGCGCCGGCGTACGTCACCGAGGACGACTCGCCCGGGGCGCTCGCCCACGCCCGCGAGCAGTGCCGCTGGTTCGGCGGGATGGTCGGCAACCACGTCGCCGACCTGGTCGCCCGGTACGGCGAGCACTCCGGCGCCGTACCGGACGAACTCACCGGCTACATCAAGGCGCGCGAGGGCTACGACTACGCCCACCACGGGCGCAGCGGCAACCCCGGCACCCGGTTCGTGCCGGACGAGATCGTCGACCGGTTCTGCGTCATCGGACCGGCCGAGCGACACGTGGAGAAGCTGACCGCGCTGCGCGACCTGGGCGTCGACCAGTTCGCCGTCTACGACATGCACGACGCGCAGGAAGCCGTGATCGACGCCTACGGCGCGCGGGTGATCCCGGCCGTCGGCGCCTGACACCCCGCGCCGCCCCCGGACCGGCCGCCGCCCGACGGACGGGGCCGGTCCGTGCGCGGGGGCAGGGCGGTCAGCCCCGCCCCTCCTCCAGCGCCGCCACCGCCTCCTTGGCGGCCTTGATGGCGCCCTTGTTGATCTCGTCCGTGCCGGGCGCCTTCTTCGTCTCGAAGTCACTGCCGTTGTACGTGACGATCACCAGCGCGTTGGACGCGCGGGCGACCACCACGCCCTCGCGCGTCTGCTGCTTGTCCTCGGTGGTGAGGTTCACGACCGAGTAGCCCGCGTCGCCGAGGCCCGGGACCGTGCCTCCGCCGCTCTTCTCCTCGGTGCGCTCCCGGTACGCCTGCCGCGCCGCCTCGTCCGACTCCTTGATCTCGAAGGAGACGTCGAGCCAGCGGTAGTCGTACCCCTTGAGGGCGTTCCACGAGCAGGTGCGGCGCTTCTCCGCATCCGTCGACGGGATCTCCTTGCCCGCCGTTTCGGCGCCCGGCACGAGCGACGTGATCGTCTTCCCGGACAGGCTGGCGCACGGCGCGGGCGCGGAGGTGTGGTCCCGCGACACGGCCTCGGCGGCGGGGGCGGAGACGGGCGGGGCCCCGGACGGTTCGGCCTGCGGGCGTCCGGCGTCCGGCGTCGCGGCGGGCGGACCGGACGACAGCGCCCAGCCCGCCGCGGCGAGCACGACCACCGGGGACAGGCGTGCGGTCAGGGCGAGGGGCAGAGGAAGAGAACGCACGGCGCACTTCTCGTGGGGGACGGTGCGGAGGGAGTCCGCACTGCGGACGGGACGCCAGTGTCACATGACTCCCTGTGGGGCGGAAGCGCCACCCCGCTCCGTAGGCGGACGGTGACGCCGGCACACCGCCGAGGCGCCGTTTTCGGGTGTTTCGGGGCTTGTCCGGGGTGGTTCGAGGTGGTTCGGCGCGGGGCGAGGTCCCGGCCGGCGCCGGACCACCGCCACCGGCGCCGCGGGGCTCCGGCCCGGGGTCAGGGCACCCGGGCCGTCCACTCGGCGGACGTGAACTTCGTGCGGGCCAGCTCCTCCGCGCGGGCCAGCTCCTCGTCCGTCACCTTGCCGTCCGTCAGCCCGTACCGGCCGCGGAAGGAGTCGATCATCCGCTCGATGATGGCCTCGCGCGGCAGGCCGGTCTGCCGCCGCAGCGGATCCACCCGCTTCTTCGCGCTCCCGGTGCCCTTGTCGGACAGCTTCTCCCGGCCGATGCGCAGCACGTCGAGCATCTTGTCGGCGTCGATGTCGTACGCCATCGTCACGTGGTGCAGCACGGCCCCGGGCGCTCCGCCGGGTCCCACGATCCGCTTCTGGGCGGCGCCCGCGATCTTGCCCTGGTCCGTGGCGATGTCGTTCAGCGGCTGGTACCAGGCCCGGATCCCCAGATCGCCGAGCGCACCGAGCACCCAGTCGTCGAGGTAGGCGTAGCTGTCCTGGAAGGACAGCCCCTGCACGAGCGCCTCCGGCACGGACAGCGAGTAGGTGATCGTGTTGCCCGGCTCCACGAACATCGCGCCGCCGCCGGAGATCCGCCGCACCACCTCGATGCCGTGGCGGGCGGCGGCGTCCGGGTCGACCTCGTTGCGCAGCGACTGGAAGCTGCCGATGATCACCGCCGGGGCGCCCCACTCCCACACGCGCAGCGTGGGCGGGCGCCGCCCCGCGGCGACCTCGGCCGTCAGGACCTCGTCCAGCGCCATGTGCAGGGCCGGGGGCTGCGGCCCCTCGTGGATCAGCTGCCAGTCGTAGTCGGTCCAGTCGGTGGCGTGCGCGAGCGCCCGGCGCACCGCGATCCCGACGCCCTCCGAGGTCAGCCCGTACATCACGGTCCCCTCGGGCAGCGCCGCGTCGATCCGGGCGGCCAGGCCCGCCGCGTCCGTGTCCGCCGGGGCGCCCTCCAGCGCGCGGTTCACCGCGTCGAGCGCCTCGTCCGGCTCCAGGAAGAAATCGCCCGCCACGCGCACGTGCCGCAGCACGCCGTCCTCGGCCTCCACGTCCACGACGACGAGCTTGCCGCCGGGAACCTTGTACTCGCCGTGCACCCGACCGTCTCCCTTTCCTCGTTCCTGTCCGCAGGGGCAACGCCGGGCCGGCGGCGGGAGATTCCCGGCCGGCCCGGCTTCCGGCGGACGCGCACCCCGAGGCGGCCGTCCGGACCGCCGCCGTTCCTCGGCGGGACCGGCCGGGGCGGGACGGTCAGTCCCCGGAGAGCGCGTCCTTGGCCGTCTCGTGCAGCGGCAGGACGGACGTGAGGCGGGTGAGTTCGAGGATGCGTCTGACCTCCGGCTGGACACCGGTCAGCGCGAACCGGCGTCCGGCGTCCGAACGGCGGCGGTGGATGTCGACGAACACCCCCAGGGCGCTGGAGTCGCAGAAGTCCACGTGGGTCAGGTCCAGCACCAGCAGCGGGACCTCCTGCATCTCCGCGGTGGTGAGGTGCCCCAGCAACTGGGGGGCGGTGTGGTAGTCGATGGGGCCGCCCACGGCGATGACCGCGTGCCGCGGGCCGCGGCGCGAGGCGAGGGTCAGCGTCGGGCCGGCGGGGAGCAGGCCGTTGGGGTCGACGGACGGCGAGCCGTCGGCGGGCTCGTGCGCCTCGGGGCCGGGGGAGGTGGTCATCGGGGGCGACTCTCCTGTGTGCGGGACGAACGGGGCGGCCGGCTGTCCTGGTTCCGGTCGAGGAGCCGACCGGGATACGTCGTCACGAGGTCTTGACCTCCGCCCACACCACTTTCCCTCCCTCGATCCGGCGGGTGCCCCACCGTGTCGCGATGGCGTCGACGAGGAATATGCCCCGGTGCCCGAACTCCCCGGGAGGGGAGACGATCAGACGGGGCTCCTCGGGACTGCTGTCCGTGACCTCCAGGACGACGCGCTCACCGGTCCGCCGCAGCTCGACGCGCAGCGGTGTCCTGGCGTGGCGGACGGCGTTGGCGACCATCTCGTCCGCGATCAGCATCATGTCGTTCGCCAGATGGCGCAGACCCCACTCGCGCATGGTCCGGGCCACCATGTCGCGGGCGTCGGGGACCGCGCCGGAGACCGGGGGATAGTCCCGGGCGACCGTCACCACCTGCTGCGAGGCGTCCTCGGGCCGGTGCAGGTACAGCAGGGCGATGTCGTCGTCGTGCTGCCCGCCGGCCAGGGCCTCCAGCCAGGAGTCGCAGTCCGCCTCGATCTCTCCCACGGGCCCGGCCAGCAGCTCCCGCAGCCGGCGCAGCCCGTCGTCGATGGGGCGGTCGCGGCGCTCGACCAGACCGTCGGTGTACAGCAGCAGCCGCGATCCGGGCGGCAGGGGGACCTCCTGCTCCGCGTAGCGGCACCTGCCCACCCCCAGCGGCGGTCCGACCTTCTCGTCCAGGAACCTCACCTCGCCCCCCGGGGAGCGCAGGGCGGGCGGCAGGTGCCCGGCGACGGCGGCGCGCAACCGGTCCCGGCGGGTGTCGAGCACCGCGTAGGCGCAGGTGGCGATGGAGCCGGGAGCGATGCCGTCCACCAGGACGCTCAGCTGCTCCAGCACGTCGGCGGGGGCGAGCCCGAGCTGTGCGTAGGCCCGGCAGGCCGTGCGGATCTGGCCCATGACCGCGGCCGCCCTGACCCCCTTGCCCATCACGTCGCCGACGACCAGCGCGACCTGCCCGTCCGGGAGCGGTATGAGGTCCACCCAGTCACCGCCGGCGCCGCGGTCCCGTGCCGCGGGCAGGTACCGCGACGCGCTGGCGATCCCGTCGACGCGCGGCAGGACCGGCAGGAGGTGGCGCTGCAACTCCATGGCCGCTTCCCGCTCCTGGCGGTACGTCTGCGCGTTCTGCAGGGCCACGGCGGTCTGCGCGGCGACTCCGGTCACCAGGCGTTCGTGCCGTTCGGTGAAGACCCCCCGCTCGGGATGTCCGAAGAAGAACCCGCCGAGCACCGTCCCCCGGGACATCACCGGAACGGCCAGGTAGCTCCGCACCGGCAGGTGGCCTTCCGGCATGCCGTGGTGGGGCGCGTTGTGGCCGTACCGCGGATCCTCGGTGATGTCGTCGGACCGCACCACCCCGAGTCCCCGGAAGGTCTGCTCGAAGACGCGGGTGTTGCGCGGCATGGGGAACTTGTCGAAGGCCGACCGGTCCACACCGGAGATCACGTAGAGCAGGTACGACTCCCCGGTCTCCCCCAGGACGTTGTAGAAGAAGGCGCCGAACGCGGCCCCGGACAGGCGGGTGGCGGCGTCGACCGCGTGCTGGACCAGCGCGTCGAGGTCGAGTTCCGCCGCCAGGGCGCTGCCGGCCTCCTGCAGCAGCTCGACGATCGCCGCCTCCTCGCGCAGTTCCCGCTCCCGCTGCTCCAGCTCCCGCTGGGAGCGGCGCAGCTCCGTCGTGGCGGAGCGCAGCTCGGCCACCGCCGACTGCAGGCGCGCGGCCCGCTGCCCCACCAGGCTCTCCATGTCCTCCAGAAGGGCGCGCACCGCGTCGGCCTCCACGGCGGGCGCCGCCCGGCCGGCGGACAGCAGCGCCAAGCGCGTGCTGCCGGTGACGGTGCGGAAGAGCGTGACGACCTCGGCGGCCAGCGGAACGCGGGAGAACAGCACCACCGCGAACCACTCACCCGGTGCCAGGGCTCCCCCGAAGGCCAGCACGGAACGGACGCCCTGCCCCGGAAGGAGGTCCTCCAGCCCGTCCTCCTGGCTGGAGGACACGTGCACGACCCCGACGCCGCCCCCGGGGGACGCGGCGCCGGCCGCGTCCCCGGCCGCGACCTCCAGGCGTTCGAACAGCCGGTGCACCAACGGCGCCTCGCGGGCGGCCTCCGGCGACGGCACGGGCACCCGCAGCGGATCGGGGCCCGCTGCGCCGGGCCGGTGGCGGTGCGGGCCGCGGAATCCCGCCAGCGCCGGACGCCGCGCGGCGGCGGGAGGCCCCGCGACCGCCGGCGCCCCGGGGGCGGTGTCCCACGGCCCGGCGAGGAAGACGCCCACCGCGGGGCAGGCGCGTCCGTCCCGCCCGTCGGCCAGGCTGTCGTAGAAGAAGTCGGCGACTCGCTGGGCCGCCGCGTCCGGTGACGGCGCACCGCTGACGGCCTTCCGCAGCAGGGCGCCGCATCGGGCCGTCTCACTGAGACCGAAAGCCGACAGGTCGAACCGGACGTCCTGCACTGCTCGCACCTCGACAACCGAAACGGAGGATCATGGACAACGGTACGGCCATGAACCTCACAGGTTAGACCCTGGCCGATTCCGAGCCGGTCGGCCCGATGCCGCCGCTGTGACGGCCGGCGGCTCCGGGCAGGGCCGGACCCGGCACCGGTGCACGCCGCGTCATCGACCCGGCACCCCGCGTCACGGGGCCGACGGCGGCGAGCCGGAGCGGCGGGCCGTCGCCCGAGCGCCGGCCGGAGCCCTTTCCGCGGCCGCCGGCGGGAGCGGGTTCGCCACCGCCGGCCGTCGGCACGGGGCCGCTCAGCCGAGCTCGGCTCCCTTGTCCGCGGCCTCCTCCTCCGTCCGGGCCTGCTCCGTGGCGAGCGTGCCGCCCGCGCTCTCCAGGTGGGCCCGCACGAACCACTGGAACTGCTCCAGGTCGCGCAGCTGTCCGATGAGCAGGTCCTCGGTGGCGGTGTCGAGGTCGCCCGCCTCCTTGATCGCGGCACGGAGGCTCTCGAGCACTCCCGTGTAGACGAGGTCGAGCGCCCCGAGATGGGCGATCGCGTCGGCCCGGCCGATGGAGTAGTCGTCCCAGGTGCGCTCGGCGACCAGCGCTCCCGGCGTTCCCTGGGCGACGCCGCCGAGCGCGGCGATGCGCTCCGCCACGTCGTCGGCCATGTCCCGGACCCGGTCCACCTGCGGGTCGATCATCTCGTGGATGGCGACGAAGTGCGGGCCGACCACGTTCCAGTGCACGTGCTTGAGGGTCAGGTGCAGATCGTTGAGCGCGTGCAGGCGCATCCGGAGCAGGCCGATCAGCCGGCCGGCCGCCTCGCGCTCGATGCCGGGCACCGTGTACTTCGGGGTCAGGTCCTGCGTCATGGTTCACCTCGGTTCTCGACAGGGAATGCGTAGCCGCTCCGGCACGGTTGCCCCGCTTCGCCCGGCTCAGACCTGGGCGAAGCGGTGTCGTCCGGTCCGGGTGTGTCCGGGGTTTCACCCGGGCCGGTCCCGCTGTCCGCCGCCGCGCGGTCCCCGGGGCGTGCGACCGTCCGCACCGTCCATGACGCGGACGCTCCCGCCCGCCCCGGTGATTTCGCCGAAAAGGGCCCGCCCGCAATCACGCGGGGCAAGCCCTTTTCTGATTCTCGGCGAAGAAGACGGGGTCAGCGCTTGAACACGTCCTTCGCCTTTTCCTTGGCCGCACGGGCATCACCCGTGCTCTTTTCCGCCCGTCCCTCGGCGGCCATGCGGTCGTTTCCGGCGGCGTTTCCCACGACTTCCTTGGTCTTGCCCTCGATCTGTTCGCCCTTTGCCTTGGCCTTCTCGCCGGCGGTCATGGAAGAGCACCTCCTGATAGGTCGTGTGCCGCTGTCACGGTGACCCGCTTGTGCCCCGGCATTCCCTTCACAAACAAAGCGGCGCCGGAGAGTGGCGACGGAATCACAGGGCAGACGAGCGTGCAGGAGGTCGATAAAAATGGTTCCCCTGCTGCTTGTTCTGCTTCTCGCGCTGATCCTTTTCGGCGCCGGCTTCGCCGTCGAGGTCCTCTGGTGGGTCGCCGTCGCCGTCCTGGTGGTGTGGCTCCTCGGTTTCGTCATGCGCTCCACCACCGCCGGTGGCGGCCGGGGCCGCTGGTACCGATGGTGATCTGACCCGTACGCGCGCCTTCGCCGCGGGGCCCGGCCGACAGGACGGCCGGGCCCCGTGTGCGTGCCGGACGCGCGGGCGATCCGGCGCGCACGAGGACACCGGGCCCGTGGGCGTCCCGGACGGCGGCAAGCGGCCCCGCGGGACGGGCGCCACGCGCCGGGGCGCGTGCCCGCGTCGCCCGTACCGGGGCGGGGGAGCCGGCCGCGGCCCGTGCCGCGCGACCGGGGCGTTCCTCACCGGCCGTCGCCCCCGGCCCCTCGCGCCCCCTTCGCGCCCGGGGCGGGGCGCAGGGGGCGCGAGGCGGTCGGTAGCCTGCCGGGGAGCGACCGGGGGAGGGCACCGGCCCGACCTCCCCGGACCCCGTCCTGAGCGCCCACCGGTCCGTCCGGTGCGCGGGAACAGCGAGGTGAGAGGCCGTATGTTCACCACCCGCCCCACCCTCCAGGGCACCTTCGGCATGGTGTCCTCCACCCACTGGCTGGCCTCCCAGTCCGCGATGGCCGTCCTGGAGAGCGGCGGCAACGCGTACGACGCGGCCGTGGCGGGCGCGTTCGTGCTGCACGTGGTCGAGCCGCACCTGAACGGGCCCGCCGGCGAGGCGCCGATCCTGCTCGCCCCGGCGGGCGGCGAGGTGCGGGTGCTGTGCGGGCAGGGCGTGGCCCCCGCGGGCGCGACGATCGCCCACTACCGGGGACTGGGGCTCGACCTGGTGCCCGGCACCGGCCCGCTCGCCGCCGCGGTGCCCGGCGCGTTCGACGCCTGGATGCTGCTGCTGCGCGACCACGGCACCAAGTCCCTCGCCGACGTCCTGAAGTACGCCATCGGATACGCCGAACACGGGCACGCGCCCGTGGAGCGCGTCGGCGAGACCGTCGAGACCGTGCGGAAGCTGTTCGAGACGGAGTGGACCTCGTCGGCCGAGGTGTACCTGCCGGACGGCCGGCCGCCCCGCCCCGGCCGGCTCTTCCGCAACCCCGCCCTCGCCGCCACCTGGCGGCGGCTGCTCGCCGAGACCGCCGGCGCCGGGGACCGGCAGGCGCAGATCGAGGCGGCCCGCGAGGTGTGGCGCACCGGCTTCATCGCCGAGGCCCTGGTGCGGCAGGCCCGGCGGCCCACCCTGGACACCAGCGGCGAGCGGCACACCGGCACCCTCACCGCCGCCGACCTCGCCGCCTGGTCGGCGACGTACGAGACGCCCGTGACGTACGACTGGAACGGCTGGACCGTGTGCAAGGCCGGACCCTGGAGCCAGGGCCCGGTGCTGCTCCAGCAGCTCGCGCTGCTCCCGCCCGAACTGCCCCCCTACGGCTCCGCCGACTACGTCCACCTGCTGATCGAGGGCTGCAAGCTCGCCATGGCCGACCGGGAGGCCTGGTACGGGGACGCGGCCGAGGTGCCGCTCGGCGATCTGCTGTCGGCCGGCTACAACGCCGAACGGCGCCGGCTGGTGGGGGAGCGGGCCTCCTTCGAACTGCGGCCCGGCAGCCCCGGCGGACGCACCCCCCGCCTGTGCGGGCACGCGCGCGGGGAGGTCCCCGGCCGGGCCGCCTCCGACGCGCCGGGCACCGGCGAGCCGACGGTCGCGAAGCGCCCGGCGTCCCCCGTGCCGGGCGAGCCGGACGTCCTGCACACCGCCGCCGACGGCGGCACCCGCGGCGACACCTGCCACCTCGACGTCGTCGACCGCTGGGGCAACATGGTCGCCGCCACCCCCAGCGGCGGCTGGCTGCAGTCCAACCCCGTCGTACCCGAACTGGGCTTCCCGCTCGGCACCCGGCTGCAGATGACCTGGCTGGAGGAGGGCCTGCCGAACTCCCTCACCCCGGGCCGCCGCCCCCGCACCACCCTCACGCCCTCGATCGCCCTGCGCGACGGCGTGCCCGTCCTGGCGTTCGGCACGCCCGGCGGCGACCAGCAGGACCAGTGGCAGCTGCACTTCCTCCTGGCCCTCGCGCTGCGCCCGCCGGTGCGCGGCGGCCTCGACCTCCAGGGCGCGATCGACGCCCCCGACTGGCACAACGACAGCTTCCCGGGCTCCTTCTACCCGCGCGGCACGCGCCCCGGCAGCGTCACCGTCGAGTCCCGCACCGACCCGGCCGTCGTCGCGGAGCTGCGGCGCCGCGGCCACCACGTGACCGTCGGCGGCCCCTGGTCGGAGGGGCGCCTGTGCGCGGTCGCCCGGGACCCGGAGACGGGGATCCTGTCGGCGGCGGCCAACCCGCGGGGTATGCAGGGCTACGCGGTCGGCCGCTGACCCGGCCGCGGACTGCGCGCCCGGGAAGTTCACACCGGTTCCCCCCGGAGTGCACCGGGCGGGAGGGGACCGTCGGCGGCGCGTGGTGTGATGGGGGAGTGATCGAAAGCAACGGAACCGTCGAAGAGTTTCCCGACCGGATCGCCTCCGCCGTGGAGGAGGCGATCCGCGAGGCCGCCGCGACCGAGATCATGCCGCGCTGGCGGCAGCTCGCCGCGCACGAGGTCGACCGGAAGACCGGGCCGCACGACCTGGTGACGGACGCCGACCGCAAGGCCGAGCTGTATCTCACCGAGGCGCTCGCCGCCCTCCTGCCCGGCTCCGTCGTGGTCGGCGAGGAGGCGGTGCACGCCAACCCGCTGACGTACGAGGCGATCCGCGGCGACGCGCCGGTCTGGATCGTCGATCCCGTCGACGGGACCCGGCAGTTCGTGCACGGCGAGGACGGGTTCTGCACCCTGGTCGCACTCGCCCGGGGCGGCGTCCTGCACGCCTCGTGGACCTACGCCCCCGCCCGCGGCCAACTGGCCACCGCCGTGCGGGGCCGCGGCGCCTTCCTGGACGGCGAGCGCCTGACCAGCGGCGCGCCCGACCCCGGCCGGGACCTGGAGGTGGCCACCTCCCACCCCGACTTCACCACGGACGAGCAGAAGCACGCCCTGCTCGGCCTGCGGACGCCGGGAGTGTCCCCGCGCGCCTGCGGCTCGGCCGGACTGGAGTACCTCGCCATCGCCCGCGGCCGACTGGACGCCGTCGCCTTCTCCTGGGAGGCCGCCTGGGACCACGCCGCGGGCCTGCTGCTGGTCGAGGAGGCGGGCGGCGCCCACCTGACCCGCTCGGGCGAGCCCTTCCGCATCACCGGCGGCAACACCCTGCCGTTCACCGCGGCCCGCGACGCGGCCACCGCGCGCCGGGTGGCGGACCTGCTGTCGGAGGGGGCCTGACGTCCGGGCCGGCCCCGGCCCCTCCTCCCGGACACCCGCGACCGGTGGGCGCCGGTCCCCCGGCATATCCTGACCCCCAGTGGCCGTCGGCTGACGAAGGGGTCCGAAGGTGCCGTCGATGCTCGATGCGGTCGTGGTGGGAGCGGGGCCGAACGGCCTGACGGCTGCCGTGGAGCTGGCCCGGCGCGGATTCTCCGTCGCCGTCTTCGAGGCGCGGGACACCGTCGGCGGGGGAGCGCGCACCGAGGAGCTCACCCTCCCCGGCTTCCGGCACGACCCCTGCTCCGCGGCGCACCCCCTCGGCGTCAACTCACCCGCGTTCCGCGCCATGCCGCTCGACCGCTACGGCCTGACGTGGCTGCACCCCGAGCTGCCCATGGCCCACCCCTTCCCGGACGGCTCCGCCGCGGTGCTGTCCCGCTCGGTCGGCGAGACGGCCGCCTCCTTCGGGCCCCGCGACGCGGGCACGTACCGCCGGCTGGTCGAACCCTTCCTCCCCGGCTGGGACACCCTCGTCCGCGACTTCATGTCCCTGCCGCTCACCGCGCTGCCCCGCGACCCGGTCACCCTGGCCCGTTTCGGCCTGGCCGGCCTGCCCCCGTCGACCTGGCTGATGCGCCGCTTCCGCGACGAGAAGGCCAAGACCCTCCTCGCCGGCCTCGTCGCGCACGTCATGGCCCCGCTCGGCGGCTTCGCCACCGGCGCCGTCGGCCTGGTCTTCGCCCTCGCCGCGCACGCCCGCGGCTGGCCCGTCGCCCGCGGCGGCTCCCAGTCCCTCTCCGACGCCCTCGCCGCCTACCTCACGGACCTCGGCGGCACCCTGCACACCGGCTACGAGGTCAAACGCCTCGACGACCTGCCGCCCGCCCGCGCCTACGTCTTCGACACCTCGCCCACCGCGCTCGCCCGCATCGCCGGCTTCGGCCGTGCCTACGACCGCTACCGGTACGGCCCCGGCGTCTTCAAGATCGACTACGCTCTGGACGGCCCCGTCCCGTGGACCGCCGAGGAGGCCCGCCGCGCCGGCACCGTACAGATCGGCGCCGACCACACCGAGATCGGCGCCGCCCTGCGCGCCGCCTCCCACGAGGGCCGCGCACCCGACCGGCCGTTCCTGATCACCGTGCAGCCGAGCGTCGTCGACCCCACCCGCGCCCCGGCCGGCCGCCACGTCTTCTGGGCCTACGGCCACGTCCCGCACGGCTGGACCGGCGACCTCACCGACGCCGTCGAACGCCAGCTGGAGCGCTTCGCCCCCGGCTTCCGCGACCGCGTCCTGGCCCGCGCCACCGCCGGCCCGCCCGAACTCGCCGCCCGCAACGCCAACTACGTCGGCGGCGACATCGCCACCGGCGCGGTCCGCGGCCTGCAGATCCTGCTGCGCCCCAAGCCGTCCCTGTTCCCCTACGGCACCCCGCACCCGGCCGTCTTCCTCTGCTCCTCGGCCACCCCGCCGGGCCCCGGCGTGCACGGCATGTCGGGGCACAACGCGGCGAAGGCCGTCTGGCGGCGGCTGAGGCAGACATGACCACGCTCACGCTGGTCCGGGGCGACATCACCCGGCAGTCCGTCGACGCGATCGTCAACGCGGCCAACTCCTCGCTGCTCGGCGGCGGAGGCGTCGACGGCGCGGTCCACCGGCGCGGCGGCCCCGCGATCCTCGCGGAGTGCCGGGCGCTGCGCGCCTCCCGGTACGGCGAGGGGTTGCCCACCGGCCGGGCGGTCGCCACCACCGCGGGCGAGCTGGACGCCCGCTGGGTGATCCACACCGTCGGCCCGGTCTGGTCGGCGCAGGAGGACCGCTCCGGCCTGCTGGCCTCCTGCTACCGCGAGTCCCTGCGGGTGGCGGACGAACTGGGCGCGCGGACCGTGGCCTTCCCGGCGATCTCCACCGGGATCTACGGCTGGCCGATGGACGACGGCGCCCGCATCGCGGTGGAGACGGTCCGGGACGCGGACACGGCGGTCGAGGAGATCCGGTTCGTCCTCTTCGACGAGCGGGCGTACGAGGCGTTCGCGGCCCGGATGCGCTGACCGCGCGGCGGCCGGCGGCCCGGGAGCGGACGGCCACCCGGGAACGGGCGGCCGCGTCCGCCGGGACCGGACGGCCACCCGGGACCGGACAGCCCGCACCCCTCAGGACCACACAAAGTCCGACAGGATGATTGCTTCGTTTGTGTTCGGGTCCTAGGGTGACCCTGGCTCAGCAGCCGCCCCGTCACCAGCAGTCGTGAACTGACCCATCGTCAACTTCCGTTCCCCCGCAGTGCGCGGAGCCGCCCGGGCGGGCCCCGTCCGCACCTCGGCCGGCGTTCCCGGCATCCCCGGAGTCCGGCCGGCACCCGCAGCGCGCTGTCGTCTCGAGGAAGGTCACGGTCATGCCGCACTCGCACGTGTCACCCGCCGAGGGCCCGGCCCGCTCCCGGCCGGCCGTCAGCCGCCGCCGTCTGCTGGAGGGGGGAGCCGCCGCGCTGGGCGCGCTCGCCCTGTCCGCGCCGTCCGCCGCGGCCCGTCCGGCCGTCCGGGGCACGGCGGCGGACAGCGCCCCGGAGTGGAACGACATCGGCGTCTTCCGGCTCGGCACCGAGCCGCCGCACACCACCCTCATGCCGTACGCGGACCTCGGCCAGGCCCTGGCCGCCGACCGCACCCGCTCCCCGTACCGGCTGAGCCTCGACGGCAGATGGAAGTTCGCCCACGCGGACCGCCCCGAGGACCGGGACCCCGACTTCCACCGCACCGACCTCGACGACAGCGGCTGGGACACCATCCCGGTCCCCTCCGTGTGGCAGCTGCACGGGTACGACCGCCCGATCTACCTCAACATCACCTACCCGTACTGGGGCCCCAACGGCCTGGGCGAGGACCCGCAGCCGCCGGCCGCGCCGACCCGCCACAACCCCGTGGGCCAGTACCGGCGCACCTTCACGGTCCCGCGCACCTGGGCGGGACGGCGGACGTTCCTGCACTTCGAGGGCGTCAAGTCGGCCCACTACGTGTGGATCAACGGTGAGCCGGTGGGCTACAGCGAGGACTCCTACACGCCCGCCGAGTACGACATCACCGAGCACCTGAAGCCCGGCACCAACCGGATCGCGGTGGAGGTCTACCGCTACTCCGACGGCGACTGGCTGGAGGACCAGGACATGATCCGGCTGAGCGGCATCTTCCGCTCGGTCTACCTGTACTCCACCCCGGCGGTGCACCTGCGCGACTTCAAGCTGGACACCCCGCTGAGCGACGACCACACCGCCGCCGAGCTGTCGGTGACGGCGAGCGTGCGCGCCTACGGCGGCGAGGGCGCCGGACGGTACACGGTCGAGACCCAGCTCTACGACGCCGACGGCCACCCGGTCTGGTCCCGCCCGCTGCGGCAGCACGCGGACGTCGCGGCCACCGGCGAGGACGCGACCGTACGGGCCGCCCGGCCGGTGCCCGACCCGAAGCTCTGGTCGGCCGAGCACCCCTACCTCTACACCGCCGTCCTGCGGCTGCGCGACCCGGCGGGCAGGGTGACCGAGACCCTCTCGCACCGGGTCGGCCTGCGCGAGTTCGCGCTCCGGGACGGACTGATGCGCATCAACGGCAGGCCGGTCTCCTTCCGCGGCACCAACCGGCACGAGATGCACCCGGACCGCGGCACCGCGCTCACCCGCGCGGACCTGGTCCGGGACATCGAGCTCATCAAGCGGATGAACATCAACTCCGTCCGCACCTCGCACTACCCGAACAACCCGCTGTGGTACGAGCTCGCCGACGCCTACGGCCTCTACCTGGTCGACGAGACCAACCTGGAGACCCACGGCATCCGCGACGAGTACCCGGGCGACCACCCCGAGTGGACCCGGGCCTGCGTGGCCCGCGCCCAGAACATGGTCCACCGCGACAAGAACCACGCCTCGGTGGTCGTCTGGTCCCTCGGCAACGAGGCGGGCGGCGGCTCCACCTTCACCGCCATGCACGACTGGATCCGCTCCTACGACCCCACCCGCGTCATCCAGTACGAGGGCGACGACCGCCCCGGGATCAGCGACATCCGCTCGGAGATGTACGAGACGCCCCAGCGCGTCGAGCAGCGGGCGAAGGACACCTCCGACACCCGGCCGTACGTGATGATCGAGTACTCCCACGCGATGGGGAACTCCAACGGCAACTTCCGCAAGTACTGGGACGTCGTCCGCCGCCACGACGTCCTCCAGGGCGGCTGGATCTGGGACTTCGTCGACCAGTCCCTGACCTGGCCCACCCCGGAGCGCATCCTGCTGACCGAGACCGGGCCGGGCGGGCTGCGCGGCGAGATCCTCGCCCCGGGCGGCACCTTCGACCGCGCCGCGGGCCTGTCCGGCGGCACCGTCTTCGCCCGCGACCCGCTCCTGGACCTCACCGGCTCGCTCACCCTGGAGGCCTGGGTCACCCCGCACGTGACGGGCTATCACCAGCCCATCCTGGCCAAGGGCGACACCCAGTACGCCCTCAAGCAGACCGACCGGAACCTGGAGTTCTTCATCCACGGCGGCGGCCAGTGGATCACCGCGAGCTGGCCGCTGCCGGACGACTGGACGGGCCGCGAGCACCACGTCGCGGGCGTCTTCGACGCGGACGCGGGCACCCTGACCCTCCACGTCGACGGCGTGGTGCGGGCCACCCGCACCACCACCCGGCGCCCGGACGCCACCACCGCGCCCCTCGCGCTCGCCACCGACGCCGACAACCAGACCCGCGAGTTCAGCGGCACCGTCCGCCGGGCCCGCGTCCACGCCCGTGCCCTGAGCGCCGCCGAACTGGCCTCCGACAGCCGCGGCCCCGGCGACGACGGCGTCCGGTTCTGGTTCGACGCGGCCACCGCCGGCGTCACCCGGCAGCGGCCGCGCGAGAAGACGTTCCTCGCCTACGGCGGCGACTGGGGCGACAACCCCAACGACGGCAACTTCGTCGCGGACGGCATCGTCACCGCCGACCGCGGCCACACCGGCAAGGCCGCCGAGGTCAAGCGCGTCTACCAGGCGATCCACGCCACCCCGGTCCGGGGCGGCGCCCCGGGCGCGGTCACCCTCACCAACGAGTACCTGTTCACCGGCCTCCGCGAGTTCGACGGCCACTGGTCCCTGGTCGCCGACGGCGAGGTCGTGCGGCGCGGCAGGCTGACCCGCGAGCAGCTGGACGTGGCTCCCCTGTCCGCCAAGGACATCACGGTGCCGGTGCGGCTGCCGGACGACCCGGCGCCGGGCACCGAGTTCTTCCTGAACCTGTCGTTCACCACCCGGGAGCCCAGCGCCTGGGCGAAGGCCGGGTTCGAGGTGGCCCGGGCCCAGCTCCCGCTGGCCGCCGGCGTCCCGGCCGTCACCCCCGTCCCGCTGGCGGACGTGCCCGCCCTGCGCCACGACGACGGCGACCGGGAGATCACGGTGCGCGGCGCGGACTTCTCGCTCACCGTGGACAAGCGCAGCGGCGCCCTCACGTCGTACGAGGCCGCGGGCGTCCGGCTGGTCACCGCGGGGCCCGTGCCGAACTTCTGGCGGGCGCCCACCGACAACGACCGGGGCAACGGCCAGCACGTCCGCAACCAGACCTGGCGCGACGCCGGCGCCCGCCGGAAGGTCACCGGCGTCACCGTGCGCGCCCTGCGCGACCGGGCCGTGGAGATCGAGGTCGGCGGCACCCTGCCCACCACGGTCGAGTCGGCGTACACCCTCACCTACACGGTCTTCGGCAACGCCGAGATCAAGGTGGACTTCACCCTGCGCCCGGGCGCGCCGAGCCTGCCGTACCTCCCGGAGGTCGGCACCCTGCTGTTCCTGCCGGGCCGCCTGGAGCACCTGCACTACTACGGCCGGGGCCCCGAGGAGAACCACTGGGACCGCAACACCGGCACCGACGTCGGCCGGTACTCGGGGACCGTCTCCGGGCAGTGGACCCCGTACATCCGCCCGCAGGAGAACGGCAACAAGACGGACGTGCGCTGGGCGGCCCTCACCGACCGCGACGGCGTCGGACTGCTCGTCTCGGGCGAGCCGCTGCTGGAGGTCAACGCCTCGCACTTCACCCCGGAGGACCTGTCCGCCGGGGCGCGCCACGACTACCAGCTCACCCCGCGCGAGGAGGTCGTGCTGCGGCTGAACCACCGGCAGATGGGCGTGGGCGGCGACAACAGCTGGGGCGCCCACACCCACGACGAGTACAAGCTGTTCGCCGACCGCGCCTACACCTACAGCTACCGGCTGCGCCCGCTGACCGACGTCCGTACGGCGACGGCGGCCTCGCGGCGGCCGACCGCGACGCGGTAGGGGAGCGGTACGCGGTGCGGGGCCGGGCGCGGAGGCGCCCGGCCCCGCACCGGCGTCTCACTCGGCCTCGGCGGCGTCGCTGATCCCCAGCCGCAGGTGCTCCACGTGGTACACGGCCTGGTCGAGCAGTTCGGCGACATGGTGGTCGTGCAGCGCGTAGACGACCGACCGGCCGCGGCGCTCGCCCACCACGAGGCCCAGGTTGCGCAGCAGCCGCAGCTGGTGCGAGCACGCCGACTGCTCCATGCCCACCTCCGCCGCCAGTTCCGTGGCCGGCAGCGGACCTTCGCGCAGCCGCGCCAGGATCAGCAGCCGGGAGGGGGTGGACAGGGCCTGGAGCGTGGTGGCGACCTTCGCGACGTTGTCCGCGTCCAGGCGGACCCGCTCGGCGGCGTCCTGCGCGGGGATGACGGCTCCATGACCCATGGCCCCATCCTACCCATCACATATGAACAGATGAATGAGTCTTCATGTGTTCCTGTATGGTGAGGCGCGTGTCCACGACTCTCGCTCCCGCCCCCGTCCCCGCGTCCGCCCGGCCGGCGCCCCGCCGCCGCACCCGCCTGCTCGCCCTGCCCGAGGCCCGCTGGGCGCTCGCGGCGCTGGCGGCGTTCCTGCTCGGCCTCGCCCTCGACCTCGCCGGTGCTCCCGCCTGGGCGTACGGGCCGCTGTACGCCCTCGCCTACGCCGCCGGCGGCTGGGAACCCGCGCTGGAGGGCCTGCGGGCGCTCAAGGAGAAGACCCTCGACGTCGACCTGCTGATGATCGTCGCGGCGCTGGGCGCGGCCGCGATCGGCCAGGTCCTCGACGGCGCCCTGCTGATCGTCATCTTCGCCACCTCCGGCGCCCTGGAGGCGCTGGCCACCGCCCGCACCGCCGACTCCGTGCGCGGCCTGCTCGACCTCGCCCCCACCACCGCGACCCGGCTCACCGCCGACGGCGAGGAGACCGTCCCGACCGCCGACCTCGCCGTCGGCGACGTGCTGCTGGTCCGCCCCGGCGAGCGCATCGGCGCCGACGGGACCGTCGTCCACGGCACCAGCGAGGCCGACCAGGCGACCATCACCGGCGAGTCCCTCCCGGTCGTCAAGAACCCCGGCGACGAGGTCTTCACCGGCACCCTCAACGGCACCGGCGCCCTGCGCGTCCGCGTCGGCCGCGACCCGGCCGACTCCGTGATCGCCCGCATCGTCACCCTGGTCGAGGAGGCCTCCCGCACCAAGGCCCCGACCCAGCTGTTCATCGAGAAGATCGAGCAGCGGTACGCGGTCGGCGTGGTGGTCGCCACCCTCGCCGTCTTCGGCGTCCCCCTCGCCTTCGGCGCCGACCTCGCGGACGCGCTGCTGCGGGCCATGACCTTCATGATCGTCGCCTCCCCGTGCGCGGTCGTCCTCGCCACCATGCCGCCCCTGCTGTCCGCCATCGCCAACGCCGGCCGGCACGGCGTGCTGGTGAAGTCGGCCGTCGCGATGGAACGCCTCGGCGAGATCGACACCACCGCCCTGGACAAGACCGGCACCCTCACCGAGGGCGCCCCCGAGGTGACGGCCGTCCGCCCGCTGCCGGGCTCCGGCCTCGACGAGGACGCCCTGCTGGCGCTGGCCGCCGCGGCCGAGCACCCCAGCGAGCACCCGCTGGCCCGCGCGATCGTGGCCGCCGCCCGCGCCCGCGACCTGCCGATCGCCGCCGCCGAGGACTTCACGGCCGCACCGGGACGCGGCGTGACGGCCACCGTCGACGGCCGGGTGGTGGGCGTCGGCCGGGCGGACACCGACAGCGACGCGACCGTCGTCCAGGTCACGCGCGACGGCACCCCCGTCGGCACCCTCGCCCTCACCGACCGCCTGCGCCCCGACGCCGCCGCGGCCACCGCCGCGCTCACCGCCCTGAGCGGCGCCGCCCCCGCCCTGCTCACCGGCGACAACGCCCGCGCCGCCGCCCGCGTCGCCGCCGCCACCGGCATCACCGACGTCCGCGCCGAGCTCCTGCCCGAGGACAAGGTGAACGCCGTACGGGACCTGGAGCGGGCCGGCCGCAAGGTGCTCTTCGTCGGCGACGGCGTCAACGACGCGCCCGCCCTCGCCGCCGCGCACGCCGGCGTCGCCATGGGCCGCGCGGGCTCCGACCTGGCGCTGGAGACGGCGGACGCGGTCGTGGTGCGCGACGAACTGACGGCCGTGCCCGCGGTCGTCCGGCTGTCCCGCACCGCCCGCCGGCTGGTGCTGCAGAACCTGGTGATCGCGGGCACCTTCATCACCGTCCTCGTCCTGTGGGACCTGCTCGGCCACCTGCCGCTGCCGCTCGGCGTCGCGGGCCACGAGGGCTCGACCGTGCTGGTCGGCCTCAACGGGCTGCGGCTGCTCAGGGAGTCCGCGTGGCGGCCCGGCGGGACGCGGGAGACGTGAGGTCGATGTCGGATTCTCGCCAGCCCCGGCGCCGCGCGTGCCCGATGCTGGACGCATGCGGAAGGGGATGCACACCGACACGGAGCGCTGCGTGCGCGCCGTCCGGTCCAAGGACGCGCGGTTCGACGGCTGGTTCTTCACCGCGGTCCTGACCACCGGGATCTACTGCCGGCCCAGCTGCCCGGTGGTGCCGCCGAAGCCGGAGAACATGGTGTTCCACCCGAGCGCGGCGGCCTGCCAGCAGGCCGGCTTCCGGGCCTGCAAGCGCTGCCGGCCCGACACCACCCCCGGCTCCCCGGAATGGAACCGGCGCGCCGACCTGGTGGCCCGCGCCATGCGGCTGATCGCCGACGGCGTCGTGGACCGCGAAGGCGTGCCCGGCCTCGCCGCCCGGCTCGGCTACAGCACCCGGCAGATCGAACGCCAGCTGCTCGCCGAGCTGGGCGCGGGCCCCCTCGCGCTCGCCCGCGCCCAGCGCGCCCGGACCGCCCGGCTGCTCATCGAGACGACGACCCTGCCGATGGCGCGGATCGCCTTCGCCGCCGGCTTCTCCTCCATCCGCGCCTTCAACGACACCGTGCGCGAGGTCTTCGCCCTCACCCCGAGCGAGCTGCGCGCCCGGGCGCCGCGGACCGGCCCCGGCGCCACCCCGGGCGCCCTGACCCTGCGCCTGCCCTTCCGCGCCCCCCTCAACCCCGACAACCTCTTCGGCCACCTCGCCGCGACCGCCGTGCCCGGCGTGGAGGAATGGCGAGACGGCGCCTACCGGCGCACGCTCCGGCTGCCGTACGGCCACGGCATCGTGGCGCTCGCCCCGCGGCCCGACCACATCGCCTGCCGCCTCACCCTCGGCGACCTGCGCGACCTGACGGTCGCCATCAGCCGCTGCCGCCGCCTGCTCGACCTGGACGCCGACCCGGTCGCCATCGACGACCAGCTGCGCGCCGACCCGCTGCTCGCGCCGCTGGTCGACAAGGCGCCCGGGCGGCGCGTCCCGCGCACGGTCGACGAAGCGGAGTTCGCGATCCGGGCCGTCCTCGGCCAGCAGGTCTCCACGGCCGCCGCCCGCACCCACGCGGCCCGCCTGGTCACCGCGCACGGCGAACCGGTCGACGACCCCGAGGGCGGCCTCACCCACCTCTTCCCGGCCCCCGAGGCGCTCGCCGGGATCGACCCCGGGTCCCTGGCGATGCCCCGCGCCCGCCGCGCCACCCTCACCACCCTGGTACGGCGGCTCGCCGACGGCTCCCTCCACCTGGGCGTCGGGAGCGACTGGCCGCGGGCCCGCGCCGAACTGCTGGCCCTGCCCGGGGTCGGCCCCTGGACGGCCGACGTCGTCGCCCTGCGCGCCCTCGGCGACCCCGACGCCTTCCTTCCCACCGACCTCGGCGTGCGCCGCGCCGCCCGCCGACTGGGCCTGCCGTCGACCCCGGCGGCGCTCACCGCCCGCGCGGCTCCCTGGCGGCCCTGGCGGGCGTACGCGGTGCAGTACCTGTGGGCGACGGACAGCCACCCGATCAACTTCCTCCCGGCCTGAAGGACCCGAAAGACAGGACTCCACGTGAAGCACCACACGGTCATCGACAGCCCCTACGGCCCGCTCACCCTCGTCGCCGACGACGGCGTCCTGTGCGGCCTGTACATGGAGGCCCAGCGCCACCGCCCCCCGCAGGAGACCTTCGGCGTCCGCGACGACACCCCCTTCGCCGAGGCGGAGGAACAGCTGGCGGCCTACTTCGCGGGCGAGCTGAAGGAGTTCACCCTCGAACTGCGTCTGACCGGCACCCCGTTCCAGCGCCGCGTCTGGCAGGAACTGCGCCGCATCCCCTACGGCGAGACCCGCACCTACGGCGAACTCGCCGCCGCCCTCGGCAGCCCCACCGCCTCCCGCGCGGTCGGCCTCGCCAACGGCCGCAACCCCGTCGGCATCATCGTCCCCTGCCACCGCGTCATCGGCGCGAACGGCAGCCTCACCGGCTACGGCGGCGGCCTGGACCGCAAGCGCCTGCTGCTGGACTTCGAACGGGGGGCGGGGCTCTTCTAGCCGCCCGCCTCCCGGAGACGGGCCAGCAGGGCGGGCAGGGCGGCGCCGATGGGCTCCCGGATCACTTCGTCGGCACGGTCGTCGTACGGGGTCGGCTCGGCGTTGACGACGATCAGCCGGGCGCCGTGGTCGGCGGCCACCCCGGCGAGGCCGGCGGCCGGCTGCACCTGAAGGCTCGTGCCCACGGCGACGAACACCCGGCACGCCTTGGCGATCGCGACGGCCTCGCCCAGCACCACCGGATCCAGCCGCTCCCCGAACATCACCGTCGCCGGCTTCAGGATCCCGCCGCACTCCCGGCACGGCGGGTCCGCCTCGCCGGCCTCCACCCGCGCGAGGGCGTCCTCCATCGGACCGCGTGCGTGGCACCGGGTGCACACCACGTCGCGCGCCGTGCCGTGCAGTTCGAGCACCTTGCGGGCGGGCATCCCGGCCTGCTGATGCAGCCCGTCCACGTTCTGCGTGATCACCCGCACCGGCACCCCGGACCGCTCCAGTTCGGCCACCGCCCGGTGCGCGGCGTTCGGCTCCGCCTCCAGCGCCCGGCTCTCGCGCCGCATCAGCCAGGACCGCCGGCGGATCTCCGGATCGCCCATGTAGTACTCGTACGTCACGAGCTTCTCGGCCTCCGGGTCCCGCCGCCACAGCCCGTTCGGCCCGCGGTAGTCGGGGATGCCGGAGTCGGTGGAGACGCCTGCACCGCTGAGCAGGGCGACAAGGGGCTTGGCCATGCCGCCGAGGGTAGGACGCGGGCCCGGGGCCGGGCGAACGGATATGCGCCGCCGCGAGGAGGAACGGCGCGTGCGGCGCTCAGCGCACCCGGTGGCCGTTCTCCAGCTCCGCCGTGCCCGAGCCGTCCGCCAGGACGTCCAGGCCCGCCAGGACCCGGCGGCCGAGGGCGCCCGGCAGGTACTCGGTCAGCTCCTCGCGCGGCACCAACCGCCAGGACAGCAGCTCCTCCTCCTGGAGGCGGATCGACTTCAGCTCGTCCTCGGTGAGGACCCCGCCGTCGTACAGGTACGCCACCAGCGGCGGGCGGCCCGTCCCGTGCACCCAGTCCACCGCGAGCAGCCGGCCGAGCCGCCGGTCCAGGCCGATCTCCTCGGCCGTCTCGCGGCGCGCGCCCTGCCGCGGGGTCTCGCCGTCGTCGGACTCGATCGTGCCGCCCGGCAGCGCCCAGCCCTCCCGGTAGTTGGGTTCGACGAGCAACACCCGGCCCGCGGCGTCCCGGAACAGCGCGGCGGCGCCGGCGAGAACCCGGGGCAACCCCGCGATGTACGTGGCGAAGTCTGGCGTGGTGGTCATCGGGAAAGGGTAACCAGCCCCCGGAGCCCGCGGTCAGTCCCCGGCCCGGGCCAGCCGCAGGGTCCGGTGCGCCAGTTCGCTGATCGTGACGCCGTCGAAGCCGAACACCGCGCTGCGGACCGTGTCCTCCAGCGGGTCCTTCCACTGCGGCGGGATGGCCGCCGCCCCGGTCAGCACGCCCGCCACCGAGCCCGCCGTCGCGCCGTTGGAGTCGGTGTCCAGGCCGCCGCGCACGGTCAGCGCGATGGTGCGGGTGAAGTCGCCGTCGCCGTACAGCAGCCCGGCGGTGAGGACGGCGGCGTTCGGCACGGTGTGGATCCAGCCGAGCCCGGCGGTCTCCCCGGACAGCGTCGTCAGCGTGTCCTCCCAGGACATGCGGGTCTCGTGCAGCGAGACCACCCGCCGTACGGTGCGGGCGAGGCGGCTGCTCGCCGGGATCACCGCCAGCGCCTGCTCGACGGCCTCCCGCACGGTGCCGGCGGTGAACGCCGCCGAGATCAGCGCCGCCGCCCACATCGCCCCGTACACGCCGTTGCCGGTGTGCGACAGCACCGCGTCCTTGCGGGCCAGCAGGGCGGCGCGGCGCGGGTCGCCCGGGCGGGTCCAGCCGTGGATGTCGGCGCGGATCAGGGCGCCGATCCATTCCTGGTACGGGTTGTCGTAGGTGGCGGTCAGGGGCGGCTTCAGCCCGTTGGCGAGGTTCCGGTACGCCGCCCGCTCCGCCGTGAACGTCTGCAGGTACGGCAGCCGCAGCAGCCACAGGTCGCCCACCTGCTCGGTGGTGAAGCCGAAGCCGCACCGCTCCAGCAGGTCCAGGCCGAGGATCGCGTAGTCCACGTCGTCGTCGCGGCAGCTGCCGTGGATGCGGCCGCGCACGCAGGAGCGCCACTCGGGGCGCAGGTCGCGGGCGTCGCGCTCGCCGGACGGCTCGGGCAGGTAGTCGGTGAGCGGCAGCGCGGCGGCCTGCCGCAGGTAGCGGTCGATGCGGTCGCGCGTCCACACCTCGCCGTGCTCGACCGGCTTGCCGAGCATGTTGCCCGCGATCCGGCCCAGCCAGCCTCCGAGGACGCGGTCGGTGAGTTCCTGCTCGGTGCCCACAGTGGTCATGGCTGACACGTACCCGTTTCCGCCGGTGCGCACAGGGCGTTCCCGGCCCGGTCCGCGGACTGGTCAGGGGCATGACGGCGCGGGCGTCCTCCGGTTAAGGTCACAGCGGCGCGACTGGCCTTGACATGCGCGAGGCCCACAGAGCGAGGGGAAGGCAAGTGGCGGACGCTGCTGCAGTGAGCGGTACCCGGCGGGTGCTCGTCGCCGCGGACAAGTTCAAGGGGTCGCTGACGGCCGTCGAGGTCGCCGGGCGGGTGACGGCCGGGCTGCGCCGGGTCGTGCCGGACCTCGCGGTCGAGGCACTGCCCGTGGCCGACGGCGGCGACGGGACGGTGGCCGCGGCGCTCGCGGCCGGCTTCGAACGGCGGGAGGTGCGGGTCGCCGGGCCCCTCGGCGACGAGGTGACGGCGGCGTTCGCGCTGCGCGACGGCACCGCGGTCGTGGAGATGGCGGAGGCGAGCGGGCTGCAGCGGCTGCCCGCCGGGGTCTTCGCCCCGCTGACGGCGTCGACGTACGGCTCCGGCGAGCTGCTGCGGGCCGCGCTGGACGCGGGCGCGCGCACGATCGTGTTCGGCGTCGGCGGCAGCGCCACCACGGACGGCGGCGCCGGGATGCTGTCCGCGCTGGGGGCGCGCTTCCTGGACGCGGACGGGGAACCGGTGACGCCGGGCGGCGGAGGCCTCGCCGCCCTGGCCACGGCCGACCTGTCGGGTCTCGATCCGCGCCTGGCCTCCGTCGAGCTGGTGCTCGCCAGCGACGTCGACAACCCGCTGACCGGCCCCAAGGGGGCGCCCGCCGTCTACGGCCCGCAGAAGGGGGCCTCGCCGGACGACGTGGAGACGCTGGACGCGGCGCTCGCGCACTACGCGAAGGTGCTGGAGGAGGCCGCCGGCCCGCGGGCCGCCGAGTACGCCGCCGCGCCGGGCGCGGGCGCGGCGGGCGGCATCGGCTACGGCGCCCTGCTCCTGGGCGCCCGCTTCCGCCCCGGCATCGAGGTCATGCTGGACGTCCTGGGCTTCGCGCCCGCGCTGGACCGGGCGGACCTGGTGATCACCGGCGAGGGATCGCTGGACGAGCAGACCCTGCACGGCAAGGCCCCGGCCGGCGTCGCCGCGGCCGCCCGCGCGGCGGGCAAGGAGGTCGTCGCGGTGTGCGGACGGCTGGCCCTGCCGCCCGAGGCCCTGGAGCGGGCCGGCATCCGCCGGGCGTACCCCCTGACGGAGCTCGAACCGGACGTGGCCCGGTGCATCGCCGGCGCCGGCCCGATCCTGGAACGGGCCGCGGAACGCATCGCCCGGGACTTCCTGGCCGCCTGACGGGTGCCCGGGACCCCGCGGGGCCCCGGGGAGCGCGTGCGGGGGCGGAGACACGGAAGGGCCCGAGCCGGAACGGCTCGGGCCCTTCGCGCGGGTGTCGGGGCGCTACGGCAGCTGCGCCGCCCGCGCCTCACGACGGTTGTCGCGGAAGGTGTTCACCCGGCGGGCCGTGGCGAACAGCGGGATCACCGCGCCCATGACCAGCTGCAGCGCGCAGCCGGTCTGCAGGAGCAGCTGGCCGCTCGGGGCGTCGAAGGCCCAGCCGGCCAGGAGGCCCATCGACAGGACGATCCAGGACAGCATCGCCACCGCGAGCCGGCCCCGCGGCTTGGGGTACTCCACCCGGCTCACCATCAGCCAGGCCGTGCCGAGGATCGCCAGCAGGGTCGCGACGAAGGGCAGCTCCAGCAGGACGATGGAGACCACCGTCAGCGCGCCGAACGGGCTCGGCATGCCCTGGAAGGTGCCGTCCTTGACCGTGACGCAGGAGAACCTCGCGAGCCGCAGCACCACCGCCAGCAGCACCACGATCGCGCCGACCGCCGCCACCCGCTGGTGCGCGTCGTCCGCGACCATGCCGTACACCAGGACGAAGTACGCCGGGGCCAGGCCGAAGCTGATCAGGTCGGAGAGGTTGTCCAGCTCGGCGCCCATGGGCGAGCTGCGCAGCTTGCGCGCCACCAGGCCGTCGAACAGGTCGAACACCGCCGCGCACAGCATCAGGATGACCGCGGTGGCCGCGCTGTGGCGGGCCATGCCGGTCTCCTGGCTGCCGGTGAGGTGCGGGATCAGGATGCCGGTGGTGGTGAAGTACACCGCCATGAAGCCGCAGGTGGCGTTGCCGAGGGTGAGGGTGTCCGCTATCGACAGGCGCAGCGAGAGGGGCATCTCCTCCTCGTCGTCGGCCTCGTCGGCCTCGGGCACCCAGCCCGTCTGCGTCCCGGGATCAGTCACGGTCAAGGCGAGTCACCCCAGCCACGGTCTTCTGACCGACCTCGACCGCGACCTCCACGCCCTCGGGGAGATAGAGGTCGACGCGCGAGCCGAAGCGGATCAGACCGATCCGCTCGCCCTGCTCGACCTTGGTGCCCTGCGGCACGTACGGGACGATGCGGCGGGCCACCGCGCCGGCGATCTGGATCATCTCGATGTCGCCGAGCTCGGTGTCGAAGTGCCACACGACCCGCTCGTTGTTCTCGCTCTCCTTGTTGAAAGCGGGAACGAAACCGCCGGGGATGTGCTCGACCGACGTCACCGTGCCGGCCAGCGGCGCGCGGTTGACGTGGACGTTGAGCGGGCTCATGAAGATCGCGACGCGGGTGCGCCCGTCCTTCCACGGCATGATGCTCTGCACCACGCCGTCGGCGGGTGAGATGACCCGGCCCTGGGCGATCTCGCGCTCGGGGTCGCGGAAGAACCACAGCATCCCCGCCGCGAGCGCGGTGGCGGGGACGGCGACGGCCTTGGCGGCGCCGGAGCGGCGTGCGCGCAGCAGGCTGACGGCCGCGGTGGCGACGGTCGGGAGGAGCCACGGCGATGCTCCGCGTGCAAGGCGTACGCCGGCCAGGCTGTCGCGTGGTGCAGAGGTTTGGCTGTGGGGCATGGATGACCTTCGTAGCGGATGATGCCGCGCTTCGACGGGGGACGGCGGCTTTTCGGCGATCGTAGCGGCTCCGGGCCGCAACTGGGTAAGGCAGGAAGCCGAGTCGGCGGTCGAAGAGCGCTGACGGGGTGTGATCTTGTTCTCCAAAAAAACACCCCGTATCCGGACATCTAGCTCTGGTGTCGATACTCTTCGAGCAGCCTGCGGCCAATGATCATTTTCTGGATCTCGGCGGTTCCTTCGCCGATGAGCAGCATCGGGGCCTCGCGGTAGAGGCGCTCGATCTCGTACTCCTTGGAGAAGCCGTAGCCGCCGTGGATCCGGAAGGCGTCCTCCACGACCTCCTTGCAGTACTCGGAGGCGAGGTACTTCGCCATCCCTGCTTCAAGGTCGTTTCGTTCCCCGGAGTCCTTTTTGCGTGCCGCGTTCACCATCATCGCATGAGCGGCCTCCACCTTGGTAGCCATCTCCGCGAGCTTGAACTGGACGGCCTGGTGCTGGGCGATCGGCTTGCCGAAGGCGTGCCGCTGCTGGGCGTACCGGATCCCCAGCTCGAAGGCGCGCCGGGCGACGCCGCAGCCACGCGCCGCCACGTTGACGCGGCCCACCTCCACGCCGTCCATCATTTGGTAAAAACCTCGCCCGGTGACGCCGCCGAGCACCCGATCGGCCGGAACGCGCAGCCCGTCCATGACGAGCTCGGTGGTGTCGACCCCCTTGTAGCCCATCTTCTCGATCTTGCCGGGGATGGTCAGACCGGGGCGGACCTCACCGAAGCCGGGCTCCTTCTCGACCAGGAAGGTCGTCATCGACCGGTGGGGCGGCGTGCCCTCGGGGTGACCCTCGTCACTGCGGACGAGCACGGCCACCAGGGAGGACGTGCCGCCGTTGGTGAGCCACATCTTCTGGCCGGTCAGGACGTACGCGTCGCCGTCCCTGACCGCCTTGGAGGTGATCGCCGACACGTCCGAGCCCAGGCCCGGCTCCGACATCGAGAAGGCGCCGCGGATCTCGCCGGCCGCCATCCGCGGCAGGAAGTGGTCCTTCTGCTCCCGGGTGCCGTGCTGCTTGAGCATGTGCGCCACGATGAAGTGCGTGTTGATGATGCCGGACACCGACATCCAGCCGCGGGCGATCTCCTCCACGCACAGGGCGTACGTCAGCAGCGACTCGCCCAGCCCCCCGTACTCCTCGGGGATCGTCAGGCCGAACAGACCCAGCTCCTTCAGGCCGTCGACGATCGCTTGCGGGTACTCGTCGCGGTGCTCCAGCTCGGTCGCGACCGGGATGATCTCCTTGTCCACGAAGTCCCGGACGGTGGAGAGGATCTCCTGCTGGACGTCCGTGAGGCCGTGGGTCTGGGCGAGTCGGGCCATGCCTACTTCTCCTGCTCCGTGAGCTCGGGACCGGCGTCGCCCCGCGGGGGCGTCGTGCGGGGGCGGGGGGAGACGGGCGGGCGGCCCGGCTGCTCGCCGCCGCGCTCCTTGACGTACGTCTCGGTCGGCACCATCACCTTGCGGCGGAAGGTGCACACCAGCGTGCCGTCCTGCTTGTAGCCCCTGGTCTCGACGTGGACGATGCCGCGGTCGCTCTTCGACTTCGACGGCCACTTGTCGAGCACGGTCGTCTCGCCGTAGATCGTGTCGCCGTGGAAGGTCGGCGCCACGTGCTTCAGGGACTCGATCTCCAGGTTGGCGATCGCCTTGCCGGAGACGTCCGGCACGGACATGCCGAGCAGGAGGGAGTAGACGTAGTTCCCGACCACGACGTTCCGGCCGAAGTCCGTCGTCCGCTCGGCGTAGTTGCTGTCCAGGTGGAGGGGGTGGTGGTTCATGGTGAGCAGGCAGAACAGGTGGTCGTCGTACTCCGTGACCGTCTTGCCCGGCCAGTGCTTGTACACCGCCCCGACCTCGAACTCCTCGTAGGTGCGTCCGAACTGCATCGCGCTCAGGCCTCCGGGATCTCGAACCTGCTGGTGCGCCGCATGCCGGCGGCGCGGCCCTTGCCCGCGACGACCAGGGCCATCTTCCGGCTGGCCTCGTCGATCATCTCGTCGCCGAGCATCGCGGAGCCCTTCTTGCCGCCCGCCTCGGACGTGTAGTACGCGTACGCGTCCAGGATCAGCTCGGCGTGGTCGTAGTCCTCCTGGGAGGGCGAGAACACCTCGTTGGCCGCGTCCACCTGGCCGGGGTGCAGCACCCACTTGCCGTCGAAGCCGAGCGCGGCGGCGCGGCCGGCGACCTCGCGGAAGCCGTCGACGTCGCGGATCTGCAGGTAGGGGCCGTCGATCGCCTGGAGGTCGTTGGCACGGGCGGCCATCAGGATCTTCATCAGGATGTAGTGGTAGGCGTCCGCCGGGTAGCCGGGCGGCTGCTCGCCCACCACCAGCGACTTCATGTTGATCGACGCCATGAAGTCGGCCGGGCCGAAGACGATCGTCTCGAGGCGGGGGGAGGCCTGGGCGATCTCGTTGACGTTGTTCAGGCCCCGGGCGTTCTCGATCTGCGCCTCGATGCCGATCCGGCCGACCTCGAAGCCCATGGTCTTCTCGATCTGGGTGAGCAGGAGGTCGAGGGCGACGACCTGCTCGGCGTTCTGCACCTTCGGCAGCATGATGCAGTCCAGGTTCGGGCCGGCGCCCTCGACGACCGTGACCACGTCCCGGTACGTCCACTCGGTCGTCCAGTCGTTGACCCGCACGACCCGGGTCTTGCCCGTCCAGTCGCCCTCGTTGAGGAACTTCACGATGGTGTGCCGCGCCTCGGGCTTGGCCAGCGGCGCGCACGCGTCCTCCAGGTCGAGGAAGACCTGGTCGGCCGGGAGGCCCTGCGCCTTCTCCAGGAAGCGGGGGTTCGAGCCCGGCACGGCCAGGCAGGAACGCCGGGGGCGGAGGCGGTCGACGGAGCCGCCGGCGGGAGGGGCGGCGGGCGACGGGTGGGCGGTCATGCGGGGACCTCCAGGGGGTCGAGCTTGTTCGCTTTGCGGATCTCGTCGACGATGCGGCCGATGATTCCGGTGATGTCGAAGTCCTTCGGGGTGAAGACCGCGGCCACTCCGGCGGCCCGCAGCTGTTCGGCGTCACCGCTGGGGATGATGCCACCGGCGATCACCGGTATATCTGTGGCACCGGCCACACCCAGCCGCTCCAGCACGTCCGGCACCAGCCGGGCGTGCGAGCCGGAGAGGACGGACAGGCCCACCGCGTGCACGTCCTCGGCCAGGGCCGCGTCCACGATCTGCTCGGGGGTCAGCCGGATGCCCTGGTAGACCACCTCGAAGCCCGCGTCCCGCGCCCGGACGGCGATCTGCTCGGCTCCGTTGGAGTGCCCGTCCAGGCCCGGCTTGCCGACCAGGAAGCGCAGCTTGCCCACCCCGAGGTCGCGGGCCGTCAGCTCCACCTTGCGGCGCACCTCGGCCAGCCTGGAGCCCGCCTCGGCGGCCACGGCCACCGGCGCCGACGACACGCCCGTCGGGGCGCGGAACTCGCCGAACACCTCGCGCAGGGCCCCGGCCCACTCGCCGGTCGTGACGCCGGCGCGGGCGCACTCCAAGGTGGCCTCCATCAGGTTCTCGGTGCCCCGCGCGGCCTCCTTCAGCCGCTCCAGCGCCTTGCAGGGGCGCGGGTGGTTGAACGGCGGCTGGTAGCGGGTGTCCCGCCAGTGCCGGAGCGAGGCGATCACCCGCGCCTCGACCGCCGGGTCGACCGTCTGGATCGCGGTGCCCAGATCGGCCGTCAGCGGGTTCGGCTCGGTCGACTCGAAGACGTTGACGCCGACGATCTTCTCCTGGCCGGACTCGATCCGGGCCCGCCGCTCGGCGTGCGAGGCGACCAGCTGCGCCTTGAGGTAGCCGGACTCGACGGCGGCCAGCGCGCCGCCCATCTCCTGGATGCGGTCGATCTCCGCGGACGCGGCCTCGGCCAGCTCGTCCACCTTCGCCTCGATCACCTTCGAGCCCTCGAAGATGTCGTCGTACTCCAGCAGGTCGCTCTCGTACGCCAGCACCTGCTGGATGCGCAGCGACCACTGCTGGTCCCAGGGGCGGGGCAGGCCCAGGGCCTCGTTCCAGGCGGGGAGCTGCACGGCGCGGGCGCGGGCGTCCTTGGAGAGGGTGACGGCCAGCATCTCCAGGACGATCCGCTGGACGTTGTTCTCCGGCTGGGCCTCCGTCAGGCCGAGGGAGTTCACCTGGACGCCGTAGCGGAAGCGGCGGTGCCGGGGGTCCTCGATGCCGTACCGCTCGCGCGTGATCCGGTCCCAGATGCGGCCGAAGGCGCGCATCTTGCACATCTCCTCGATGAAACGGACGCCCGCGTTCACGAAGAAGGAGATGCGGCCCACGACGTCGCCCATGCGCTTCTGCGGCACCTGTCCGCCGTCGCGCACCGCGTCGAGGACGGCGATCGCGGTGGACATCGCGTACGCGATCTCCTGGACCGGCGTGGCCCCGGCCTCCTGCAGGTGGTAACTGCAGATGTTGATCGGGTTCCACTTCGGGATGCGGGAGACCGTGTAGGCGATCATGTCCGTCGTCAGGCGGAGGGAGGGCCCCGGCGGGAACACGTGGGTCCCCCGGGACAGGTACTCCTTGACGATGTCGTTCTGGGTCGTGCCCTGGAGCTTGGTGATGTCCGCGCCCTGCTCCTCCGCGACGACCTGGTAGAGCGCCAGCAGCCACATGGCGGTGGCGTTGATGGTCATCGAGGTGTTCGTCCGCTCCAGGGGGATGTCCCGGAACAGCCGGCGCATGTCGCCCAGGTGCGCGATCGGCACCCCGACCCGGCCCACCTCGCCGCGGGCGAGGACGTGGTCGGGGTCGTACCCGGTCTGCGTCGGCAGGTCGAACGCCACCGACAGGCCCGTCTGGCCCTTGGCGAGGTTGCGCCGGTACAGCTCGTTGGACTCCTCGGCCGTGGAGTGGCCGGCGTAGGTGCGCATGAGCCACGGCCGGTCCTTCTGACGCTCACTCATGTGCCACCTCAGACGTTCCGGAAGCGGTTGATGGCGTCGAGGTGCCGGGCGCGCGTCTCCTCGTCGCGCACGCCCAGGCCCTCCTCGGGGGCGAGGCACAGCACGCCGACCTTGCCCTGGTGGGCGTTGCGGTGGACGTCGTGGGCGGCCTGGCCGGTCTCCTCCAGGGGGTACACCTTCGACAGCGTCGGGTGGATGCGGCCCTTGGCGATGAGGCGGTTGGCCTCGTAGGCCTCGCGGTAGTTGGCGAAGTGCGAGCCGATGATCCGCTTCAGCGACATCCACAGGTAGCGGTTGTCGTACTGGTGCAGGTAGCCGGAGGTGGAGGCGCAGGTGACGATGGTGCCGCCCTTGCGGGTGACGTACACCGAGGCGCCGAAGGTCTCGCGGCCGGGGTGCTCGAAGACGATGTCGACGTCCTCGCCGCCGGTGAGCTCGCGGATGCGCTTGCCGAAGCGCTTCCACTCCTTGGGGTCCTGGGTGTGCTCGTCCTTCCAGAACCGGTAGTCCTCGGCGGTCCGGTCGATGATCAGCTCGGCGCCCATCCTCCGGCAGATCTCCGCCTTCTGCGGCGAGGAGACGACGCAGATCGGCGTCGCCCCGCCGGCCAGCGCGAACTGCGTGGCGTAGCTGCCGAGGCCGCCGGAGGCGCCCCAGATCAGGACGTTGTCGCCCTGCTTCATCGCCGCGCCGTTGCGGGAGACCAGCTGCCGGTAGGCGGTGGAGTTGACCAGGCCCGGGGCGGCGGCCTCCTCCCAGGTGAGGTGCTTCGGCTTGGGCATGAGCTGGTTGGTCTTCACCAGCGCGATCTCGGCCAGGCCGCCGAAGTTGGTCTCGAAGCCCCAGATGCGCTGCTCGGGGTCGAGCATCGTGTCGTCGTGGCCGTCCGGGGACTCCAGCTCGACGCTCAGGCAGTGGGCGACGACCTCGTCACCCGGCCGCCAGGCGTTGACGCCCGGGCCGGTGCGCAGGACGACGCCGGCGAGGTCGGAGCCGATGATGTGGTACGGCAGGTCGTGCCGCCTGGTCAGCGGCGAGAGCTTGCCGTAGCGCTCCAGGAAGGCGAAGGTCGGCACCGGCTCGAAGATCGAGGTCCACACCGAGTTGTAGTTGACGGAGGAGGCCATGACGGCCACCAGGGCCTCGCCCGGGCCGAGCTCGGGCACGGGGACCTCGTCCAGGTGGATCGACTTGCGCGGGTCCTTGTCGCGGGTGTCCAGGCCCGCGAACATCTCCGTCTCGTCCTTGTGCACGGTGATCGCGCGGTACGACTCGGGGAGCGGCAGATGGGCGAAGTCGGCCGAGGTGGAGTCGGGCGACTGGATCGCGGCGAGGATGTCCTTCACGGTCACGTGGTGCCTCCGGCGATGAGCGCCCTGAGGGAGGGGCGCTGAGGGGTACGTCGGTGCTGCTGAGTGAGGGAGCTGTGCCGTCGGTTCGGCGGTGGTGCTGAGGGGGGGTGCCGTCGGTTCGGCGGTGGTGCTGGATCGGCAGCGCTGGTGGCGCGGGAGGGTGCCTGTGACGCAGGCGTCCGGAACGCGCGGGCCTCGGCCTGCGGGGACGGTCGCCCGGACCTCTTCAACGTATGACACCGCGTGTCAGGTGACAAGGCACTGAGTGCCAGAAATCGCTCTCAGATGAAATCTTTACGTAACAGATGAGCGATGATCGATCGAACGGGACCCCCAAGGCGGTGGAAAGCGGCCCCTGAGACGCCGGAACGGCCACCCGGTGGGGTGGCCGTCGTCACAGGGGCGAAGGGGGTCAGCGCTCCTTGAGGGCCTGCTCGATGGTCCTCATGACCTCGTCCAGCGGGGCGTCCGTGCGGGCCACGGTCACCAGCACCTCGCCCCGGGCGGAGGCCGAGGCCGCCGGCGGCGTCGGGGCCGCGGCCCGGCCCGCCATGATCCCCGTGCCGAACGTCTTCCGGACGATCGCGAAGGCGTGGTCCAGCTGGGCCTCCACGTCGCCCTGGCCGTCCGCCCGCAGCCAGCGCCGCAGCACGTGGTTGTGGGCGGTGACCACGGCGGACGCGGCGACCTCGGCCAGCAGCGGGTCGTCGTTGGCGTCGTCGGCGTGCGCGTGCTCGTCGAAGTGGCCGAGCAGATAGCGGGTGAAGAGGCGTTCGTAGCGGGCCACCGAGGCGATCTCCGCCTCGCGCAGGGCGGGCACCTCACGGGTGAGCTTGTAGCGGGCGACCGAGATCTCCGGCCGGGCCGCGTACATCTTCATGACTTCCTTGATGCCGCGGCACACCGTGTCGAGCGGATGCTCGTGCGCGGGCGCGGCGTTGAGCACCGCCTCGGCGCGGACCAGGGTGTCGTCGTGGTCCGGGAAGATCGCCTCCTCCTTGGAGCGGAAGTGGCGGAAGAAGGTGCGGCGGGCGACCCCGGCCGCAGCCGCGATCTCGTCGACGGTGGTCGCCTCGTACCCCTTGGTCGCGAACAGCTCCATGGCCGCGGCCGCCAGTTCCCGGCGCATTTTCAGCCGTTGGGCGGCGGCACGACTGCCCGCAGCGCTCTCCGGCGCGTCGGGCGCGGCTGGTGTACGTGAGGACTTGGCGGGCTGGGACATGCCCCGAACGTACTGCATGTGCGCAGCTCGATGTGCATGGCCGGTCCCTCCCCCGCCCCGGCAGGACGGGGGAGGGACCGCGGGGTCGAGCAGTCCACCCCAGTCCTCGCCGGCGCGGAACCGGTCACCGGGACGGTCAGCGCTTGGCATGTTCGCGGAAGCCGCGGCCCGTCTTGCGGCCGAGGCAGCCCGCGGCCACCAGGTGCTCCAGCAGCGGCGCGGGGGCCAGCCCCGGGTCGCGGAACTCGCGGTGCAGGGCCTTCTCGATGGCGAGCGAGACGTCGAGCCCGACGACGTCCAGCAGCTCGAACGGACCCATCGGGTAGCCGCCGCCCAGCTTCATCGCCGCGTCGATGTCGTCGAGGGACGCGTAGTGCTCCTGCACCATCTTGATCGCGTTGTTGAGATACGGGAACAGCAACGCGTTGACGATGAAGCCCGCCCGGTCCCCGCAGTCGACGGCGTGCTTCCCGATCCCGCCGCAGACCGCGCGGACCGTCGCGTGGACGTCGTCGGCCGTCAGCACCGTACGGACGACCTCGACCAGCTTCATCGCCGGCGCCGGGTTGAAGAAGTGCATGCCGATCACGTCCTGCGGACGCGAGGTGGCGCGGGCGCAGGCGACCACGGGCAGCGACGAGGTGGTGGTGGCCAGGACCGCGCCGGGCCGGCAGACCTTGTCCAGCGTGGCGAACAGCTGCCGCTTGACCTCCAGGTCCTCCGCGACCGCCTCCACGGCCAGGTCGACGCCGGCCAGGTCGTCGTAGGTGCCCGTCGGCGTGATCCGGTCCAGGGCCTGCGCGGCGGCCCCGGCGGCCAGCCGGCCCCGGTCGACCGAGCGGGCCAGCGACGCGCCGATCCGGGCCTTGGCGGCCGCGGCCTTCTCCGCGCCGCGGGCGGCCAGGACGACCTCGTACCCGGCCTTGGCGAAGACCTCGGCGATGCCGCGGGCCATGGTGCCGGAGCCGGCGACGCCGACCGAGCGGACGGGACGGCCGGGGGCGGGGGCGGCGTCCTTCGGCGGGGTCAGCGCGTCCGGCACGACGGTGCCGCTGCCCGGCGCCTCGTACGTGTAGAAGCCGCGGCCCGCCTTGCGGCCCGTCAGGCCCGCCGCGCCGAGCTGCCCGAGGATCGGGGCGGGGGCGTGCAGGCGGTCGCGGGAGGCGGCGTACATGGCCTCCAGGACCGTGCGCGCGGTGTCGATGCCGATCAGGTCCAGCAGGGCGAGCGGGCCCATGGGCAGCCCGCAGCCCAGCCGCATCGCGGCGTCGATGTCCTCGCGGGAGGCGTACTTCGCCTCGTACATCGCGGCCGCCCGGTTGAGGTAGCCGAACAGCAGGCCGTCGGCGACGAAGCCGGGCCGGTCGCCGACCGGGACGGGCTCCTTGCCCAGGTCGAGGGCGAGATCGGTGACCGCGGCGACGGCCGCCGGCGCGGTCAGCACGGAGGAGACGATCTCGACCAGCCTCATGGCCGGCGCCGGGTTGAAGAAGTGCAGGCCGAGCACGCGCTCGGGCCGGGCCGAGTCGGCGGCCAGCCGCGTGACGGACAGGGCGTTGGTGCCGGTCGCCAGGATCGCCCGGGGCCGCACGATCCCGTCCAGTTCGCGGAAGATCTGCTGCTTGACCTCGTACGACTCCGGAGCCACCTCGATGACGAGGTCGGCGTCGGCCGCGGCGCGCAGGTCGGTGGCGGTGCGCACCCGGGCGAGGGCGTCTGCGCGCTCCCGCTCGGTCAGGCGTCCGCGCGCGACGGCGCGGGCGGTGGCGGACTCCAGGGCGGCGACGCACTTCGCGGCCTGGGTCTCGCTGACGTCGATGCCGACGACGTCGCGGCCGGCCCGGGCCAGGACCTCGGCGATGCCGGTGCCCATGGTGCCGAGGCCGACCACGGCGACGGTCTGCAACGGGGACAGAGAGGTGTCGGAGAGGGGAGTGGCCATCACGGGACTCCAGGAATGAGGGTGACGACGGGAAACGCGACCGGGTGCGCCGAGAGGGCGCACCGGGTGCGGGCTCGATGCGGGTGTCGGCCGGGCTGCGCGCGCACACGCCCGGTGCCGTCGCCGGGGCGCACACACACCCGGGGAACGGCGGATCCGGCCGGCCCTGTCCCCAGGCCGGCCGTACTGCGGTACTCGAGGCACCGAACCGACTGCTCCCGCGGCGGCCGCGTCACCAGACCGCTGCGGGGAAGACGCGAGTGGGTAACTCGCTCGTCTGAGCTTAACTTGCGGGTAACGAGCGCGCCAGTCCCCGTCCGTGCGGGTCTTCGCCGGGTGCGTCCCGAGCGGCGCACGGCGCGCCTAGTCTCTTCAGTCATGGACGAAGAGGTGCGATCGCTCACGGAGCGCTTACGGGTGGAGTCGGGTGCGCCGGCGGCGTACGACCGTCTGGTGGCGACCGGGGACCTCGACGAGCTGGCGGCGGTGCTCACCGAGCCCGGGCGGCCGCTGTGGGCCAGGGAACTGGCCGCGTTCCGGCTCGGCCTCGCGGGCGACCGGCGCGCCTTCGAGTCCCTCGTCCTGCTCCTCAACCACCGTGACCCGCCGCGCTGCGCCTCCGCCGCCTACGCCCTCGCCCGCCTCGGCGACCCGCGCACGGCCCGCGCGGCCGCCGCCCTGGCCACCAACGAACTGCGCGTCGCCTACGCCCTGCACCCGGTCCGGCTCCTGGTGGAACTGCGGGCGCCGGAAGCCGTCCCCGCGCTGATCACCACCCTGCGGCGCCGGCTGCGTCCCCACGACCCGTACCGCCGCGTGGCCCTCGCCTGCGTGGAGGGCCTGGGAACCCTGGCCGACGCCCGCGCCGTGCCCGTGCTGAACGAGGCCCTGGCGCACCCGGCCCTCGCCGAGGCGGCGGTGCGGGCGCTGGCGCGGATCCCGAAGCAGCGGTGAGGCGCCACCGCGCACGCGACACCACCGGTCGGGCGGGCGTCGCCGGTCGGGCGGGCGCCACCGCGAACGCCTCGATCTCCAGGGGGACTCGGGCGGACCAGCGAGGCGACCTGGGCCGCCGAGGCGGCCGGCAGGCGGTCGTCGGGTATGCGCGCGGCGCGGGCCGCCGCGACCGCCCGTACGGCGGCCCGCGGTCGGGCCGGACGGCCGCTCGGGAACGGGAGCGCCGGCGCCAGCGGCACCCCGCAGCCGATGCCGTGCTCGCTCGGCGTCCGGACGGCCTCCGGGCGGCGCTCCGGGCCGAACGGCGCGGCGCCGGCCGCCCGGCCGTGGCCGGACCCGGCGGTGAGGCTCTCCCGGCGCACGACGCCTCCTCGGCAGCACTGGCCAGAAGAGGGAACGCTTGTTCAACTGATCGTGTGAGGGTGTTTCCGATCGGGTTCGGTCACCCCGATTTGGGCGGCCGGGGACCGGGGTGGTTGGCTTGCCCCGACCCCGAGAACCCAGGTCCTGGAGGAATGCGATGGCGCAGGTCGAGGCCACTACGGAGCGGATCGTCGCGGCGGACGCGGAGACGGTGTTCGACGCCCTCGCCGACTACAGCGGCACGCGCGCGAGGCTGCTGCCCGAGCAGTTCAGCGAGTACGAGGTCCGCGAGGGCGGCGACGGCGAAGGCACCCTCGTCCACTGGAAGCTCCAGGCCACCAGCAAGCGCGTCCGCGACTGCCTGCTGGAGGTGACCGAGCCGACCGACGGCGAACTCGTCGAGAAGGACCGCAACTCCTCCATGGTCACCACCTGGCGGGTCACTCCGGCCGGTGAGGGCAGGTCGCGGGTCGTCGTCACCACCACCTGGCAGGGCGCCGGCGGCATCGGCGGCTTCTTCGAGAGGACCTTCGCGCCCAAGGGGCTCGGCCGGATCTACGACGCGGTGCTCGCCCGGCTCGCCGCCGAGGTGGAGAAGTAGCCGAGGCGGAGAAGCAGCCGAGGCGGAGAAGCAGCCGCCTCACGACGCGGACGTCCGCAGGGCGTTCGCCCCTCCCGCCGCCCGTCCCGCCGCCGGTGCGCCCGGCCGTGCCGCGGCGTCCGGACGGCCGTCCCCGGTGTCGGCGCCCGCCCGGTGCGGCCGGCGCCGCCGCACCGGGCGGAACCTTGTCCGCCGGGCGCATCGCCGCCACGGCCGGTCACCCGCCGGTCGCCCCCGTCCCCCGGGACCGGCGGCGGACGCGCCGGGCGCGACCCGCGACCGGGCACCACGACCGGACCGGCCGCCCGCGCGCGGGCGTGCGCCGGCGCAATTCCGTACCACCGATTCCCGCGTTCGGCGCGCGTCGTGACCGGCTCCGGACGTAACGTGGTGACGGCACGGATCTTGCCGAGCCGTGGGAGAGAGGGCCTTGCGCCATGGAGCGTGGCACCGAGCGGGACACACCTCCCGGCGCCGGGAACGGCGCCGGGGCGGCACCGGCCACGGCCGGCCGGGTCCCGCTGGCGGCGGTCGTGGCGGACCGCGACGGGCTGGTGTCCCACTGGAGCGGGGGCGCACGCCGGCTGTTCGGCGTTCCCGAGGAGGAGGCGGTCGGCCGCCCGGCGGTCGACCTGCTGCCCGTCTTGGGAGCGCTCCCCGAGGAGGACGACGCCGCCGCGTACGGGGCGTACCGCGGGCCCGGCCCCGGACCGTCCCCCGGCGCAGGGCCGCCCCGCCCGGCCGCCGGCCGCGCCCGCCTCACCGTGCCCGGGCAGGGCCGCGCCGACGTGCTGTGGTGGGGCTATCCGCTGCTGTCCGGGCCGGAGCGGCTGCTCGTGCTGGCCGCGGACGCGGACCTGCTGCGCCGGGCCGCCCCGGGTGAGGACCTGGCCTTCGAGCGCGTCGCGCCCGGCTTCGCGCCGCACACCGACTTCCCCGGCGCCGACGGACTCGCCCGCGGACTTCCCGAGGTCCTGCCCGGCCTGGACGCCGGCGGGAGCACCCGCATCGCCGCGCGGGTCCTCGAACTGGGCTGCCCGGTCCTGGAATGCGGCCGGAACGACCGGGTGCCCGTCATCCCCGACTGGGGCGCGCCCCGGCGGGCCGAGCAGCGGGCGCGGTGCTCCGGGACGCGGAACCGGCGCTGACCGACGCCCGTCCCCTGCCTCCCCGGGCCGCGCCCGCCCGGCCCGGCACCGCCGCCGGGACCTCGGCCGCGGCAGCGGCACCCGCGTCCGCGGCGGCCGTTTCCCGTACGTCCCTGGCGCCGACGGTCCGGCCGCAGCGGCCTCGGCCCCGCCCGGCGGTGCCGGTCACCGGCGAGGCCCGCCCCGCACGGGGCCGGACCGGTGAGAGTCGTCCACAGGCCTGGCCGGGATTCCGCGGGACCGCGTAGCGTGAGGCGGCATGAAGATCCTCATCAGTGCCGACATGGAGGGCGCCACGGGCGTGACCTGGCCGGCCGACGTGCTGCCGGGCACCCCGCAGTGGGAGCGGTGCCGGGCGATGTTCACGTCGGACGTCAACGCGGCCGTCCTCGGGTTCCTCGACGGCGGCGCCGACGAGGTACTGATCAACGAGGCCCACTGGACGATGCGCAACCTGCTCCTGGAGAAGCTGGACGACCGGGCGCAGCTGCTCACCGGCCGGCACAAGGCGCTGTCCATGGTGGAGGGCGTGCAGCACGGCGACGTGGACGGCGTCGCCTTCGTCGGCTACCACGCCGGCGCCGGCATGGAGGGCGTCCTCGCCCACACCTACCTCGCCAACTCCGTCACCGGGGTGTGGCTGAACGGCGTTCGGGCGAGCGAGGGACTGCTCAACGCGCACGTGGCCGCCGAGTTCGGGGTGCCGGTGGTGCTGGTCACGGGGGACGACATCGCCTGCGAGGACGCGCTCGGCTACGCCCCCGAGGCGCTGAAGGTCGCGGTCAAGGACCATGTGTCGCGGTACGCGGCCGTGTGCCGCACGCCGGCCGGGACCGCCGCCGCGATCCGGGCGGCGGCCGAGGAGGCGGCCGCGCTGGCGGTGCGCCGGGAACCGGTGCGCGGCGGACCGTTCACGGTCGCCGTGGAGTTCGACGCGGAGCACCTGGCGATGGCCGCGACCGTCGTGCCGGGCGTGGACCGCGTCGGCGAACGGAAGGCGGCGTACACCAGCGACACCATGTACGAGGGCATCCGCACCTTCAAGGCGGTCACCACGATCGTCGCGGCCGCGGTGGAGGAGCAGTATGGCTGACCGGCTGGACGAGCGGGCCCTGGACGAGGTCGTGCGGTTCACCTCCGACCTCATCCGGATCGACACCACCAACCGCGGCGGCGGCGACTGCCGGGAGCGGCCGGCCGCCGAGTACGCCGCCGCACGGCTCGCGGAGGCCGGGCTGGAGCCGGTGCTGCTGGAGCGGACCCGGGGCCGGACCAACGTCGTCGCCCGGATCGAGGGCGCCGACCCGGCGGCGGACGCGCTGCTGGTGCACGGTCACCTGGACGTGGTGCCCGCCCGGGCCGCGGAGTGGAGCGTGCACCCGTTCTCCGGGGAGATCCGCGACGGCGTCGTCTGGGGGCGCGGCGCGGTCGACATGAAGAACATGGACGCGATGATCCTCACCGTGGTGCGCGCCTGGGCCAGACTGGGCGTACGGCCGCGGCGGGACGTGGTGATCGCGTTCACCGCGGACGAGGAGGCCAGTGCCGAGGACGGCGCGGGTTTCCTCGCCGACCGGCACGCCGCGCTGTTCGAGGGCTGCACCGAGGGCGTCGGCGAGTCGGGCGCGTTCACCTTCCACGACGGCAGCGGCCGGCAGCTGTACCCGATCGCCGCGGGCGAGCGCGGCACCGCCTGGCTGAAGCTCACCGCGCGCGGCCGCGCCGGCCACGGCTCCAGGATCAACCGGGAGAACGCGGTCACCCGCCTGGCCGCCGCCGTCGCCCGGATCGGCGACCACCCGTGGCCGCTGCGCCTGACCCCCACGGTGCGCGCCGCGCTCACCGAACTCGCCGCCGTCTACGGTGTCGATCCCGACCTGACCGACGTCGACGCCCTGCTGGGCAAGCTCGGCCCGGCGGCGCGGCTCGTCGAGCCCACCGTCCGCAACAGCGCCACCCCGACCATGCTGGACGCCGGTTACAAGGTCAACGTGATCCCCGGGGAGGCCGTCGCCTACGTCGACGGGCGTTTCCTGCCCGGCGGCGAGGACGAGTTCCGCGCCACCCTGGACCGGCTCACCGGACCGGACGTGGAGTGGGAGTTCCACCACCGGGAGGTCGCTCTGCAGGCGCCGGTCGACGCGCCGACGTTCGCGCGGATGCGGGCCGCCGTGGAGGAGTTCGCCCCGGAGGGACACGTGGTGCCGTACTGCATGGCCGGCGGCACGGACGCCAAGCAGTTCTCCCGCCTCGGCATCACCGGCTACGGCTTCGCCCCGCTGAGGCTCCCGGAGGGCTTCGACCACCAGGCGCTCTTCCACGGGGTGGACGAACGCGTCCCCGTCGAGGCGCTGCGGTTCGGCGTCCGGGTCCTCGACCGCTTCCTGCGGACGGCCTGAGGAGAAGGGGGAGAACATGCAGACCCTGGCCTACGGGGCGTGGCCCTCGCCCATCGACGCGGCGCTCGCCGCCGCGCACGACGGGCAGCCCGAGTTCGTGGGGTTCGTCGGCGACGAGGTGTGGTGGACCGAGCCGCGGCCCGCCGAGGACGGGCGGCGCACCCTGGTGCGGCGGCGCGCCGACGGCGCGCGGGAGGCGGTGCTGCCCGTCCCGTGGGACGTGCGCAGCCGGGTCATGGAGTACGGCGGGCGGCCCTGGGACGGGGCGACGGTCGACGGCGGGCCGCTCGTGGTCTTCGTGAACTTCGCCGACCAGCGGCTGTACCGCTGCGAGCCGGGCGGCGAGCCGCGCCCGCTGACGCCCCTGTCCCCGGTGGGCGGCGGCCTGCGCTGGGCGGAGCCCCGGCTGCTGGCGGACCGCGGCGAGGTGTGGTGCGTGCTGGAGGAGTTCACCGGCGACGGGCCCACGGACGTGCGCCGCGTGCCGGCCGCGGTACCGCTGGACGGATCGGCCGCCGACGACCGGGGCGCCGTGCGCGAACTCATCGCCGCGCGGCACCGGTTCGTCACCGGGCCGCGGCTGTCGCCCGACGGGCGGCGCGCGGCCTGGCTCGCCTGGGACCACCCGCGCATGCCCTGGGACGGCACCGAACTGCTCCTCGCCGAGGTCGCCGGGGACGGCACCCTGCAGGCGCCCCGGACCGTCGCCGGCGGCCCCGACGAGTCGATCGCCCAGGCCGACTGGGCCCTGGACGGCTCCCTGCTGTACGTGAGCGACCGCACCGGCTGGTGGAACCTCTACCGGGACGGCACCCCGCTGTGCCCGCGCGAGGAGGAGTTCGGCGGGCCGCTGTGGAGGCTCGGCCTGCGCTGGTTCGCCCCGCTGCAGGACGGGCTGATCGCCGTCGTGCACGGCCGCGGCCCCGCCGCCCTCGGGATACTGGACCCCGAGACCGGCGAGGTCGTCGACGCGGCCGGCCCCTGGACCGAGTTCGCGCCCACGCTCGCGGCGCTCGGCGAGCGGGTCGTCGCCGTCGGGGCCGGCCCGCGCAGCTCACCCGAGGTGGTGGAGCTGGACGTCCGCACCGGCCGGGCGCGGGTGATCGGCGCGGCGCACGAGGACGCCGTGGACCCCGCCTACTACCCGAAGCCGCAGGCCCGCACCTTCACCGGCCCGGACGGACGCGAGATCCACGCGCACGTGTACCCCCCGCGCCACCCCGGCTGCGTCGCGCCCGCCGGCGAGCTGCCGCCGTACGTCGTGCGGGCGCACGGCGGCCCCACCAGCCGGGCGCCCCTGGTGCTGGACCTGGAGATCGCCTACTTCACCTCGCGCGGCATCGGAGTCGTCGAGGTGAACTACGGCGGCTCCACCGGGTACGGCCGGGAGTACCGCGACCGGCTGCGCGGGCAGTGGGGCGTGGCCGACGTCGAGGACTGCGCCGCCGTCGCGCTGGCCCTCGCCGACGAGGGCACCGCCGACCGCGCCCGGCTCGCCGTCCGCGGCGGCAGCGCGGGCGGCTTCACCGCCGCCGCCTCGCTCGCCACCACCGACGTCTACGCCTGCGGCACGATCCTCTACCCCGTCCTCGACCTGGCCGGCTGGGGCACGGGGGAGACCCACGACTTCGAGTCGCGGTACCTGGAGACCCTGGTCGGGCCGTACGCCGAGGTCCCCGGACGGTACGCGCAGCGCTCGCCCGTCACGCACGCCGACCGTGTCACCGCGCCGTTCCTGCTGCTCCAAGGCCTGGACGACGTGGTCTGCCCGCCCGCGCAGTGCGCGCGGTTCCTGGCCCGCGCGGCCGGCCGGCGGGTGCCGCACGCCTACCTCGCCTTCGAGGGCGAGGGCCACGGATTCCGGCGGGCCGACACCGTCATCCGCGCCCTGGAGGCCGAACTCTCCCTGTACGCCCAGGTCTTCGGCTTGCATCCGCCGGACGTCCCGCCCCTGGAGCTGACCGGATGAAACCCCTTCTGCGTCCGCCCCGGCTCGCCCCCGGCGCCCGGGTGGCCGTCGTCGCGCCCAGCGGGCCCGTGCCCGAGGAGCGGCTCGCGGCCGGGCTCGACGTGCTGCGCGGCTGGGACCTCGACCCGGTGGTGGCCCCGCACGTGCTGGACCGGCACCGGACGTTCGGCTACCTGGCGGGCGGTGACGCCGACCGGGCGGCCGACCTGCAGGCCGCCTGGTGCGACCCGTCCGTCGACGCGGTGCTGTGCGCCCGCGGCGGGTACGGGGCGCAGCGGATCGCCGACCTGCTCGACTGGGCGGCGATGCGCGCGGCCGGGCCGAAGGTGTTCGTCGGCTTCAGCGACATCACCGCGCTGCACCAGGCGTTCGCCACCCGGCTCGGCCTGGTCACCCTGCACGGGCCGATGGCGGCGGGCCTCGACTTCGTCAAGAACGCGCGGGCCCAGGAGCATTTGAGGGCCACCCTCTTCGCCCCGGAGACGGTCCGCACGATCGTCTCCGGCGGCACCCCCCTGGTTCCCGGCCGGGCGCGGGGCGTCACGCTCGGCGGCTGCCTGTCCCTGCTCGCCGCCGACCTGGGCACCCCGCACGCCCGGCCCGGCGCGCGCGGCGGCCTGCTCTGCCTGGAGGACGTGGGGGAGGAGACGTACCGTCTGGACCGCTGCCTCACCCAGTTGCTGCGTTCCGGGTGGCTCGACGGGGTCCGCGGGGTGCTGCTCGGCTCCTGGGAGAACTGCGGCCCCTACGACCGGATCCGCCCGATGCTGCTCGACCGGCTGGGCGGCCTCGGCGTGCCCGTGGTGGAGGAGGCCGGGTTCGGCCACTGCGCGGGGGCGCTGACGATCCCCTTCGGGACGGCGGCCCGCCTCGACGCGGACACCGGCACCCTGACGCTGGACGAACCGGCCCTGCGCTGACCGCCCGCCGCCGGCGCGCCGGACCCGGAGCCCGTACGCGAGGACCCGTCGAAGACACCCGTTCGGCCGATTGACCCGCACCTGACACGTGTCACACCATGACGGCCGGCCGGTACCGACTGGTCGGCAAGCCGGGTCGCCCTCAGCGTGGAGGTCCTCGTTGTCCCGTCGTCCGCCCAGCCGCCGCGCCCTCCTCGCGCTCGTCCTCGGCGCCGCGCTCACCACCCCGCACGCGCTCACCGCCCCCGCCGCCGCGAGCGGCCGGTACACCGTGACCCCGCTGACCTTCACCGTCCGGGCGGGCGGCCGCACCTGCGCGGTCGACGCCGACCTGTACCGGCCCGCGGGTGTGGACCGGGACCGCCCGGCACCCGCCGTGCTGGCCACCAACGGCTTCGGCGGCAGCAAGAACGACGGGCAGACCGACGCCGTCGGCCGGAGCTTCGCCCAGCGCGGATACGTCGCGCTGGTCTACTCCGGGCTCGGGTTCGGCAGGTCCGGCTGCCTGATCTCCCTCGACGACCCGCGCGTCGACGGCGCCGCCGCCGCGCGGCTCGTCGACTTCCTGGGCGGCAGGCGCGCCGCCGACGACGGCACCACGGCCGGCTTCGTGACCCTCGACGGTCCGGGCGACCCGCGCGTCGGCATGATCGGCGGCTCCTACGGCGGCGCCGTCCAGCTGGCGACCGCCGCCGTCGACCACCGCGTCGACGCGATCGTGCCCATGATCACCTGGCACGACCTGGCGTACTCCCTCGCCCCGAACAACGCCGTCGGCGGCGAGGACGTGCCCGGCGCCTTCAAGTGGCAGTGGACCAACGGCTTCTACCTCGCGGGCGAGAGCCAGCCGCTGCTGCGGCCCGGCCTGGATCCGTCCCGCATCAACGCCCTCGACTGCCTGCACTTCGTCACCGAGGTCTGCGAGACCGTCCGCACCCTCAACTCCGGCCGCTACCCAGCGGACCGCGCGAAGCGGCTGCTCGCCTACGCGCGCAGCGTGTCCCCGGTGTCGTACCTGGACCGGGTGAAGGCCCCCACCCTGCTCGTCCAGGGACAGGCCGACACCCTGTTCAACCTCAACGAGGCGACGGCGACGTACCGCAGGCTCAAGGCGCGGGGCACCACCGTCAAGATGATCTGGCAGTCGGCGGGCCACAGCGGCGGCCTCACCGGTCCGGCCGCGGGCGAGCTCGACCTCGGCCGCGGCAACCTGGAGACCAGCTACGTCGGCCGCCGCGTCCTCGCCTGGTTCGACCGCCACCTGCGCGGGCGGGCCCACGCCGACACGGGACCCGACTTCGCCTACCGCCGAGACTGGATCACCGACCCGGACCGCGCCTACGCCACCGCCGACCGCCTTCCCGAGCCCGGCCGGACGCTCCACCTCTCCGGCGACGGCACCCTCGTCGGCGACCGCGCCGAGGTGGCGCGCGGCAGCCGCACCTACACCAACGGACTCGTCCCCACCAGCCACTCGGAGAACTCGCTGGCCCGCGTCGTCGGACTGCCGGACCCGGCGCCGTACGACACCGAGGGCACCCATCTGGCGTGGACGAGCGCGCCGCTGGAACGCGCCCTCGACGTGGTGGGCGCGCCGACGGCCACGCTCAAGGTGGTGTCCCCGGAGGCGGCACGGGCACAGCGCTCCGACGACGCCGCCGACAAACTCGTCCTGTTCGCCAAGCTGTACGACGTCGCCCCCGACGGCACCCGGACGCTGGTGCACCGCCTGGTCGCCCCGGTCCGCGTGCCCGACGTGACCAAGAGCTTCACCGTCACCCTGCCCGGCATCGTGCACCGCTACGACAAGGGGCACCGGCTGCGGTTCGTGATCGCGGCGAGCGACGGCGCGTACTTCGGCAACCGGGGGATCAAGCCGGTGACGGTGGTCAGCGCGCCGGACGACACCGGGGTGCTGCGGCTGCCGGTGGCCGGCGGACGGGACACCGGCGGGGCCGTCGTAAGGTGACGGGATGCCGCACCCCGTCCCCCGCTACCTCGCAGCAGGCCCCCGTGTGGGCATCCGGCACTTCACCCACGAGGACGCCGCCGAGTTCACCGCCCGCGTCCGGGAGAGCAGGTCGCTGCACCGGCCGTGGCTCTTCCCGCCGGAGAGCGCCGAGGCGTACGCCGCGTACGCGGGGCGGCTGATCGAGGACCCCACCAGGGCCGGGTTCCTGGTCTGCGAGAAGGACGACGGCGCCATCGCCGGGTTCATCAACGTCAACAACATCGTGAGGGGCGCCTTCCAGAGCGGGGCGCTGGGCTACGGCGCGTTCGCGCACGCGGCGGGCCGCGGGCTGATGCGCGAGGGGCTGGACCTGGTCGTCCGGTACGCCTTCGGGCCGATGCGGCTGCACCGGCTGGAGATCAACGTGCAGCCCCTGAACGCCGCGTCGATCGCCCTGGCCCGCGCCTGCGGTTTCCGCCTGGAGGGCTTCTCGCCGGCCATGCTCCACGTCGACGGGGCCTGGCGCGACCACGAACGCTGGGCGATCACCGCGGAGATGGTGAAGTCCGGCTGAGCCCCGCCGGGCCGCCGGCGCGGGCCGGGACGGGCGGACCGCGGCCGCGGCACGCGCCGCCGACCCGTGAGGCGGCGGCGGGGTACGGCGGGGTACGGCGGGGTCCGGGCCCGGTCGTCGCCTTCCCGTGCGACGCCGTGCCCGCACGCTCGCCGCGCCGGGCCCCGGCCCGGGTACGCCCCGCGCGGGGCTCGGGACCCGGCGCGCCGGGAGCACGCACCCGGGGCCGTGCGGCCCGCCCTCCGGGCGGACGGCGGGAAGACGACGGCCGGTCCTAGGGGCGCCGGTCCACGTACTCGTAGACCGCTCCGTCCGGGTGACGGGCGATCAGGTTGCGGCCCGCGGGGGTCGGCACCGGGCCCGCGACGATGTCGGCGCCCAGCTCGCTGAGGACCCGGTGGGCCTCCTCGACGTCCTGGACCGCGATCGTCGCCGCGACCTTGCGCAGCACCTCCAGCTCGGACTCGGGACCGCTCATCAGCAGGAAACAGCCGACCGCCGCCACCTGGACGCCGCCGCGTTCGAAGCGGAGCGCTCTGCCGCCCGCGAGCCGCTCGTAGAAGGGGACCGCTTTCTCCAGGTCGGTGACGCAGACGCGCAGCGTGGCTCCGAGAATCTCCATGCGGAAAAGCCTAGTTGCGGCGACCGGCGCGGGAGATCGTTCCGCGGGATCCGCCCGCCCCGGCGGTCCGGGCGGCGGTCCCGCCACGGCCTCGCGCACGGCGTCCCGTGCGCGGCCGGGCACGGTCGCGGCCAAGACCGCCGCGCGGTTGCCCGGCGCGGTGCCGGCGTCCGGCGAAGAGGCCCGCGGAGCGGGACCGCGCCCGTCAGGAGGCCTGCTGGAGCTGCGGCAGCACCTTCGTGCGGTAGAGGTCGAAGAAGCCGCGCAGGTCGGGGCCGATCTGGCTGACGTAGATCCGGTCGAAGCCCGCGTCGGCGAACCGCTTCAGCTCCGCCACGTGCTCGTCCACGTCGTCGCCGCACACCCGGTTGCGCCGCACCATGTCCTCGGTGACCAGCTGCTGCGCCTGCTCGAAGTGGGCCGGGGAGGGCAGCACCTGGCCCAGCTCGCCGGGCAGCTGCTCGTTCGCCCACAGCCGGTGCACCGTGCGTACGGCTGCCTCCCGGTCGGTGTCGTAGCAGACCTTGGTGCCGCCGCTGACCGGCTTCCCGCCGCCTCCGCCCGCGCGGTACCGCTCCACCATCGACGCGTCCGGCATCACCGTGACGTAGCCGTCCCCGATCCGGGAGGCCAGCTCGGTCGCCGCGGGGCCGAAGCCGGAGACGTCGATCGGGACCGGCTCGTCCGGGACGGTGTACAGGCGGGCGTTCTCCACCGTGTAGTGCTTGCCGTGGTGGTCGACCTTCTCGCCGGTGAACAGCCGGCGCATCACCTCGACGGCCTCCTCCAGCATCTCCAGCCGCACGTGCGCGGGCGGCCACGCATCGCCGAGGATGTGCTCGTTGAGCGCCTCGCCCGTGCCCACGCCGAGGCGGAAGCGGCCGTTCAGCATCACCGCGCTGGTCGCCGCGGCCTGCGCCACCACCGCCGGGTGGATGCGCACGGTCGGGCAGGTCACCGCCGTCTCGACGGGCAGCGACACCGCCTCGGACAGCGCGCCGATCACCGACCACACGAACGGGCTCTGGCCCTGCTCGTCGTTCCACGGGTGGTAGTGGTCCGAGATCCACAGCGACTGGAACCCGGCCTGCTCGGCCATCCGCGCCTGCTCGATCAGCTCCGCGGGGCCGTACTGCTCGCACGAGAGGAAGTAGCCGTACTCGGGCATGGGGGGATCGCCTCCGTGACAGGGGGAAGGTGGGTCGCGGTCCGGGTACCCGGGGCCCGGTCCGAAAACCGGCGATGCGGGTCCCGGCGGACCCGCCGGACGTTTGGGTGCCCTGGTCAGGGGGACGCGGAAGGCTCCGAGGTACGCGACAGCGCCGGGAGGCGAACCGTGGGTCGACCCCGCATCGTGATCGTCGGAGCCGGCTTCGCCGGGTACCGGACGGCCCGCACCCTGTCCGGGCTGACCCGCGGCAGGGCCGACATCGCCCTGCTCAACCCCACCGACTACTTCCTGTACCTCCCCCTGCTGCCCCAGGTCGCCGCCGGCATCCTGGAACCGCGCCGGGTCACGGTCTCCCTCTCGGGCACCCTGCCGCACGTGAGGCTGGTGCTGGGCCAGGCCGACCGCATCGACCTCGACGGGCGCGCCGTGCACTACACCGACCCCGAGGGCGGCGGCGGCACCCTCGCCTACGACCGGCTGGTGCTCGCCGCCGGCAGCGTCAACAAGCTGCTGCCGGTCCCCGGCGTCGCCGAGCACGCGCACGGCTTCCGCGGCCTGCCCGAGGCGCTGTACCTGCGCGACCACGTCACCCGGCAGCTGGAGCTCGCCGCCGCGGCCGACGATCCGGGGAGCCGCGCCGCCCGGTGCACCTTCGTCGTGGTCGGCGCCGGCTACACCGGGACCGAGGTCGCCGCGCAGGGGCAGCTGTTCACCGACGCGCAGGTGCGCGGACGCCCGCTGCGGCAGGGCGTGCGGCCGCGCTGGATGCTGCTGGACATCGCGCCGCGCGTGCTGCCCGAACTGGACGAACGGCTCTCCCGCACCGCCGGCCGGGTGCTGCGGGAGCGGGGCGTGGACGTGCGGACGGGAACCTCCGTGAAGGAGGCCACGCACGAGGGGGTGCTGCTCACCGACGGGGAGTTCGTCGGGACCCGCACGCTGGTGTGGTGCGTGGGCGTACGGCCCGATCCGCTGGCCGAGTCCCTGGGGCTGCCCATGGAGCGCGGCCGGCTGCTCGTCGACCCCCACCTCCGGGTGCCGGGCCGACCCGAGGTGTTCGCCTGCGGGGACGCGGCGGCGGTGCCCGACCTGAACGAGCCGGGCAGCTGCACGCCGATGACCGCGCAGCACGCCTGGCGGCAGGGCCGGGTCGCGGGGCTGAACGTCGCCGCCTCGCTGGGCCGGGGCGAACTGCGGCCCTACCGCCACCGCGACCTGGGTTTCGTCGTGGACCTGGGCGGCGCCAAGGCCGCCGCCAACCCGCTGGGCCTGCCCCTGTCCGGGGTGGCGGCGGGCGCGGTCACCTGCGGCTACCACCTCGCGGCGATGCCCGGCAACCGGATCCGGGTCGCCGCCGACTGGCTCCTGGACGCCGTGCTGCCGCGCCAGGCCGTGCAGTTGGGGCTCGTACGGTCGTGGTCGGTGCCGCTGGACACGGCGTCGCCGGAGGTGGCGCGGGTGCCGGGCGGACCCGGGCGGCACGGCGAGCCGGACGCCCCGGGACAGCCGGAGGCGGGCGAGCGGGAACTGGGCCAGGTGGTGGCCGGCCCGCGGGCGCGTCGCCCGGGACCGGGCGCGGCGGCTCCGGGCGACGCGCGCGGCGGGCCCTCCGGGAACCGGCCGGGCGGAGAAGCCGCGAAGGGCCGGCCGGGCGGTGAGCCCGCCGGGAGCCGGCCGGACGACGACCCGCCCGTCCCCGAACCCCCGCCGGACCAGCCGCCCCCCGGTCCCGGTACCGCCCCCGGCCCGGTCAAGCGTTCCGACACCTTCACGGAAGGAGACTCATGAACACCGGTGAACTCGTCGAACTGGGACGGCAGCTGCGCGTGGACAGCATCCGCGCCGCGGCCGCCGCGGGTTCCGGGCACCCCACGTCCTCGATGTCCGCCGCGGACCTGATGGCCGTCCTCCTCGCCCGCCACCTCCGCTACGACTTCGACCGTCCCGCCCACCCCGGCAACGACCGCTTCGTCCTGTCCAAGGGACACGCCTCGCCCCTGCTGTACGCCGCCTACAAGGCGGCCGGCGCCATCGACGACGAGGAGCTGCTCACCTTCCGCAAGCTCGGCAGCCGCCTCGAAGGACACCCGACGCCGCGGCGGCTGCCGTGGGTGGAGACGGCCACCGGCTCGCTCGGCCAGGGACTGCCGGTCGGCGTCGGCATCGCCCTGTCCGGCAAGCGGCTGGAGCGCGCCGACTACCGGGTGTGGGTGCTCACCGGCGACAGCGAGCTGGCCGAGGGCTCGGTGTGGGAGGCCGCCGAGCACGCGGCCTACGAACACCTCGACAACCTCGTCGCGATCGTCGACGTCAACCGGCTCGGCCAGCGCGGCCCCACCCGGCACGGCCACGACCTCGACGCCTACGCCCGCCGCTTCCAGGCGTTCGGCTGGCACACCGTCGAGGTCGACGGGCACGACGTCGACGCCATCGACCGCGCCTACGGCGAGGCCCTGTCCACCAGGGGCCAGCCCACCGCGATCCTCGCCCGCACCCTCAAGGGCAAGGGCGTCACCGACGTCGAGGACCGCGAGGGCCTGCACGGCAAGCCGCTGAAGAACGCCGACGCGGCGATCGAGGAGCTCGGCGGCGTCCGCGGCCTGCGCGTCCAGGTGCACGAGCCGCCCGCCGCCCGCGCGCTGCACTCGGCGCGCACCGGCGGCCTGGAGCTGCCCCGCTGGGAGCGGGGCGAGGAGGTGGCCACCCGCAACGCCTACGGGCAGGCGCTGGCCGCGCTCGGCACCGGCCGCGGCGACGTCGTCGCCCTCGACGGGGAGGTGAGCGACTCCACGCGCGCCGAGTTCTTCGCCAAGGAGCACCCCGACCGCTACGTCGAGTGCTACATCGCCGAGCAGCAGATGGTCGCGGCCGCCGTCGGGCTCGCGGCCCGCGGCTGGGTGCCGTACGCCTCGACCTTCGCGGCCTTCCTGACCCGCGCGTACGACTTCGTGCGGATGGCCTCCGTCAGCGGCGCCGGCGTCAACCTGGTCGGCTCGCACGCGGGCGCCGCCGTCGGCCAGGACGGACCCAGCCAGATGGGCCTGGAGGACCTGGCGATGATGCGGGCGGTGCACGGCTCGACCGTGCTGTACCCGTGCGACGCCAACCAGACCGCGCACCTGGTCGCCACCATGGCGGGCCTGGACGGCATCCGCTACCTGCGCACCTCGCGCGGCGACAGCCCGGTGATCTACGGCCCCGACGAGGAGTTCCCGGTCGGCGGGTCCAAGGTGCTGCGCTCCTCCGACCAGGACCGGCTGACCCTGGTCGCCGCGGGCGTCACGGTGCCCGAGGCGCTGGCCGCCGCCGACGCGCTGGCGGGGGAGGGCATCCCGGTCCGGGTGATCGACCTGTACTCGGTCAAGCCCGTCGACCGGCTCACCCTGCGTCAGGCCGCCGAGGACACCGGCTGCCTGGTCACCGTCGAGGACCACCACCCCGAGGGCGGCCTCGGCGACGCGGTCCTCGACGCGTTCCTCGACGGGCGGCCCGTGCCGCGCCTGGTGCGGCTCGCCGTCCGCACCATGCCGGGCTCCGCCTCCCCGGCCGAGCAGCTGCACGCCGCGGGCATCGACGCCGAGTCGATCGCGGCGGCCGGCCGGCTGCTGGTGGAGCAGGCGGTCGTGCCGTGAGCGGTGACGGTGCGCGCACCGTGCGGGCCGGCCGGCGCACCGTCCAGGTGCACCGGCCGGACAAGGTGCTCCTCCCGGGCAGCCCGGAGAGCGGGAACGGCAAGGACTGCACCAAGGGCGACCTCGTCGACTACTACCGGGCCGTCGCCCCGTTCCTGCTGCCGCACCTGCGCGGCCGGCCGCTGATGCTGGAGCGGCACCCGGACGGCGTCGACGGCCCCCGGTTCATGCAGAAGAACACCCCGGAGCACTACCCGGAGTGGATCACACGCGTCGAGCTGGCCAAGGAGGGCGGCACCGTCCGCCACACCGTCTGCGACGACACCGCCACCCTCGTCTACCTCGCCGACCAGGCCGCCGTCACACTGCACCGCTGGCTGTCGCGCACCGGCGCCGTCGACCGGCCCGACCGGATGGTCTTCGACCTCGACCCGGCCGGGGACGACGACTTCGCCCGGGTCCGGGAGGCGGCCGGGCTGCTCGGCGAGCTGCTGGAGGCGCTGGGCCTGCCCGCGGCGCCGATGACCACCGGCTCGCGCGGACTGCACGTGGTGGTGCCGCTGAACGGGCGTCACGACTTCGACGAGGTGCGCGGCTTCGCCCGCGAGGTCGCCGACACCCTCGCCGCCGCCCACCCCGACCGGCTCACCACCGCCGCCCGCAAGAAGGACCGCGGCGACCGCCTCTACCTCGACGTGCAGCGCAACGGCTACGCGCAGACCGCGGTCGCGCCCTTCACCGTCCGCGCCCGGCCCGGCGCCCCCGTGGCCACCCCCTTCTCCTGGGACCAGCTGGACGATCCCGCGCTGCACGCCCGCCGCTGGACCGTCGCCGACGCCGTCGAGCAGGCCCGTACCGATCCCTGGAAGGGGCTGCTGAGCCGCGGACGCGCCCTGGGCCCGGCGCGCCGGCGGCTGGACGCGCTGCGCGGCTGATCCGCCCCGGCCGCCGGCCGGACACGGAGCGTCGCGCCGCAGATGCACCGGCCCATGGAGGTTTGGCGGACACACCTGCGGCCACACGAAGGGGGAGGTGACCATGTCGAACACAAAAGACACGTCGGATCCACAATTGGAACAACAAAGTTCACAAGAGTCACAGACTCCCCACGAGTCATCCGACAGCAATGCGGCGGACCGCCGGCCGAGTCCGATGGAGGTGCTGCGCCAGGCGCGCGGGCAGCTCGAGGAGCTCACCGGTATGGCCGCCGAGTCCGTGTCGTCCTTCGAGCAGACGGAGGAGGGCTGGTCGCTGGAGGTCGAGGTCCTCGAACTCGAGCGGGTCCCCGACACGATGAGCCTGATGGCGAGCTACCAGGTGGAACTCGATCCACAGGGGCAGCTCACCGGTTACCGGCGCGTTCGCCGCTACGAGCGCGGGCGGGCCGACGCGCGCAGGTCCGGCGGCCGCTAGGCCGCCGGACCGGATTCGTCACACCCACGGACAGGGAGGGATCGCCGGAATGACCGTCGTACCGGCACAGCAGACCGGAGGTGGAGGCGGCAGCAGCGGCCTCTACGACGTTCTTGAGCTTGTTCTGGACAGGGGACTCGTCATCGACGCGTTCGTGCGCGTGTCCCTGGTCGGCATCGAAATCCTGAAGATCGACGTGCGTGTCGTCGTCGCCAGCGTCGACACCTACCTGCGCTTCGCCGAGGCGTGCAACCGGCTCGACCTGGAGTCCGGGCCGCGCAAGAGCCCGGGCCTGCCCGACGTGGTGGGGCAGGTCACCGAGTCCGGCGCGCGCGGCAAGTCCAAGGGCGCCCTGTCCGGCGCCGCGCAGACCATATCGGACGCCTTCAAGCAGGCCCGGGAGGAGGGCGAGGCCGAGCCGCGCCGCGCCCGCAAGAGCACGGCCGCGCGCCGGAAGGAGGAGCAGGAGTGAGCACCTACGTCTACGGCATCACCGCGAGCGCGCACCCGGCGCTTCCGGAGGGCATGGACGGCGTCGGCGACCCGCCGCGCCCGGTGCGCATCCTGAGGGAGGGCGAACTGGCGGCCGTCGTGAGCGACGCGCCCGAGAACCTGCGGCCCAAGCGCAAGGACCTGCTCGCCCATCAGAACGTGCTCGCCGAGGCGGGCGCGGCCGGGTGCGTGCTGCCCATGCGGTTCGGCAGCGTCGCCCCCGACGACCAGGCCGTCACCGGCGTCCTCGCCGAGCGCGCCGAGCACTACAAGGAGCGCCTGCGGACGCTGGACGGCCGGGTCGAGTACAACATCAAGGCCAACCACGTCGAGGAGGCCGTGCTGCACCGGGTGATGGCCGAGAGCCCGGAGATCCGCTCGCTGGCGGAGGCCAACCGGAAGGCCGGCGGCGGCAGTTACGAGGACAAGATCCGCCTCGGCGAGATGGTCGCGGCCGCCGTCAAGGCCAAGGAGGCCGGGGACGCCGACGCGCTGCGGGGCGCCCTGGAACCGGCCGCGGAGGCCGTGAGCGTGGGCCCCGAGTCCACGGGCTGGCTCGCCAACGTGTCGTTCCTGGTGGATCGTGAGGCGGCGGAGGACTTCCTGGCCGCCGTGGAGCAGGCCCGCAAGGACCTGCCGCACCTGGAGGTGCGGGTGAACGGCCCGCTGCCTCCGTACAGTTTCGTCGAGCCCGGCCCGGCCGAGCCGGCGGGCACCGCGGCCGGCGGTGCGGACGCCGGAGCGGGGTGAGGACGTGGGCTTGATCTCGGAGGTGCTGCTGCTGCCGTTCGCCCCGGTGCGCGGCGGCGCCTGGGCCATCCGGCAGGTGATCCAGGAGGCCGAGCGGATCTACTACGACCCGGCCACCGTGCGGGCCGAACTGGCCCGCCTGGAGGAGCAGCTGGAGGCCGGGGAGATCACCGAGGAGGAATTCGACCGGCTGGAGGACGAGCTCCTCGACCGGCTGGAGGTCGCGTCGCGCGCGAGCGCGGGAACGGGCAACGGGACGGCACCATGAACCGAGTGGGACTGGGCCTCGCGGTAGGGGCCGGATACGTCCTCGGACGGACGAGGAAGATGAAGCTGGCGTTCGCCGTCGGCACGTTCGCGGCGGGCCGGCGGATGAAGCTGAGCCCGCGGGCGGTCGCGGGGCTGGTGAACCAGCAGCTGCAGAACAACCCGCAGTTCAAGGAGATCGGGGACCAGCTGCGCCAGGATCTGCGCGGCGTCGGCAAGGCGGCCTCGGGCGCCATGCTGGAGCGGCAGCTCGACGCGCTCGCCGACCGTCTGCACGGCCGTACCGCCCAGGTCCGCGACCAGCTCTCCGGCGTGGCGGCCGGGGCGTCGGACCGTGGCCCGGACGCGTCGGACGAGACCGCGGAGAAGTCCCCGGACGCCGGGGACGAGGAGCCGCGGGACGGGACGGCGGAGGAATCCGCGGAGAAGGCCGGGCCGCGCGGCGGGACGGCCAGGAAGACCGCGGCGGCCAAGAAGGCCGCCGCGGGGAAGGCGCCCGCCAGGAAGACGGCGGCGAGGAAGACCGCGGCGGCCAAGAAGGCCGTCAGGAAGACGGCCGGCCGGACCCGGCCGTCGAAGGACGGGGGTGAGTGATGGCCGAGACCCTCGGATCCGCGGCCTCCGCGGCCCGCGGAGCGACGAAGAACCCGCTCGGCGACCTGGCGCACAGCGAGGCCGCCGAGCGGCTCAAGGCGGAGGTGCAGGAGTACCTCGCCGCCCAGGCCCAGCGCGCGCTCATGGGCGTCGGCCGCAAGCTCGGCGAGACCACCGTCAAGCTGAACGACATCGCCGAGGGCAACAGCCCGGGCTTCGGCAGGCTCGCTCTCGACACCGGCCGCAGACTCGCCGAGGGCAAGGGCCCGGTGCGCTCCGCGCTGGGCGCCGGCGCCTCGCACGTCAAGGACAACGTGCTCGGCGCGCTGAAGAACCTCGGCGGCGGCAAGGGCAGGCGCAGGGGCGGCGCCGGCGCCAAGCCCACCGTGATCATCGAGCACATCGACGTGGGCGTGCCGCTGCGCACCGCGTACGACCAGTGGACCCGGTACCAGGACTTCAGCACCTTTGCCAAGGGGGTCAGGAGCGCGAACCGCGCCGACGACACGACCTCCGACTGGCAGCTGAAGGTCTTCTGGTCCAACCGCAGCTGGAAGGCGACCACGACCGAGCAGGTGCCCGACGACCGGATCGCCTGGACCTCCGAGGGCGCCAAGGGCACGACGAAGGGCGTGGTCTCCTTCCACCGGCTCGCCGACAACCTCACCCGCGTCCTGCTGGTCATCGAGTACTACCCGACGGGCCTGTTCGAGAAGACCGGCAACCTCTGGCGCGCCCAGGGCCGCCGGGCCCGGCTCGACCTGAAGAACTTCGCCCGGTTCATCACCCTCAAGGGCGAGGCGGAGGACGGCTGGCGCGGCGAGATCCGCGACGGCGAGGTCGTCCGCAGCCACGAGGACGCGCTCGCCGAGGAGGAGTCCGAGGAGCAGCCCGGGGGCGGGCCCGAGGAAGAACCGGAGGACGAGGAGGCCCCCGAGGACGAGTACCAGGACGAGGACGAGTACGAGGACGAGGACGAGTACGAGGACGAGGACGACCGGGCGGAGGACGAGGCCGAGGGCGACTACGAGGACGAGGGCGAGGACGCCGACGACGAGGACGCCGACGACGAGGACGCCGACGACGAGGACGCCTACGAGGAAGAGGAGGACGAGGACGCCTACGCCGAGGACGCCGAGGACGCCGAGGACGCCGAGGGCGGGAGCCGCCGATGACCACGCCGAGTCGCCTGCCCGAGCCCTACGGACCCAGCAGCGGTGCCAACCTCGCCGACATCCTGGAGCGGGTGCTGGACAAGGGGGTCGTCATCGCGGGCGACATCCGCATCAACCTGCTCGACATCGAGCTCCTCACCATCAAGCTGCGCCTCATCGTCGCCTCCGTCGACAAGGCGAAGGAGATGGGCATCGACTGGTGGGAGAGCGACCCGGCGCTGTCCTCGCGGGCCCGCCGCGACGAACTCGCCCGGGAGAACGCCGAGTTGCGTGAACGGCTGGCGCGGCTGGAGCAACTGGAGACGGGACGCGTGGAGAAGGAGACACCATGACCGGACTGCGGTACGTCTACGCCGTCTGCCACCCCTTCGGCACACCGCTCCAGGCCCAGCTGTCGGGGGTGGCGGGCGACCCGCCCAGGACGCTGATCCATCACGGGCTGGTCGCCGTCGTCAGCCACGTGCCCGAGGCGGACTTCTCCGAGGAGCCGCTGCGCGCGCACCTGGAGGACCTCGACTGGCTCTCCGCGACGGCCCGCGCCCACCAGGGCGTGATCGACGCGCTCACCACCGTCACCACCCCGCTGCCGCTGCGGCTCGGCACCGTCTTCCGCGACGACAGCGGGGTGCGGATGATGATCGAGGCCCGTGAGGAGGACTTCCGGCGCACCCTGGACCGCCTGGAGGGAAAGGTGGAATGGGGGGTGAAGGTGTACGCCGAGACGGACCCCGAGGCGTCCACCGGCCCGCCCCCGGCGGAACCGGCGAAGGCCGCGTCGGGCCGGGACTACCTGCGGCGGCGGCGTATGCAGACGCGGGCCCGGGAGGACATGTGGCAGCAGGCGGAGACCTTCGCCACCCGGCTGCACGAGCGGCTCTCCGCGTATGCCGCCGATTCCCGGCTGCACGCGCCGCAGAACGCGGTGCTCTCCGGGGCGGCGGGACGGAACGTGCTCAACGCCGCCTACCTCGTGCCCCGGTCCGACTCCGAGGAGTTCGTGGAACTGGTGGACCGGACGAAGGACGACGCGTCCGGGATGCGGGTGGAACTCACCGGTCCCTGGGCGGCCTATTCCTTCGCGGAGGCCGAGGGCACCGCGGAGACCGCGGAGGCCGGGAAAGCCGGCGAAGCCGGCAGGGCCGAGGAGGCGCAAAGGGCCGGGCGGGCCGCGGGGCCCGCCGAGCCGTCCGCCGGATCCGCGGAGGAGGGGACGTGACCGTCGTCGAACGCCGCGAGGTGGCCCTCGTGGACCTGCTCGACCGGCTGCTGGCCGGCGGGGTCGTCATCACGGGGGACCTCACCCTGCGCATCGCGGACGTGGATCTCGTCCGCATCGATCTGAACGCCCTGATCAGCTCGGTGAACGCGCAGGTTCCGTCGCCGTGGGGAGACTGACGTGACCGAATCCCGCCGCAACCGGCTGGACCTGGAGCCCGACACCGTCGAGCGGGACCTGGTCAAGCTCGTGCTGACCGTCGTGGAGCTGCTGCGCCAGCTCATGGAGCGGCAGGCGCTGCGCCGTTTCGACGCCGGCGACCTGACCGAGGAGCAGGAGGAGCGGATCGGGCTCACCCTGATGCTCCTGGAGGACCGCATGTCCGAGCTGCGCGAGCGCTACGGGCTGCGGCCCGAGGACCTGAACCTGGATCTCGGGCCGCTCGGACCGCTGCTGCCCCGGGACTGAACCCCCCTCGCGTCCTCCGCCCCGCGCCCCTCGCGGGACTCCGCGGCGGGGGCCGGGAAGCGCGGGGATCCGGTCCCGGGCCGGATCCGCCCCCTGTGCCGGCGATCCCTTCTCGTCGGCTTCTTGCCGACGGCCCCTTTTTGCCGACCGTGGTCGTGCCGCGCGGCAGGAGTCCCGGCAGCCGCGGGACCGGGACGGCCGGCGCGCCCCGCCCCAGCGGTCCGGCCGCGAAGCCGGCGCCGGACAGGGTCGGCGCCGGAGAGCACGGCAGGACGGCAACCGCGGGGAACCTCCTGCTGTGCGGATCTCCCGGCGGACCGGCTTCAGGAGCGTTCGCGGCAGAGGATCTCGCCGTGCAGCACGCTGAACCAGCCGTCCTCCCGCCGCCCCCACTCCCGCCACGCCTCGGACACGGCCCGCAGCTGCTGCGCGGTCGCGTGGCCGCCTTCGACGGCCCGCCGCGCGTACGCCGACGCCACGGTGCGCTCCGCCCACAGGCCGCTCCACCACGCGCGTTCCGCCGCGGTGGAGAACGTCCACGTGCTGGAGGTCGCGGTGACGTCGGTGAGCCCCGCTTGCAGCGCCCAGGACTTCAGCCGCCGTCCGGCGTCCGGCTCCCCGCCGTTGGCGCGGGCCACCCGGCGGTACAGGTCCAGCCAGTCGTCCATCCCCGGGGACGCGGGGTACCAGGTCATGGCCGCGTAGTCCGAGTCGCGGACGGCGATGAACCCGTTCGGCTTCGTCACCCGCCTCATCTCGCGCAGGGCCCGCACCGGGTCGCCCACGTGCTGCAGCACCTGGTGGGCGTGGACCACGCAGAAGGTGTCGTCGGGGTAGTCCAGGGCGTGGACGTCGGCGACCGCGAAGTCGACGTTGGTCAGCCCGCGTTCGGCCGCCGTGGCCCGGGCCGGGTCCAGGACCTCCGGCGCCCGGTCGACGCCGGTGACGTGTCCGTCGGGGACCAGCTCCGCCAGGTCGGCGGTGATCGTGCCCGGGCCGCAGCCGATGTCCAGGATCTTCATGTGGGGTTTGAGCGAACCGAGCAGGTACGCCGCGGAGTTGGCGGCGGTGCGCCAGGTGTGCGAACGCAGCACGGACGCGTGGTGCCCGTGCGTGTAGACGGCGGTCTCCTGCGGCTTCGGCATGGCTGAGCCCCTTCCCGGCCTCGTGTCGCGCCGGTGCGCGGGGCGCTGGCGGCCCCCTCCGGCGGTGGGGCCACCGTACCGCCCTTCGGTCGCATGATGAGACCGCTGTCCCGCCATGTGGACTGACGGGGGGTCGGGTCCGGACCGGCGGCCGGTGGCGGGGTCAGCCGCGGGGCAGCGGCCGGTACACCGTGAGCGCCCCGGGCAGCTTCTCCAGGACCACCTCGCCGTGCACCTCGGTGACCTCCCCGTCGTACGCGAGGAGCGTGCCGGGCGCGACGCCGGTCAGGCGCAGCCGGCCCACCTGCACCGCCGCGTGGGCGGGGGAGCGGGTCAGCGGGCCGGCGAGGGCCGCGGCCAGCAGCCGCGCCGCGGGCCTGCGGCCGCCGTGCACCACCCGGACGTCCAGCAGGCCGTCCGCCAGGTCCAGCCGGCGCCCCGGGGCGAGGCCCACCCGGTGGTAGGTGCCGTTGCCGGCGAACAGCAGCCACAGGGGACGGGGCCGCCCCCGCACCTGCGCCTCCAGCGGGTGCCGGCCGGCGCGCAGGACGCGCAGCGCCGCGAGCACCCCGGCCGGCCAGCCGCCGATCCGGTGCGACCAGCGGCCCCGCTCGCGCACCAGCTCCGGGTACACGCCCAGGCTGCACGTGTTGAGGAAGACGCCCTCGGCCCCGCGGGAGGCGAACCGCCCCACGTCCACCCGCACGGCGTCGCCCCGCCGCACCGCCCGCGCCAGGCCGCGCACGTCCTCCACGCCCAGGTCGTGGGCGAAGTGGTTGAGGGTGCCGCCGGGCAGGACGGCGAGCGGCAGGCCGTGCCGCAGGGCGATCGCGGCGGCCGTGTTCACCGTGCCGTCGCCGCCGCACACGCCGAGCACCCGGGCGCGGGCCGCCGCCTTCTCCAGCTCGGCCGGCACGTCCGCCGGATCGCACTCGACGACCTCCGCGCGCGGCAGCGCGTCCCGTACGGCGCCGGCCCGCTCGGCGCTGCCGGCGCCCGTGTTGGCGACGAGGACCAGGCCCTCGCCGTCCGCCAGCGCCGGGGCGCCGGCGTGGGGCCGGGCCGGCGGGACGGCCGGGATGCGGGTCGGCACCAGGCCGCGCACGGCGAGGGCGGCGCCCGCGCCCAGGGCCGCGCCGGCCAGGACGTCGCTGGGGAAGTGGACGCCGGTGTAGACGCGGGAGAGGGCGACCGCGCCGGCCACCGGGGCGACGGCGGCGCCCCAGGCCGGCGACTCCAGGGCGACCCCGGTGGCGAACGCGGCGGCCGACGCGGCGTGGCCGGACGGGAAGGACGTGGTGAACGGCTGCCGCTTCAGCCGGCGGACCAGCGGCACCGGGTCCAGCAGGGGGCGGGCGCGGCGGACCGTGCGCTTGCCGAGGGTGTTGATGGTCAGGGAGGCCAGTCCGAGGGAGGCGAGGCCGCGGGCCGCCGCGCGACGGGCCCGCGGCGTGCGCGTCGCGGCCAGCGCGGCGGCCGTCGCGAACCACAGCACACCGTGGTTGGCGCCGCGGCTCAGCCGGGGCAGCAGCGGATCGGCGCCGGGCCAGTGCCGGGCGGCGACGGATTCGAACAGACGGCGGTCCAGAGCGAGGAGACGGTCGCGGACGGGACGCGGGCCGGGGGTCGGCACGGTGAGGTCGACGTCGGGGCTCATGCCCCCCGCCTACCCGGCGGAAGGCGTTTCCTGCGGGCCGCCGCGGGGCCGGGCCGACCGGGGACCGGAGCCGCCCGGAGCGGAGCGCGCCCGGCCGAAAAGCGGTTGCCCCCCGCCGGCGGACGGCACAGAATCGCCGGTCATGGGCCATCTCGAAGCAGCACACCTGGAGTACCACCTCCCCGACGGGAGGACGCTGCTCGGCGATGTGTCCTTCCGGGCCGGAGAGGGGACCGTCACGGCCCTGGTCGGGCCCAACGGAGCCGGGAAGACCACCCTGCTGCGGATACTGGCGGGCGAGCTGAAGCCGCACGGCGGCTCGGTCGCCGTCGGCGGCGGGCTCGGCGTGATGCGGCAGTTCGTGGGCTCCGTACGGGACGACACGACCGTACGGGACCTGCTCGTGTCCGTCGCACCGCCCCGGATCCGCCAGGCGGCCCGCGCCGTCGACGAGGCCGAGCACGCCGTCATGACCGTCGACGACGAGGCCGCCCAGATGCGGTACGCGCAGGCCCTCGCCGACTGGGCCGAGGCCCGCGGCTACGAGGCCGAGACGCTGTGGGACATGTGCACCACGGCCGCGCTCGGCGTGCCGTACGACAGGGCGCAGTGGCGCCAGGTGCGCACCCTGTCCGGCGGCGAGCAGAAGCGGCTGGTGCTGGAGGCGCTGCTGCGCGGCACGGACGAGGTCCTGCTGCTCGACGAACCCGACAACTACCTCGACGTCCCCGGCAAACGCTGGCTGGAGGACAGGCTCGCCGAGACCCGCAAGACCGTGCTGTTCGTCTCGCACGACCGGGAACTGCTCGCCCGCGCCGCCCAGCGCATCGTCTCCCTCGAACCGGGCCCCGCCGGCGCCGACGCCTGGGTGCACGGCGGCGGCTTCGCCACCTACCACGAGGCCCGGCGCGAACGCTTCGCCCGCTTCGAGGAGCTGCGCAGACGCTGGGACGAGAAGCACGCCCAGCTGAAGAAGCTGGTGCTGAACCTGCGCCAGGCGGCCAGCGTCAGCCACGAGATGGCGTCCCGCTACCAGGCCGCCCAGACCCGGCTGCGCAAGTTCGAGGAGGCCGGCCCGCCGCCGGAGCCGCCGCGCGAGCAGGACATCAGGATGCGGCTCAAGGGCGGCCGCACCGGCGTACGGGCCCTGACCTGCGAGGGTCTGGAACTCACCGGCCTGATGAAGCCGTTCGACCTGGAGGTGTACTACGGCGAGCGCGTCGCCGTCCTCGGCTCCAACGGCTCCGGCAAGTCGCACTTCCTGCGCCTGCTGGCCGGCGAGGACGTCGCGCACACCGGGCGGTGGCGGCTCGGGGCGCGCGTGGTGCCCGGCCACTTCGCCCAGACGCACGCGCACCCCGAGCTGCAGGGCCGCACCCTCCTGGAGATCCTGTGGAAGGAGCACTCCCAGGACCGGGGCGCCGCCATGTCGAGGCTGCGCCGCTACGAGCTGACCGGCCAGGCCGAGCAGACCTTCGACCGGCTCTCCGGCGGCCAGCAGGCCCGCTTCCAGATCCTGCTGCTGGAGCTGCAGGGCGCCACGGCGCTGCTCCTCGACGAGCCGACCGACAACCTCGACCTGGAGTCCGCCGAAGCCCTCCAGGAGGGCCTGGAGGCCTTCGACGGCACGGTCCTCGCGGTCACCCACGACCGCTGGTTCGCCCGCTCCTTCGACCGCTTCCTGGTCTTCGGCGGCGACGGCCGGGTCCGCGAGACACCGCAGCCGGTGTGGGACGAACGGCGCGTGGAACGCGCCCGGTGACCCCGCGGGCGCGCCGCGCCGGGCCGTTTCCGGCGAGGCGGCCCGGCCGTCGGCCGCGCGGGGCGCCCTCCGGGCGCCGACAGGGACCGGTGCACGCGAGGGCCCGGAGGCCCGGGTGCTCGCGCAGGGGGTGTGCGAAGGCCCCGGCTTTCTCCCGGACGCCGCCCGGGGGTGCCGGCGCGCGCCGGGCGGGTACCCGGGCCGCATGAACGAACACGACGAGCGGGAGATCACCGCGACCGGGGTGGACCCGGCCCGGCTGGACGACCAGCAGCTCATGCGGGAGCTGGAGACCATCCATCGCACACGCCACGACACGCTGCTGTACGGCTCCAACGACGCGCTGCGCGCCCACAACGAGCGCATGGCCCAACTGGAGGGCGAGTACCTGCGGCGCAACCCCCGGCGCCCGGTCGCCGCGGGCCGCACCCGCGAGGGGGCCCGGGAACGCACCGCCGGGGAGTCGGCCACTCCCGGCACCTGACGGGCCGCGGGCCCGGGGGCCCGTGCGCCGGTGAGCGCACGGGCCCCCGGGCCCGGCCGGGGACAGGAGGGCGGATCGCCGCCGGTCAGCCGCCGGCCTTCGCGAACTCCGCGAGGTAGGTCTCGCAGAACGCCTTCAGGTCGTCCGGCTTGCGGCTGGTGATCAGGCGGTTCGGACCGCCGTCGCAGACCTTCACCTGCTCGTCGACCCAGGTGCCGCCCGCGTTGCGGATGTCGGTCTGCAGGCTGGGCCAGGAGGTGAGCACCCGGCGCCGTACGACGTCCGCCTCGACCAGCGTCCAGGGGGCGTGGCAGATCGCGGCCACCGGGCGGCCCTGGTCGAAGAAGTCCCGGACGAACGCCACGGCCTTGTCGTCCATCCGCAGGAAGTCGGGGTTGGCGACCCCGCCGGGCAGCACCAGCCCGCCGAACGAGTCGGCCGAGGTCTCGCCCACGACCTCGTCGACGGGGAAGGTGTCCGCCTTGTCGAGGTGGTTGAAGGCCTGGATCTCACCGGGCTCCGTGGAGACGAGCACGGGCTCGTGACCCGCGTCCTTCGCCGCCTGCCACGGCTCGGTCAGCTCGACCTGCTCCACGCCCTCGGGCGCGACCAGAAACGCGATACGCATGATCGTTCGATGTCCTTTCCCGAAGCGGGGGCCCGCGGACGGGCCCGCTCGCTCTTCGTCCACTTGTCGTCCGGCCGGGCCGTGCGCGCGCACCGCGGCGGCTGCCCGCCGTACGGCGGCGCCTTCCGGATGCCGCCCGGCGGCGGCCCCGCCGGGCGGCCGCGCGCCGGCGGCGTCCCCGCCCGCGC